>JBBRHE010000150.1:0-9505 GCA_038223165.1 Tepidisphaerales bacterium
GTCTTCTACCGTATCACGCTAACGGTCGTGGACTCGGGCGGACTGTCGACGACCGTCGTTCGCGACGTAACGCCGCGTGTGGTGAACCTGACGGTCGGGTCGAACTTTGTTGGGCTATCATTGACGCTCGACGGCCAACCGTCGACCGCGCCGTTCAGCACGCAAAGCGTCGTCGGTGTCGTCCGCACGCTGGGCGCACCCACGACGCAGATGCTGAGTGGTGTGACGTACCAGTTCACCGGGTGGTCTGATGGTGGCGTTGCGACGCACGACATCACCACCCCCGCGACCGCGGCGACTTACACCGCTAACTATGTCGCGACAACCGCGCCAATTGGCACTGGCCTGCGGGCGACGTACTACGACAACATCAACTTCACCGGCAAGCTGCTCAATCGCGTCGACGCCGATGTGAATTTCGACTGGAAGACCGCAGCGCCAGCGAGTGGTTTTGGCGTCGACAAGTTCGCGGTGCGCTGGACGGGCAAAGTCACACCGCAGTTCTCGCAGACCTACACGTTCTACACGCAAAGCGACGACCGTGTGCGGCTCTGGGTGGACGGGAAGCTTGTCGTCAACAATTGGACCGATCACAGCGTGACGGAGAACAGCGGCACGATCGCGCTGAACGCGGGCCAGGTGTCCACCATTCGCCTCGACTATGCAGAGAATGTCGGCAACGCATTGATCAAGCTGCTGTGGGCAAGTTCGTCGCAGGCCAAGCAGATCGTCCCGGCTAGTCGTTTAACGCCCAGTCCTGCCGTTGCTTCGTTCAGCACTGCGAACATCAACGGCGCCTCGTCAAACGGAACGACGACAACCCTCACCACCGGCATCAACTATGACCTGACGGCCGGTGGCGTCGGTGGCATCACCAGCACGGCCGACAGCTTCCGGTTCGTCTACAGGTCAATCGCCGGCGACTTCGACATCAGCACGCGCATCGCAGAGTTCACCAAGTCCAACTCGCACGCCAAGGCCGGGTTGATGGCGCGGTCGTCTCTCAGCAGTGGCAGCGCCTATGTTGGCGCGCTCATCACGCCAACCCAAAACGCTTCGCAGTACCGTTCGACAACGAACGGTGGGACGACCCAAACCGTCACCGGCAGCCTCTCGTTCGCCGAAGTGTGGGTGCGCCTGCGTCGAGTTGGTGATACGTTCAGCACCTTCTCGAGCGCCGACGGTGTGACGTGGTCGCTGACACGGACGATCACCATAAACGCCCCCGATACGATGTACGTCGGTATGGCCGCATCCAGCAAGTCGAATGCGCTAACGACAGTGCGCTTCCGGGACGCAACCTTCTGATGCACTCGTGGTGCAGTTGAGTTCGTCGTCCACCTTGTCATGGATGTGGGCAACGTGTTGCGTTACCACCCCTATCTTGTTCGGTGACTGTTTGCGCGCTATAAGGTGGGCAGCTTAACCACGGACGGGCGTTTCACATGGCCAATCAGTTTTGTCACCTTCACGTTCACACGCACTATTCACTGCTCGACGGGGCCTGCAAATGCTCGAGTTTGGCCAAGCGGGCCAAAGAGCTGGGAATGGAAAGCCTGGCAATCACCGACCACGGCTGCATGTTTGGGGTGATCGAGTTTTACAACGACTGCAAGAAGGAAGGGATCAAGCCGATCATCGGGATGGAGGCCTACATCGCGCCCGGTGATCGCACCGACCGCAGTGGTCAGCCGGGCGAGACGGCGTACCACCTGCTGCTGCTGGCCGAGAACCTCGAAGGATACAAAAACCTCATCAAGCTCAGCAGCCTCGCGTATCGGGAGGGGTTCTACTACAAGCCGCGCATCGATAAGACGATCCTGAAGGAATACAGCAAGGGTTTGATCGGTACGAGCGCCTGCCTGGGTGGTGAGGTCGCCAGTTCGCTGATGAAGCGCAACAACAAGTTCGCCAAAGAGGCCGCCGAGACGTACGCGAGCATCTTCGCGCCGGATCGGTTTTTTATCGAGGTGCAAAAGCACATCAAGGAACAGGACCAGGTCAACCCGGAACTGATTGAAGTCGCCAACAAGCTCGGCGTGGGCATCGTCGGCACGAACGACGTTCACTTTTTGAAGAAGGAAGACCACCACTCGCACGACGTGCTCTGCTGCATCAGCATGGGCCGATTGTTGAACGAAGAGAACCGGTTGAAGTATCCGACCGAGCTGTATCTGAAATCACCCGACGAGATGCAAGCGGCGATCGGGCATTTCCCCGGCGCGATGGAGAACACGCTGCGCATCGCTCAGATGTGCAATGTGGAACTGGATTTCAGCAAACAGTACGCGCCGGTCTACAAGGTGCCGACGGAGAAACTGCGAAGTGATTTTCTGGCCCGTACCACGGGGGGTTCGCCCGTGTCCTCTTCTGAGCAACAAAGCAAGGAGCATGGGCGGGCCGCCCATGGTACGGCAGAGGAAGGCCTCGATGCCGCATACCTGCGCCAGCTTTGTGAAGACGGTCTCGTCTGGCGTTACGGCACGACCGACGTCTCCCAAGCCGTTCGCGATCGCCTTGAAAAAGAACTCAAGGTCATCATCTCCAAAAACTTCTGCAGCTACTTCCTGATCGTCTGGGACTTCTGCAACTTCGCGCGCGACAACGGCATTCCGGTCGGCGCGCGTGGTAGCGGTGTTGGGACGATGGTGGGTTACCTGCTGGGGCTCTGCAACGTCGACCCGATCACCTACGGATTGCTGTTCGAGCGGTTCATGGACCCGAGTCGTAAGGAGATGCCCGATATCGATATCGACATCTGCCAGGACGGTCGCGGGCGTGTGATTGAGTATGTGCGCAACAAGTACGGTCACGTCGCGCAGATCATCACGTTCGGCACACTCGCAGCCAAGGCGGCGTGCAAGGACGTCGGTCGGGTGCTCGGTGTGCCACTGCCCGAGATTGACAAGCTGACGAAGCTGATCCCCGGTGTGCCGGGTATGACGCTCGATAAAGCGATGAAGGGCGTCCCCGAACTCGACAAGCTGTACCGAGAAAATCCGACGATCAAGAACGTCATCGATCTGGCCAAAAAGCTCGAGGGCCTCTGCCGCAACGCTGGCATGCACGCCGCTGGCGTCATCATCGCGGATATGCCGCTGGACGAGCTCGTCCCGCTCTATAAGGATTCTGACGACAACATCCTCACGCAGTATGAAGGCCCGATCGCCGAGAAGTGCGGTCTGCTGAAGATGGACTTCCTCGGTCTGCGCACACTCAGCGTCATCACGCGCGCCGTCAAGCTCGTGAAGGAAACGAAGAACCTCGACATTGACGTCGAAAAGCTCGACCTCACCGACCGCAAGGTTTTAGACCTCTTCTGCCGTGGTGAAACCCGAGGCGTGTTCCAGTTTGAATCCGGCGGCATGCAGGACCTTCTGATGAAGATGGCGCCGGACCGCCTTGAAGACCTCATCGCTGCCAACGCGCTCTACCGACCGGGGCCGATGGAACTGATTCCCTCTTACTGTGCCCGCAAGCATGGCAAGGAACAGGTGCCCAATGTCCACCCGATCATGGACAAGATCCTGAGCGAGACCTACGGCATCATGGTCTACCAGGAACAGGTCATGCAGATCTTCAACGAGCTCGGCGGCATCGAGCTGTCGGCTGCATACAAGCTGATTAAAGCCATCGGCAAGAAGATGACCGACGTCATCGCGAAGTTTAAGCCCGAGTTCCTCAAGGGGTGCATCGCTAAGGGCATCAGCAAGGAACAGTCCGAACAGATCTTCGAACATATTCTGAAGTTCGGTGGCTACGGCTTCAATAAATCGCACAGCACGCGCTACGCGGTCGTTGCGTTCCAGACGGCCTACCTGAAAACCTACCACCCCGTCGAGTACATGGCGGCGCTGCTCACGTATGAAATCGGGAACACGGAAAAGTCGGTCGAATACATCGAAGAGTGCCGTCGGATGACATTGGCGGACGGGACAAAGGGCATCAAGGTGCTGCCGCCGGACGTGAACGTATCGGCCAACGATTTCACGCCGGTGTATGTAGAAAAGGACGACGGTAAGAAGTCCAAGGCGAAGACGGCTAAGCCCAAGCAGCTTGAAGGCGTCATTCGCTTCGGGCTGGCGGCGGTGCGCGGTGTGGGTGAGAAGGCGGTCGAGACGATCGTTAAGGAACGCGTCGCCAAGGGTCCGTTTACTGGTTTGTACGACTTCTGCGACCGCGTCGACTTACGCGCGGTGCAGCGTGGGACGATCGAAGCACTCATCAAGTGCGGCGCGTTCTCGTCGATGCCCGGTTTGCGCGCCCAGTTTCTGGCAGCGATGGAAACCGCCTACGACGCCGGTGCCCGTGCCCAGGCCGACAAGCGCAACGGTCAGATGAGCATGTTCGGCAGTGGCGCCGCGTCGACAACATCACCGACGCGCGGCGCAGGCGATGCGCTGCCAGACGTCGAGGAAATTCAGAGCGCCGATTTGCTGAAGTTTGAAAAGGAACTGCTCGGCTTCTACATCACCAGCCACCCACTGACCGAGCATCAGTCGTCCATCGACCGCTACACCACCGCCAGCACGAAGGAAGCGATGGCCCTGCCCGAAGGGACTGAGGTAACGATCGGTGGGATGATCAACCGTGTGAAGAAGGTCGTCACGAAGAACGGCCGCAGCGCGGGCATGCAGATGGCGATGATCACGCTGGAAGACATGGACGGTCAAATCGACGGCACCCTCTTCGCCGAGACGTTCGCCGAGGTGACGCGCGTCTATCCCGACGCCGTCATGAACGAGGCGATCGTGTTCGTCAAAGGTAAGATCGATCGCAAACGGGAGACGCCCAGCCTGATGGTGAACGAGGTGATCCCGGTAAATGAAGCGGTCGGCCGACTGACGACGGACCTTGGGTTGAAGATCGACCCATCGAAACACACCGCCGACATGCTGCCCCAGCTCAAGCCGTTCCTCGAAAAGGCCAAGGGTCAAACCAAAGTCTTCCTGCAGGTGGCGACCACCAATGGGAAAGTGATTCTTCACTTGAAGAACCTGAGCATCCGGCCATCCAAGAACCTCAAAGACGATCTCGACCGCCTGCTAGGTACGGAAAACGTCGTCTTCAGCGGCGCCGGGGTGAAGCGGATGAGGCGCTTGCAGCAACAACAGTTGTTCAAGGAAGAAATCGCGGAAACGACTCCCGCAGCGACTGCCGACCTGACAAATGACGTGGAAATGATGGAAGAGGCTGATGAGGAAGTCGCAGTTTAGCTGGCATTAGCGTCCTCCGCCCCCGGTGTGACGTTAATGTTTTCCCTGTTGAAGCGGACCGGATCGCCTCTATAATCCCGCAGACCACCCAGGAGTCGCCAGAGAATGTCGCATATTATTGCTCAACCTTGCATCGGCACGAAGGACACCGCATGCGTTGCGGTCTGCCCGGTCGATTGCATTCATCCTACGAAGGACAATCCCAACTTCGAAGCCGCCGAGATGCTGTACATTGACCCAGACGTCTGCATCGATTGCGGTTTGTGTGTCGACGAGTGCCCGGTCAAGGCGATCTTTCCACTGGAAGACCTGCCGGCCGAGTGGTCGGAATTTATCGAGAAAAACGCGGCTTACTTCAAGAAGTAACCGTCGTAAACTTTCGCCGTGTCGCATTCACATTTGGAGCACTTATGAAGTTCATGTTGCCATTTGCCGCCCTGATGATCGCGTCAGCCTCGTTTGCCGTTGCCGAGGATAAGGCCCCGGCTGGTCCGACGACGAAGCCGACCCCCGTCAACAAGTTCTGCCCCGTCATGCTCGAAGACGAGATCGACCCGGATGTGACAGTCGATTACAAGGGCCAGACGATCGCGTTCTGTTGCTCGTCGTGCGTTAAGAAATTTAACGCAGACCCGGAAAAATACGTCGCCAAGATGAAGTAAGCCGGCGACGACCCATCACGAACGAGAGAAAAACCGACGATTAAACCGTCGGTTTTTTTCATCGGTGGACTTATACCCCCCAGGGGTATCGTGTTCTGTATGACCAGGGTCAAACGAACATCGGTCGAGCACTGTCTGGACCGCATCGACGGACACGTTGCCGGGCTGCAGAAAATGGTGGAGGAGAACCGTTATTGCGTCGACGTGTTGACGCAACTGGCTGCCACGCGGTCGGCGCTGGATGCGTTGGGCGTGCAACTGCTGTCCGAGCGTCTTGAGACCTGCGTGGCCGGCACGAGTGACGCGCACCCGGAATCGAAGAAGCGATCACCCACCGAACTGTCGGCCGAGGTGCGAACGCTCTTGGCGCGATATCTGTAACCTGTGTCCTCTTCACGGGCTCACCATGAGCAATACGACCATCGAACCAACCGAAGCAAGCGACGCGTGCGAGATCGGCATTTCGGTCAGCGGAATGGACTGCGCCAGCTGCGTCGCGCACGTGCAGAACGCGATCAAGAAGGTGCAAGGCGTCCATTCGGCCAATGTGAACCTCGCCCGCGGGCGGGCTGCGGTGTCATTCGACCCGAGCAAGACGGACGTGGCCCAAATTGCCGGTGCCATCACCAACAGTGGTTACCCCGCCAAGCCCGAAGATGCCTCGCATAATGCCGCCGACGCGGAACACCAACGCATGGAAGACCAGGCGCATCACACGGCCAACTGGTTCCGGCGGTTCGTCGTCGGTGCGCTGCTTTGGTTTCCCGTTGAAGTAACCCACTGGGTTCTGCAAGCCACTTCCACCACCGCTCACGCATCGCACGGCGGTGCCCCCGCCCCGCCGCACCTTTGGCTTGAGTACGTCGCTGCGGTCACCAGCACGATTGCGATCGTTTACGTCGGATCAAGCTTCTACCGCAGCGCCTGGAGCGCGCTCCGCCGTGGCACGAGCAACATGGACACGCTGATCAGCATGGGCGCGACCGTTGCCTATGTGTACAGCCTCGTCTCGTTCATCGGCTACCTCACCGGCGCATTTGGGACGCTCCCCCACCTGTACTTCATGGAGTCGACCGGTTTGCTCGCCCTCATCAGCCTTGGGCACTGGATGGAAGCCCGCGCTCGCAACTCGGCCGGCAGCGCGATCCGCGAACTGCTCGATCTTGCGCCAGCCAAGGCGTGGAAACGCGATAACCTGCAGACGATCGAGGTGCCGGTTGCC
This sequence comes from Tepidisphaerales bacterium, assembly GCA_038223165.1. GTDB lineage: Bacteria > Planctomycetota > Phycisphaerae > Tepidisphaerales > Tepidisphaeraceae > DASYHQ01. The sequence goes on from JBBRHE010000150.1 coordinate 7,101, forward strand.
GACCTCGTCGTGAACGACCGCGTGCTGGTAAAGCCTGGCGACAAAATCCCCGTCGATGGGATCGTGACGGCCGGCCGGGCCAGCGTGGATGAATCGATGCTGACCGGTGAACCCCTGCCCGTCACGCGCGGGCCCGGTGACAAGGTCATCGGTGGGACGATCAACCGCGACGGTCGGTTGACGGTGCGCGTCACGCAGGTCGGCTCGGAAACGGCGCTGGCACAGATCGTCCGTCTGGTCGAGCACGCGCAAGCCAGCAAACCGCCCGTCCAACAGCTCGCCGACCGCATCAGCGCGATCTTCGTGCCCGCAGTCCTGCTGATCGCGCTGGTGACCGCGGTCGGTTGGTACGTCTACGGCACGCTAAAGGGCCACGAGTCCGCCGTCCTTTGGGCCGACCTTGCCAAGGCCGTCTGTAGCGTGTTAATTATCGCCTGCCCCTGCGCGCTCGGCCTGGCCGTCCCCGCGGCGTTGATGGTTGGAACCGGCATGGGCGCTCGGCGAGGCATCCTTGTACGCGATATCGACGCCCTGCAGGCTGCGGAGAAGATCGACACGGTCTTGCTCGACAAGACGGGCACGGTGACCGAAGGCAAGCCGGTCGTCGCGGACGTCATTCGCGAAGAGGGTATCGAACTGGACGTCCTCCGCCTCGCTGCCGCTGCCGAGCAATTCAGTCGTCACCCGATCGCAAACGCGATCGTTGCGGCCGCCAAGGAAGCACAGATCGACTTCCCCGAACCCGCATCGTTCGACGACGATGCCGGTTATGGGGTCGTCGCGCAGGTCGACGGCCTCACGTTGCTGGTTGGCAACAAGGAATTGCTGGAAAAGCACGGTGGGATCGGTAGCGTCGGGGCGTGGGGCATCGGATCGAAGGATTCGACCGAGTTGGCGAAATCGTGGGTGCTGGTCGCGGTTAAGCGTGATGCGCGCGTCGAGCTGGTGGGTCGAATTTCCATCACCGATCGAATTAAATCCGATTCCTCCGCCTCGATCGCGGCGTTACATGCGATGGGGCTTAAAACGGAACTGTTAACCGGCGACAACCAGATCGCGGCCAGCGCGATCGCCAGACAGGTCGGGATCGATTCGGTCCACGCGAACGTGAAGCCGGCCGGGAAGGCGCAGGTCATCGCGGCGCTCCAGAATAAAAAATCTAAAGTCGCCATGGTCGGTGACGGCATCAACGATGCCGGCGCTTTGGCCCAGGCCGATCTCGGCATCGCGATCGGTACGGGGTCTGATATCGCCAAAGAAGCCGGTGACATCGTGCTCGTCAGTGGGTCGCTGCGCGGTGTGGCACAGTCCATCCGCCTGTCACGCGCGACGATGCGCACGATCCGGCAGAATCTCTTTTTCGCGTTCATCTACAACGTGCTCGCTATCCCGTTGGCGGCGTTCGGGCTGTTGAATCCACTGATCGCTGCCGGCGCGATGGCGCTGTCGGACGTCACGGTCATTGGCAACGCTCTGCTGTTGCGGCGTGCAAAGATCGACGACCCGATCACTGCCATCGACTCTAAACTGAGCCCAAAAGACCGCTGATCTGCTTGCTGTGCATACCCTGCGCTACCCGGCATATCAGCTAGCGCCGGTGACCGATTTTCCAAAGGGGCGCTTTCTCGCTTGACGCACGGGTACTGCCTCGCTTCAATACCGCGGCTTTGGGCTGAAACACTTTAGCGTGGTGATTGTCAACGAACGTGAAAACGACGTTGACACGTCCTACGCTTCTGGTTCATATACCCGCCCGTGTGACCGTGAACGGTCGCTGCGTTCCGTACGTCCTCAGAGGGAAGACGCCATGACACCCGCCGCTCTGAATGTTGCTGATTTTGATCTCACGCTGCCCGACCCCCTGCGCAGCCGCTCGCTCGCCTCGCTCGGTGAAACGGCGGCCCTCACGCTCGAGGCCGTGGCGCTGCTCCTCAACGACGACCTTCGCCCCAGCGCCGCCAAGCGCAAGGCCAAGGATGAAGAAGACGCCGGGGAAGATGAGGACGAAGACGAGGCTGACGACGACGAGGAAGAAGACGACGCCGAGGAAGAGGAAGAGGAAGACGCCGAAGAAGACGCCGACGCCGACGAAGATGACGACGACGAGGATGACGACGAAGACGAAGAAGAGGACGACGACTTCGAAGATCCCGATGACGAGTTCGAAGACGATGAAGACGAAGAGGACGACGACGACGATGACTTCGGCGACGAAGACGACTAACGCTGCCTGAGGTCACCTCGACCAGTGCAAACCACACGACCGCGGGACGCATCAAAGGGTGCGTCCCGCGGTCGTTTGGCGTTTTAGTTTTCTCAGCGGAACCGATACTTCGTTTTTCATGCCAACGGGAGCTCTTCGGACTCTCTCCAGGGCCTTCGCGAGAGGCAGGGTAAGGGTGATT
>JBBRHE010000151.1:0-9456 GCA_038223165.1 Tepidisphaerales bacterium
ATCAGCAAGCGGGCCCGCGCTGATGCATCGGGGCTAAAGCTGTTCGCAGCCTCGTCCATCATGAATACCGAGGACAAGCTGTTGTCCGTCGGCACGACCGAATGGATCGACCTGCTGGATGGGTTCTCGGATCATTACGTCGCACCCACCATGTGTTACGGTCCAATGGTTGCGGCAAAGCACGGCAAGGTGAGCATCGAAACCGAAACGTGGGGCGCTCGCTCGGAAGTGCTATTGCCGCAGTTCATGGCGCAGTTCCTGGCTTCGGGACAGAAAACGCTGAATCCTTGCCTGAATGACGCCCTGTTTCAGAAGATCGGCGATGTGTGGACACCCAAAACAGTCTCCGCGGCGGTCAATGCCTGGAATGCTGTCATCGCCGATCGTCCGTTTCAGCAGATCGTCTTCCGTGACCACCAGCCCTGGCTGTTTCAGTTCGGTACGGATACCGACGCCCGATTTGTGTTGTTCGGAAAACAACTGCCGTTGGCGAGCGGCAATCCCCGTGACCTGGCTTGGCCTCAGTCGATGTCAGCGCCTGATGGAGAATTGGAAGTCGAAGACCCAAGCGAAGCGCTCACGGTGTTGGATTCGGCAGGGAACGCGCTAGCCCGCAACGCCGACAAGCGATTCAAAATTCCGATGAGCGCGTCGGCGTTTTATCTGCACTCCACCCGTGGCGCGGAATACGTCCGAAGCACGGTTGGCTCCGGTAGTCTGCAAGGGCTGCGGCAGGTGGAGATTCTCCCCGGCACGATGGCCGCACATCCGTCGCCGAACAAGCCTGCCGCGTTGCCCGTTACTGTTCACAACTTGCGAAACAAGTCCCTTTCGGGCGTGTTGGTTGTCGAATCAATGCTGCCGGAGTTCCCGCTGCGGCACGACCAAGCGGTGAAGGTCGAGGCCGGTGGTCGATGGGCTGGCGAGGTGCCCGTCCAAAAAATGCCGCCTCAAGGGTTGCCGCTGCGGTATCGCTTCCGTTCCGGCGAAACTGAGGATGAATGGACGGAAGTGGCGCAGCAGATGGTGATCTCGCACGCAACACTGCCCCCGGATGCGGAGATTGCCCTCTGGGATAAGATTCCAGCGGTTCATGTCTTGCGTGCGGCAGGCGTGCAGACCAACCCGATCGAAGCCGCATGGCTGCCCTTCCTGGGTAACACTGCCAAGCAGGTCGAGACGCGGCATGCCGAAGTCCGCTTCGCATGGGACAAACACAATTTGTATCTTCTGGCAACCGTTGACGGAACCTCCCTCAAGCCCAAGCAGCGTCTGGAGACTTGGGATCAAGAGCAGTATTTCCACAACAGTGACAGCATCGGATTGGAAACGCGTTACCGAGAGTTCGCGGACAAGTGGAAGATCGACTTTAAGGACGCTGCGCATGTGTATCGCAAGGGGTTTGGTTCCGAAAGTCCCTTCAATGGGGACATCTTCCAGTTCGGCATCGATATCGATCCGCCGGAGGACCGGTTCACGAAGACCCATGACTTACAATACCCGCGAGATCGCGTGCCCGGGGGATTTAATGCCGTGCCCGACACGGACTATGAATTTTCGCTATACGCCACTGCCGATGGCGGCTCAGAGTTGTGGTGTCTTCTGAGTCCCGGCATGCCGAGGACCCATTATTTTCCACGTCAACCACAAGGGCAGGTGCGCCAGCACGCGGTCAAGTCAGCACGGCACTCCGTGGCGTTGGTTGATGGGAAGCGCGTGTATCGGGCGGCTATCCCATGGGAGGTACTGAATATCGACGCACCCCGCGGGGGGACGAGCATCGGTATCTGCTTCCGGTTCAACAGCGCCACTGACGGAGTGGTGGACTTTGGAACGGATCGGTCAGGTAAGAACAATGGCCTAGCTTTGCACCCCTACTACGCGGCCAAGCCGGGCAACGTGGCGCGGTGGGTTCTGATGCCGGATTGATTCGAATGAAGGGCGTAGGTGCTGAATGTTGGGACTGGAAAGCATGTACTTCAAAATTTTCGTGGTGACGCTTCTTTTTATCGCCGTCGGTGTGCCGATCGCGAACGGCCAGGTGGGCATGCCACCCCAGGATGCGTTGAAGCAGGCAGAACCGCGCTTGAGGAATGTTACGACCCTGTGGGTCGGAAATACCTGGGGAGGCTGGACGGATGCCATCCGCATGCCGACCGGACAAGCATGGCCGGGGCTGCGCGGGGCGAGGATACAGCCGGGCATTCAGGCTCTCGCCGTAGCACCGGACGGCACTGTCTTTATCCAAGGCCGGGGTGACGGGAAGCGCTACGCCATTTTGCACGATGGATATCAATCCGAATCGATCGATGACGCGCCATATCACATCTGGTTTTCCTCCGCTGCCGCAGTCGATGACAAGTACTTCTATTTCGCGCAGCGCAATCAGGGGCGAGGGAATGGGACTGAGAAAACCTCGACCGGCGGACCGAAGTACACGCCCCCCGGCGGACTGTGGACGACTGTCGTGCGTCTTGACCGGACGGGTCGGTTTGCGCCGTTTCCGGGCGGGTTCGGGGATTACCAGCACGGGCTCGTGGTGGATAAATCGGGCGAACACTTGCGTGGGCTGACCGCGGACAACCAGGGTCGCTTGTACGTGTCGCTTGCCCGGGAGAACCGAGTTGTCGCGCTGGACCGAGAAACGATGCAACCCGTAACGGTGGACGGGAAACCATTGGCGTTCACAATGGATCGACCCGACCGGCTGGCTTATGACTCAAGCCGCCAATGGGTCTGGGCCGTCAGCCAGAGAGAGCTGGAGACGGAAGAACGCAGCGTCCGAATCCGCGCAGGTGGAGACCGGATCGGCGACTTTGCCCGCGACTTCTGGCGATGGAAAGGAACGGTCGTCCCGATCAAAGGTGAAGTCGATCTTTCCAAAGTCGCTCGCCCGGCCCCTGCAGAATTGTACAGTTCAGCCTTTCTCACGCCGCGGTCGCTCTACAAACTGAATGGCTTTGCACCCGACTCGGCCGCAAAGGTCCGTCTGCACATGGTCGAGCCGAATGCGACGAAAGTGGGGGAACGTGTTTTCGGTGTTCGCATCAACAATGAGCCGGTGCTGGCAGGCTTCGATCTGTTCAAGGAAATCGGAGGCGTCAACCGTGCGGTGGTCAAGGAGTTCGACGTGCGTGCGACCGGAGAAGGCGAAATCGCGATCGATTTTGACGCCGGCAAAGGGGGCAAGACCGCTTCGATCAGCGCGATCGAAGTTTTCGGTCGGCGTGTCACAGGCCGGACTCACACGCCCGCGCGGATCGTTCCGCTGACGCGTGACCTTCAGCCAGCGGGCGACCCGATTGTTCTCATCTCTGAATTGGATCTCGCGGGTCTGACGGCTGGGCCTGACGGGATGCTCTACGTCGCCGACAATGGTCAGGATCTTAACATCAAGGTGTTCGATCCGTCGTCGTCTGGAAAAATGGTGCGAACGATCGGTGTCAAAGGAGGAATGCTCGCCGGCCCCGTGCCCGGCACGCTCGGCCCCGACCGATACGCTTACCTGACGGACATCGGCGCCGATGCTGCGGGCAACCTTTACCTTGCCCAGGACGGTAACCCGATTGACGTTGACATCTCCGGAGCAACGTTGTCCTGCCTGCGACCGGACGGGGCCGTCAAGTGGCTGCGTGAAGGACTGATGTTTATGGACGAACCCGACTGGGATCGAGGCCCGGACGGAAAACAGGAAAATATACTTTACAGCGCGCAGCGCAAGTTTCTGGTCAATGCCGACGGACGGGCGGGAGAGAACTGGAAGACCGTCGCTTTCACGCACGATCGCTTCCGATACCCCAACGACCTTCGCTCGTTTGATCGTGCGCTGGATCGCGATGCAGTGTACGTTCGGTATGTCGAGGGCAAGAAATTCATGATCGTCGCCGGAACCGGCAGTGCAGGTAAGCCGTTGGCCATCTACCGCTTCGAGCCGAATTCAGAAATCGCCATCCCGTGCGGGGCCTATGGGCCTCACGCGCAATGGTCGGCTAAATTTCCCGGTCAGCCTGAGCACGGGGAATGGTTCTGGACCGATTCCAACGGGGACGGCGATTACCAGCCGGACGAATTTAAAGCACGCTCAATCTCTTACGTGCGTAATGATAACTTCGACGGGCCCGTATATTACGGCATGACCGTGGACTCCCGCGGGGGACTCTGGCTCTCGAATAATGAACGGTTCATCCGTTACTTCAAGCCCATTGTGACCAACGGCGCACTGAGTTACTCGTTCGCCGACAGCCACGCTTGGAAGATTCCCTCTGAATTTAACAAGAACGCAGGCCGCATCAGCTATGACGCCGAACGGGACCTGATGTTCCTTTCCGGCGCGCTCCCGGCATCGCAAGCGGCGAGCATGACCGTGCCGGGACTGGAGCAACCCGAAGGGCGAGTGGTGGGCAACTGCATTTCGCGTTTCGATGGATGGCTCAAAAGTGCCGAAGGGCAAAAGGATCCCAGTGTACTCATAGCTCCACCCGCGGCTTCATGGGTGAGGGAAATACCGTTTGATTCCACCCGAAACATCGATCGCCACGCCGCGCTGGATCTGCCCAGCATGTTGACGGCCGAGGGGGATTACGTTTTCGTAGGATATGCCCGGCTCGGGCGTATTCGGGTCTACCATGCCGACAGCGGTGAGTTTGCAGGGATGTGGGAAATGGGGCCGAGCTTGCGGGTTGAGGACCCCGCGAAAGGAAATCAACTCAGTAATTCTCCTCTCAATTATGGACTGATGGACTCGCCGTGCGGTTTACGCGTGATGCGGAGGAAGGACAACAGCTATCTGGTGACCTACCACGACAACTTCCTGAACCATACGACTCTGTACGTCTGGCGGCCTGACGCCAAACCGACCGCCGCAGTGTGGGATCTTTCCGCCTCACCGGTCGATGGGGGCGCGGTGACCTTGAAGTGGACCGCGCCCGAGGGGGCCACGGAGTACATCGTTGAAAGGCTCATCGCCTCCGGAGACGAGCGATGGACCGTTCTCCACGACAAACAGGTGTCGCCGGAATTCCGTGATGCCCCGCCGGCCACCGCAAAGTATATGTTTTACCGCCTTCGTTCACGTTCGAGTTCTGGTGACCTCTCGGACTATTCAAACGTGTTGGGCGTGCGAGGAAAATAGCATCTCTCCGGACTTATATGGCAGCGAGAACGACCATCCCAGCTACCACTCTTTCAGTTTCGCCCGTGTGCCGGGGGACCGCCGAGCGGTCGGCGAAGATTGGGAGTGAAAAGGGACGGGCAGTGTTCGACGCCTTTATCGAGGGCGGTGGTAATTTTTTTGACATCGCCGACTGCTACGCCTTCTGGCGTTCCGACCGTGACAGCTCTAGGGAGCGGGCGTTGGGGCAGTGGGCACAATCTTGTGGGCAGGCCGACTTGGTCATCGCGGTACTTGGCACCCACTCACCTGCACACCTGTCCGACGCTATGTCAGCGTCGGACCCGAAGCTCACACCGCAGGACGTCGTGTTTCTCGCGGCGGTCGACGAAACCCAACCCGAGACTTTATGACCCGTACTGCCGATTTCTCGGAGTCAGAATTTGCCCTCCCGCCTCGGGATTGCGCGCAAATTCCGTTTTGGTTTCTCAACGGAAGCGTCAATGGGGAGGAATACGCCCGACAAGTGTCGGAGATGAACGCTAAGAGTGTACATCAGGTGATGCCGCACCCACGTTTCGGCATGGACCGGCGCGACTACTTAACCGACCGTTACTGGAGGGCGTTCGATCACCTCATCGAACTGGCTGAGCGAGACGATGTCGTTGTACATCTGTATGATGAATTCAACTGGTCGAGTGGCCCCGCCGGGGGTCGGGTGACGAGCGATGTGTCGTGCTGCGCATTAGGCTTGGGAATGAAGTCCGTTGCGGTCGAGGGACCGGGCATTGCTCACCTCGCCGGGTGGACCGACGGTCTAAAAGGGTGGGGAAGGCGCGAGGGGTTTGTTGCCGCCTTTCGTGCCCCACAACGAGGCGACAACTTACCCGATCTTACAAAATTGGCGGCACTTGCCCCACCGAGCAGCGACACCGAAGTAATCCATCTGGACGTGCCTGCGGGAGCATGGGTCGTGATGGTTTTCTACACCATTCGCACGATCCATCCTTCTCCGCTGCGGATGGGCAACGGTGGCGTAATCGACTATCTGGCCGTTGAACCGACGCGACGGTTCATTGAAGTTACCCACGAACAATACGCCAAGCGTTACGGACACCTGTTCGGCACCCGCATCCAATCGGTTTTTTATGACGAGTGCGGTCCTTACGCGAGCGGACCTTTTACTTGGACAGCGGATTTTCTGGAGCAGTTTCGCGCAAGGGCGGGATACGAGCTGCAAGCGCTTCTGCCCTTATTGTTTTACGACGGGCACCCCTTGGCAGAAAAGACACGGTGCGACTATTGGGATACGGTCGCGCACCTGTACTCCGAACGGTTCGTGGGGCAACTCGCCGATTGGTGTGAACGGCACCATCTAGCGCTAACGGGCCACAGCTATGAAGAATCGCGGAGCTGGATGGTCGCTGCCGACTTGTTCCGCTCACTGCGCCGCCAGCAATGGGTTGGCCTCGATGCGTTGAACGGGCCTGTCCCGTTCGCTTGGCTGAAGACGGCCGTGTCGGTCGCCCATGTCACGGGACGGCGCGAAGTGGTGTGCGAAGCGTTCGGCCTGCTAGGGCTATGGGCGTGTTCGCCGCGCATGATTCGTAAGGCTTGCAATCGCCTGGCGATCGCGGGAGTGACTCATCTCGTTCCGCACGCGTTCTTTCAGACGATCGACAATCCCAAAGTGGAATGCCCGCCCAGCTTCTTTGAACATAATCCGTACTGGAAATACTACGACCTCATCGCCGCTACGACTGCGCGACAATGCTGGCTCAATCGGCAGGGTCGGCACGTAGCCGACGTGGCAGTCTTTTATCCTCTGGTTTCTTGGTGGGGTGACAGCACGGGCGGCCGAGGAGCGGGGTTTCCCTGGGCCACGGAGTCATGGAAGGAAGCGCCCTGCCGCCCGGATTGTGAAAACTTCGATGCAATCATCGACACGCTCATGGCGTCCCAAATCGACCTGGATGTGATCGACGGGCAGGCGTTGCAGGATGCGGTGTTGGACGACGGAACTATCCGGATCAGTGATGAGGCCTATCGGGTGCTGGTGTTACCGCCCATGCGAACAATAAGACTGGTTGACCTGGTGCGCGTCGCGGATTTTGCGGAACGCGGGGGGCGAGTCATTGTTGTCGGGCGATGGCCGGACGTGAGCATGGAGCAGGGCAGGAACGATCTCGGTCTTAGTAGCGAGGTGGGTCGCCTTCGTCGTCAGGCGAAGTTTGTGTTGTCGCACGACATGGTGTGCGATTGCGTGCGCGACTGGATCGAACCCGATGTGCAGCTGCTGTCGGGAAATGCAGCGCACGTCGAGGTGTCGCATCGCATCGTCGGCGATCGCCACTTGTATCTGATCTGCAATACCGCCGAGACTCCGAAGACGTTCGTGCTAAGCGTCCGTGCCGTGGGACGTACTCGGCGCCTCGACGTTGAATCCGGTATGTCGGTGCTGATGCGCTCACGAGTGGAGCTAGGGAGGACGATCTTTGATCTGACCTTGAACGGAGACGAGCTGACATGCGTGTGTCTCACGGAGAACGAACAGCCCCTCGCGCTCGATGCGCAGGTCACTTCGAGCCGACACATTTCGATGGAGGGTAACTGGACGTTCCTGCCGATGGCTTCCGACGTTGCGGATCCGTTCGCTGCCTGGCAGGTGATCGAGATTCCGGTATTCCGCACTCGCGCGGCGGATCATGAGCCGGCCGGCGAACCGTTCCCGTGGGACTCTTGGTTTACACCTGCTTTTGACGATTCGGACTGGCCAACCGCACATTGTCGACGCAACGGACTTCTCTTCGATGACCGCAGCAGCCATTGTTTCCGTGCATGGCTCCCTGCGGGTGCCAGCGCGTTGTCCACGCCACTTCCGGTCGCAGGTGAATACGCGCTTTATATCAATGGTCGATTGGAACGGGTCGAACTGGATCACGCGAGCACCACGGCGGACTGGCTGCCGATAGCGAAGGACCCGGGATCGACGCTCGTGGCGATCGAGTGTGCGTCCATGGCGCCGGGCTTCGGCATCAATGGGCCGCTTCAACTGAGGTGCGTTCCGTACCAAACACCTTTACGTTCCTGGACTGAATTGGGGCTGGCGTGGTTTAGCGGTCGCTGCGTCTATCAAAAATCATTCTCGCTCGAGGAGACTGCCGGCCACCGCATCCATGTCGATCTGGGGGACGTGCGCGAATGTGCCGAGGTTTGGATCAATGGCCAACCCGTCGGGACTCGCCTCTGGCCTCCCTACCGCCTGGACATCACCGAGTGGGTGCGCCGCGGAAAGAACGAACTCGCTGTCGTTGTCAGCAATCTACTGAGCAACCAGTTTGCGTGGGATGTGCTGGGGAGTCGGGGAGTGGGAAAGACTCTTCCGTCCGGGTTGTTGGGGCCAGTGCGGATCGAACTTCAACAGATCGCAGTGAGCGAAATCTCATAGGTAAACGGCAGCTGGACAAGGAGCCGGGATGCTTAATGGAACGCAAGTGAATGAGGAACTGATTAGGCTTCGGCGTTGGTCGCCGGGCGTTGTCGCGGCCGCGCTGCTTGCGGCGGGTTGCCAGGGACCGGGAAGCCTTCCTTGCATAGATGTTCCGCGTGCCGCCCACGAGTCCCAGTCGAACTCCGGGGTTGACACAACCGGCTGGCACGGTGCTGCAGTCATTCCGTCCCTTACGCTTTCGACCGGACCGGAGGGGTCAGGGTGCGTCGTCCCGGCAACGAAGGTCCTCCTGCAATGGACCGACGAAAGCTTACTGGTCCGGTTCACCTGCGAAGACGCGGAACTGTATTCCGTCCGCTCTGATGACGGGAATGTTTCAAGCGGCGACGCCGTGGAGATATTCCTTGACCCGGTCGGTGACGGGGTCCAGTTCATTGAGATCCAATTGAACCCTGCCGGAGAGACGGCAACGTTCTTGCACCTCTGCACGCGCCCCGCGGTGTCCGATGCGGCCGGCCTTCTCACGCAGGATGTCATGCGCTATGACTTCTGGACCATTCCCCAATTTCCCCTCCCCGGCCTGCGCGCCGCGGTCATGCCGATAACCCAGCGCGGGGCGGTGACCGGATGGATCGCTGAGCTGAGCATTCCTTCGAGCGTGTTGCGACGAACCAGACAAGCCACGTTCTCGCCAATGAAACTTCGCGCGAATTTCATTCGGTATGACTGGCAATTGGAGGAAGGAAAAAGTCGGCGGCTGGTGGCCATGAACTGGTCGCCGGTGCAGTGGGGACGGCCTCACCGTTCACCGGCCGCAATGGGCACCATTGAATTGATCAGCAGTCCCGCGAGCACGCTTTCAGCCAGAACTCGTTTTACACCTGGAAGCGGAAGT
>JBBRHE010000152.1:0-9435 GCA_038223165.1 Tepidisphaerales bacterium
AGCCGACAAGGCGACCTGTTTACCGCCTATCGCTCGGTGGATGGTTCTTCATGGGAAGAAACGGGCAGTCAGACGATCAAGATGGCCGCGAAGGTGTTCGTCGGTCTGGCATCGTCGAGCAACGTGAACATGCTTAGCGGACCAGTGCGATACGACAACGTTTCAGTCATTCCCGGCCCCCCCGCGACAACCGCCGCGGCGTCGGCGCTGCCCACTAAGGGGATCGTGCTCACCGATGGTCGGGCGCTGGCGGGGGATGTGACCGCGATCACCACCGACACCGTACATTTCAAGCCGACCGACGGTGGTACCTCGCGATCACTTCCAGTCGAGGACGTTGCTTGGGTGCTTCTGCAACCCACATTCCCCAACCTCAGCAGCCGCGGGGGCGGCGCTGGCGTTCTACTGCGGTCCGGTGACTTCTTCGACGGTGAATCGATCACTCTCGCGGACGGTAAGGTCAACGTCGTCTCCACTGTCTTCGGCCCGAAAACCCTCGACGCCACCACCGAAGCCATCGCGGTCGCCCTCCGCGAACCCGAACAATGGGCCACCGCCTGGCACGTTCGCGATAAGACCGGCCAAGTGTTCAGCGGCCCCGATATCAAGATCGAAAACGACAAGCTCCTGATTGGCAAACACAGCATTGCCCTCCCCGACGTGCGCGAAGTCTTCCGCCCCCAGCCCACCCCCTAACCAGAACCCGCACCCAAGCCCGGCCGTACGATCTTGACAGCCCGGCCCCACCGGCTAGATTGGGCTCTCCCATTGGGGAATGGTGTAACGGTAGCACAAGCGCCTCTGGAGCGCTTTGTCTAGGTTCGAATCCTAGTTCCCCAGATTCGCACGCCTCGACGATATCCCCGAAAAATTCGTGTTCTTCGTCTGAAAACGACGTTTCGGGGGTTGTCGTGTCTGGCATACTGAAACCACTTGCGCCCATAGAATCGTCATTGATTACGCGCATCCCTACACACAGAGCCCGTCCGATCCGGCAGGGCGGGCATCGGCTTTTCCATCGGCGGCTTAACAATTTTTTCGACCGCGCTGCCGAGCTTGAGCATGCTGGCACTATTGGGCGCGCCAGATAGCTATTGGGCGCGCCAGCTAAGTCGTGGGCGCGCAAGATAATTTATGGTCGCGGGGAAAAGATTGCTTTCGGGGTTGCGATGCGCTGTTTTACGGCGACAACACGGGTGGGACGTTGAACAATGTCCCTGTGGGCGGGGAAGTCGTTGAGGCGTTGGCCCGCTAGATCGACGGGTGGTGGCGGCACACTGTCTTTCTCGTTCTTGGCACCTTCCTTGCTCCGCATTCCGCTGGGTGAGTTGTTCGGTCCGATCACGCGATCGGATCTGACAAACTGTCCATGTTTGCAAGGAGGCTGTCGTGGCCAAGTCCAGGGAACGGAAGAAGACCAAACCTGCTCAACAATTATCGACGCGCCCGGGTCGCGAGGACGAGATGAATCCTCGTCCCGTGGCTGAGAAGATGGATTACAAGGGAAGTGGGAAGCTGGAGGGGAAGGTTGCGCTCATTACGGGTGGGGACAGTGGCATCGGCCGGGCGGTGGCGATCGCTTACGCGAAGGAAGGGGCGGACGTCGCGATTGTTTATCTGAACGAGCATGAAGACGCCGAGGAGACGAAGAAACAGGTCGAAGAAGAGGGCCGCAAGTGTGTGACGATCGCAGGGGACATTGGTGACGAGCAATTCTGCCGCGAGACGGTTGAACAGGTCGTGGAAGAGCTGGGTGGGCTGGATGTGCTCGTCAACAACGCTGCAGAGCAGCACCCGCAAGAGGACATTACCAAGATCTCGGCCTACCAGTTGGAACGTACGTTTCGCACGAACATTTTCGCGCAGTTCTTCTTCGTGAAGGCCGCGATGAAGCACTTGAAGGACGGGTCGACCATTATCAACACGTCGTCCGTCACCGCGTACCGTGGTAGCGCGCAACTGTTGGACTACGCGTCGACGAAGGGCGCGATCGTCGCGTTCACAAGATCGCTGAGCGAATCACTGGCCGACCGGGGGATTCGCGTTAACGCGGTCGCGCCGGGCCCGATCTGGACGCCGCTGATCCCGTCGACCTTCCCGAAAGAAAAGGTGGAAAAGTTCGGTGGAGACGTGCCGATGAAGCGCCCCGGTGAGCCGGCCGAGGTCGCGCCGTGCTACGTGTTTCTCGCGTCTAAAGATTCATCGTATATGACCGGTCAGGTTCTGCACCCCAACGGTGGTGAAGTGGTCAACGCGTAACGAAAGGTTGGGAACTCATGAATCGCTCACGAGCCATTGCAATACCGATGAAACGAAACTGGCATTACTGGGCTTGGATAACGTTGGCTGCGCTGGTCGGGGCCGGGTGTCAGTCGGACAGGCCTGCGATCAAGCAGATCTACAACCCTGCGCCAGCGAATGTGTTGAACGCGAACCTGACGCAGACGACACCCGCCGAGGCGATTGGTCTGCCGCAGACCGGTGCGCTGGAGATTGTAGCGATGTTCGAGCAAGGCCCGATGCCGACCGGGGTGGCGGTTTCGGACAATGGCAGGATGTTTGTAAACTTCCCACGGTGGGGCGATCCGGTTGAGTTTACGGTGGGCGAGATCGTTAACGGGCAGGTGAAGCCTTACCCGAATCTGGAATACAACAAGCTAAATCTGGATCACGCCGGCACGACACTGGTGTCGGTGCAGAGCGTGGTTGTCGACCCGACGGGTAAACGCCTTTGGCTGCTCGACACGGGCAGCATCAACATGGGGACGCGTGAGGCCGGTGGCGCGAAACTGATCGGCATCGACCTGGATACGGACAAGATCGTGAAGACCTATTCGTTTCTCAACGACGTTGCCTGGCCGACGAGCTATCTGAACGACGTGCGATTCGATCTGTCTCGCGGCGCCGAAGGGACGGCGTACATCACCGACTCCAGCTCGTTCGGGGACAATGGCATCATCGTCCTCGACCTGGCGACTGGCAAATCGATACGCCGGCTGCACCGACACGCGAGTGTCGTTGCCACTGAAAAATTTACACCGACGGTGGAAGGCAAACTGCTTAAAGCCCGCGTGCCCGGTCAACCCGAGGCGTACATCAAGATTGGCAGCGATGGGCTCGCGCTGTCGAACGATGGCGAGACGCTTTACTACAGCCCCCTGGCGTCTCGCCGCTGGTATTCGGTGAGTACGGATGTGCTCAGTGACCCCAAAGCCACGGACACCGCGGTCGCGGCGGCGGTGAAGGAGATGCCACCGCGCGATTTCCCATCCGACGGTCTGGAGGCCGACGCGCAGGGACGCATCTACCTGACCGACTACGAGCACAACGCGATCCGCAGGTTTACACCCGGTGGCACAACGTTCGAGGTGATTGCAGCCAACCCACGACTGATTTGGCCGGACTCACTGGCACTGGCGAACGATGGCTATCTCTATGTCACCGCCAACCAGCTTAACCGTCAGCCACAATTTGAGAACGGCGTCGACAAGCGGCAACGGCCGTTCGTGCTGTTTCGTGTGAAAACGGATTCGAACCCGATTCGCGTCGATTAATGACAAGTTGGTCGATGCGCAGTTTCCCCTGCCGCCGGCGCGATGCAGAAGCGGGCGGCGGCGGCGGCGCGACAGCGGGCGATCGATCCACGCGTCAGTGTTGGCCTTAAACCACAATCCTTGCATTAAGCGAGACTTGCGAGAAATATCCCAAGCCGAATATCGTGGAAGTGCGCGTCCTTCGGTGCACTATCTAAGGTTGCTGCATACGCAGAGTTCGGCAAATGAAGGGTTAAGCTCGTTACGACCCTTCTATCGTGACACGGTCCTCCGGACCGTGAACTTTCCCCGCTCCAACACGGTCCGGTCGACCGTGTCACTTCAGAAAACCCATCCCACGCGATTGCCATCAACCCTTCCCCCGTCCAAGTGGTATAACTTGCGTAGCAACACGTGGAGTCTGCCATGAAGCTCGCGAGATCAGTCCTGCTTGTCGGCTTGTCGCTGTCGATGTTCGCGCCCGCGTACGTGTCGGCGCAAGACTTCGTCAACCCCAAGGCCAATATCCCCCCCAAAGCCAAACCGCAACGCCGCAATGCCGGTGAAGGCTTCCCACCACTGCCGTTGCCCGCCACACCGTTGCGGCGAAGCGAGAAGAAACGCGAACCGTCACCCCCCGCGCTGGTCGGCAACGTCACCTTCAGTGAAGCCGCTGCCAAGGCGGCGGGGCTCAACTGGCAGACGACCGTCGTCGATATTGAAAAATGGGTTGAGTTCACCAACAGCCAACTGGGTCAAAAGTATCGTTTCGTCGGGACCGACTTCGGCAAGTTCAGCTACGACCCCGCTGAGCTGCCGATCCTGTACTTCACGGGCTGGAAGCCACTGCCTAAGTTTGACGACGACACGATCGGCCGCATTCGCCAATACCTGCTCGACGGTGGCACGTGGGTCGTCCACAGCAATTGCGGCCGACCGGAATTCAACGACAGCTTCCGCAGAGAGATCGCCCGCATCTTCCCCGACCGGCAACTGGCGCCGATCCCTGCAGACCACCCGATCTATTCCAGCTTCTATCACGTCAGTGAGATGAAGGTCCGCAAGAACGCTGAACCGTGGAAGAGCGTCCCGACGTCGCTGGGCTTGCTGGAGACGATCAACATCGGCACGCGCGCCGCGGTCATTTTTTCACCGATCGACCTCTCCACCGGCTGGAACGCCGACGTCAACCCGATCGAAGGGGGCGTGCTCTACGCGCAGGACGACGCGCTGAAGCTCGGCAGCAACATCGTCACCTACTGCCTGGCCGAGTTTCAGTACGGCCGGTTCTTCAGTCACGCCAAGATCTACCACCAGGCCACCGACGCCACGCGCGACCAACTCGTCCTCGGGCAGATCGTCCACAATGGTGACTGGGACCCGGTCCCGCATGGCCTTCCCAACCTGCTGAAAACCATGGACACGAGCACCACGCTCAACGTCCAGTTCAAACGCGTCCCCGTCGACCCCGACCAGACCGACGTGTTCGCATTCCCCGTCCTGTTCATGACCGGCCAGCGCGACTTCCGCTTCAGTGAGACGGCGAGAAAGAAGCTGCGCGGCTACCTCGACAACGGTGGCACACTGCTTGTCGACAACGCCGCCGGTGGAAGCCAGTTCGACGAAGCTTTTCGGCGAGAGATCGCTGCGATGTACCCGGAAAAGAAGCTGGCACAGTTGCCGGAAGACCATCCCCTCTTCACGTATGTGAACGACGTGAAAGCAGTGCACCTGGCCCCCCTGGCCGCCAGTGAAGCCGGCGGTGGGGTGGATCGACCACGACTCGAAGCCATCGAGGTCGACGGCACGCTACCGGTCATCTATTCCCCCATCAGCATGGCCGCGGGCTGGGAACAACTGCCGCGCGCCTACAACAAGGGCTACGCCGATCAGGACGCGCTGAAATTGGGCGTGAACCTGCTGATGTACGTGGTTTCGCACTGAAGACGCCTCGAATCGAGTTGAAGCTTTCACCCGTACCACGGGCGGGTCGCCCGTGTTTATTGCTATTTGATTTTGATATGGAGGTCATGGGCGGGCCGCCCATGGTACGCAAGACTAATGATTGCGCCGCGACGCGACGCACGCGTCGCCTCTTGAGGAGGGGAAAACGCCCTGGTGAGGACGCGATCATTTTCGCGCCGTGGCGATGAAGTTTTCGATCGATTCGATCTGACCCAACTTTAAGTTGTATCGCACTTCCGACGCCGAGCCGTTGATGCCGTTGTGGACGACGCGCAGTGGGTCGCGATCGGTGCCGGCGGCGACGATCCGGCCGGTCTCGGCGTCGTAGGTCAGCGTCGTGCCCTCAAACTCACTGCCACCGGTCGTGAAGTCGATGTGGCCTTTGGCGGTCACCTTTTTTAAACCGATCGCAGCGTCGGCGGGGGGATCGGTCAGGTCGGCTTCGATCTCGGTCGCCTTCACAACCACGGGCGCAGCGCCCGCAGCGAGTGGCTCGTGGTTAATGATGACATCACCCACCATCGACGCCTTGCTCTTCGTGCGGTCGACGGTGAGGGATTTCTTCCAACCGATCGCCGTTGCGCCGCGTCCACCGGGCGCATCGTCCTTGGCGTTCTTGTCGTCCGGTCGCACGTCTTTGTAGAGAGCGCGACCTGCACCGGGGACCCGCAGCGTCTGGGACTTCAGGTCGTATCGCACCTCTTGCGTCTGCATGACGAACTGCCGCGCGAGCGCGTTGTCGAGCGCCTCGACCGTGCTCACTTCCACATCGTCCAACAGCGTGACCGCGACCGGCTCTTTGTTGCCGAACGAATCACCACCACCGCCGAGAGGAGACTTGGATTTGTCGTCTTGCTTCGGGTTTTGGTCGCCCACCGCAGCCACTTTGTCGGCGAGGGTGATCCGGACGCGTTTGCTCCTGGACGCGTCAACCTGCAGCCCATCAGCGGACTTCATCTCGACGTGCACGTCGCCGGTCACTTCGACGAGGTTCTTCTTTGCCATAAACGTTGCGCCGTCGGTCCAGGTGATGCGTACCGGCCGTTTGCCCTTTCCATTTTCCCCACGGACGACAGCATCGAGCGAGCCAGCACCGACGATGTGCGCGGTGCTGTCGTCGGGCGAGATCTTGATCGATCGGCCGCGCAACGTGCCGTCTTCGCTCGTGACCGTTGCGCCGTTCGGGCCCGTCATCTCAACCTGCGCCTGGTCACCGTCCATCGTCACGATCATCCGCTCAGCCGACGCCGCCGTGCCGGCTTCCTTCCCACGGACCGTCACGTTTCCCTCTGCAACCATCTTCTCGAGCGCGATCTCATCGGACTTCTTGCCGGCCCCGAGCGTCGCGACTAGCGAATTGCTGTGCAGGTGCTGCCCACCTTCGTCATACGCATGCACACGCCCGGTCGCGGTGAACCGCTCAGGCGATGGGTTGCCCTTGGCGTCAAGTTTCATGTCCAGCACCAGAGCATCGGTCTCGATCGTGCGATTGCCTTCCTTCACATCGTGTGTCACGACCTTCACACGATCCCGCGCGGTCACCTGCTTCAGCGTCGGCTTCTTTGGGTCGGCGCCGGGCGCGAAGTGGATGCCCATGGCTTGCGCAGTCAGGTTCAACTGTGGATGGACGACGACGACGTCACCGGCGCAGTCAATGCGATCGAGCGATTGGGCGCGGTCGTCACCGCTGAGGTAGATGGTCGCGCCTTTGGACCACTGCGCTGTGACCGGCTTGCCATCCGTCTCGGGCGTCGCGGGGACGTTGAGCTTCCCAATCCCAGCGAGTGTGGCAACTTTGGCGACACCGTCGAAGTCGATCGCGGCCGTCGTCAACGTCCGGCCGTCGGCGTCGGTGATCGTGACGACGTCCTGACCCGCTGCGGGTCGCAACGCCGCGCCACCGTCGGTCGTGCGATAAAGGGCCGAGCCCGCGCGAACCGTTGCGCCCGCCTGCTGAAGTGTGACGGTCTGCCCGGACAACTCGGCGATGGCGTTGCCGGCCGTCAACTCGCCCAGTGGCGCTTCACCGTCCCCCAACGGCACCATGAGCAGCGGACCCGTCCAAAACACCGTGATGGGCTCCGCAGGAGGCGCGGTGGTGGTGGCCGTGGTCGGTGCCGCGATGACGGTGGGCGCAGCAACAGTGGTCGGCGCGACCGGTGCGGGTAATGTCGCAGCGGTGACGGCTTTCTGCGTCTTCGATTTCCCGCCACTACCGCTTTCCGTCAGAAAATCGATCGTCAGCGTGTCGCCGGTGCCCAGGATCTGATCACCTTGCACGATACGAACGCCCTCCAGCAATCGAACGCGATACAGGACCAGCTTTTTGGGTGAGACAATGGTGGTCGCGGGCAATGCGACCCCCTCGGTCGCCGCGAGTTCGATGGGACGAACGTCGCCGTCGAACTCGAACATCAGCGGGCGCGAGGGAATCCTTACCGTAACATGGGCATCCTGCCCATGGTGCCTGTACTCGGGCACGTCGGACGGTACGCCGTCCGAAGAAGCAGTCGGTCCAGCTAAGCCATCACGAACACCGCTTGCGTCATCGAAAAGCGAAAATCGCTTGCGCTCGTTAGTTCGGACCGGGTACGGCCCGACACGACGGAGTATCGTCGCTCCACGGGCTGGTGGCCCGTGCCACGGGAAGGCGAAAGCGGGCTGGTCGTTCAACATCCGCACAGAATTGCGGTCAAGCTGCTGGCTGGGCATAGATCCCATCGCCAACCCCTGCGGCGACTTCTTGATGACGATCTTTTCACCGTGCGCAATCTCCAGTGACTGAATGATGCCACTGCGGTCGTCCCAGCGGAGCGTCAGGCCGTAGCCGTCGAAGTCGACGTCTTCACCGCGCACTTCAACCTTGACGCGATCCGCAGCGACCGTCGCGCCGGTGGGGTCGGTGTACGCTTCGGTGTAAATGCGAAACGTGTCGAGATCAAACGCGACGTTGTTCACCTTCATCGCCACGAGCGGGGTGCCGGTAGCGTCGGTGACATGAATGGTCACATCCTGCAGTTTCCCGCGCGACGCGCCCTGTGGTGTCGTCTTGCCCAGCGGGCTCTTTCCACTCGACGGGCCTGACCGCACGTAGATCAGACCGCTTGTCGCTTCTAAGCGAATAGTCCCGCCGTTGCTCAGCATGACCTGTGCTTCAAAGTCGATCGCCTCGACCGTGCCATCCGGCTTCGGATTGAACTCACCGGCGCGAAACCGATTGGACAACCGCGCCCCATCGTACTGCGACACCCACACGCCCTGGCCGGGGCCCAGCGGGCCCATGGTGCCGTCACCGTTGCCGCTCTGTGGCGCGCGAGCGACGATTTTGCCACCGCTGGGGATTTCGTTGATCGTCGGTGTCTGCGTGAATGAGTAGAGCGCAAACAAAGCGCCGAGAAACAGGAACGTGCCGAGGATGAGCAGGGTGCGACGCATGCGGGTGAATTCTGAATGATGAATTACAAATGCTGAAAAAACGGGCGAAAGCCGCCAGCTTTCATAACTCATCATTCATCGTTCATCGTTTATTCAGTTTTCCTTCACGTCGAGCATCTTCAGCACGACCAGGTCTTGTACGTCGATGAGCCCGATCGGTTCACCGGATTCGTTGATGACCGGCAGTTCGTCGATCCGGCCGGGGTGCATGAGCGCCATCGCTTCACTGGCTAATGCGTCCGCGCTGATGCGCTTGGGGTTGCGCGTCATGACGTCGCGGACGGGTTTGCTCATGGCGTCCGATGGATTGTCGGTGATGAGCCTGCGCAGATCGCCATCGGTGAAGATTCCACTGAGCTTTCGCGTGGCGTCGACGAGGATGACGGCGCCACTTCGCCGTTTGATCTTGGCAACCTGGTGCAACACCTGACCGACCGTCAGCGTGTCCGCAGCGACGGGCAGGTTTTCACCAAGCTTGAAGGTCATCGCTTCGCGCACCTTG
>JBBRHE010000153.1:0-9425 GCA_038223165.1 Tepidisphaerales bacterium
GTCAGTTCCCCCCGCGAAACCCGACCGAGCGATTCCAACCGAATCCGTTCAACGAAAGACATCCGAAGTTCATCCATCCCGCCGGTTTAACACCGGCACAGGGGGTGTTCGGCTATGGGGTGACAGTTCTACTCCGGTACAACACCTGGGGCTTTAGCCAGGGTGGCCGTCAACTTGACACGTTCTGTCCGCTCCCCTAAGTTCCAAACGGACGCGCGGTGCCCTCGGCCCGCGCGATCTTCGTTTCTCGCTCCAAAGAATGGAAAGGCTAGGCTAGATTCATGGCAGTCAAAATTGCAATTAACGGGTTCGGTCGCATCGGCCGTCTGGTGTTTCGTGCAGGCGTCACCAACCCCAATGTCGAGTTCGTCGGTATCAACGATCTCGTCAACCCCGAGTATCTGGCCTACCTGCTCAAGTACGACTCAACGCACGGCAAGTTTAAGGGCGAGGTCGGTTACGACGCCGACGGTTTGATCGTCAACGGTAAGAAGATCCCGTGTGTGTCCGTCAAGAACCCAGCCGAGCTGCCATGGGGCAAGCAGGGCGCGGACTACGTCGTCGAGAGCACTGGCCTGTTTACCGACTACGCCGGCGCTGAAAACCACATCAAGGCCGGCGCCAAGCGGGTCATCATCAGCGCGCCGACGAAGGACCCTGAGAAGGTCCCGACGCTGCTGGTCGGTGTGAACGAAGGGAAGTTTGACCCGTCGAAGGACAAGGTCGTTTCCAACGCTTCTTGCACGACGAACTGCCTCGCACCCATCGCCAAGGTCATTAACGACAAGTTCGGCCTGACCGAAGGCCTGATGACGACCGTCCACGCGACGACCGCAACGCAGTTGACGGTCGACGGCCCGAGCAAGGGTGGCAAGGACTGGCGCGGTGGCCGTGGAGCCGCCCAGAACATCATTCCGTCGGCCACGGGTGCGGCCAAGGCCGTCACGCTCGTGCTACCGGAGCTGAAGGGCAAGCTGACCGGCATGGCCTTCCGTGTGCCGACGCCTGACGTCTCGGTCGTCGACCTGACCTTCAAGACCGCAAAGGCCACGAGCTACGAGGAAATTTCCGCCGCCATGAAGGCCGCGGCCGAAGGTGAACTCAAGGGCATCCTGGGCTGGACGGACGAAGAGGTCGTCTCCACCGACTTCCTCGGCGACCCCCGCAGCAGCATCTTCGACTCCGCCGCCGGCATCCAGCTTAACGCAAACTTCTTCAAGGTCATCAGCTGGTACGACAACGAATGGGGCTATAGCAACCGCGTGATCGACCTGGCGGTTTCGATGGCGAAGAAGGATGGGATTCTGAAGTAATTCAGAAAACGTCCAGACAGTCAGAAACAACGGCGGACCCGCGCGAGAGCGCGGGTTTGCTGCGTTTTAAGTCCGCTTAATGTCCTCGCAACTTTCCACGGGCCCCATCGTGGGGTACAACGGGAGTTACCGTGCTCACACTGCTTGTCCTGCAAGGCCCCGACAAGGGCCGCCGATTTGAACTACCCGACGCTCCGACGGCAGTCGGTCGCGACAGCAGACAACTGCCCCTCACCGACAACACTGCCTCTCGCAAGCATTGCGAGATCCATCCCAATGGTGACGAATGGCTGTTGAAGGACCTCGGCAGCGCCAACGGCACCTACGTTAACGGCCAGCGCGTCCTGCGCCAGTCTGCCCTCAAGATTGGGGACCAGATCCGCGTCGGGCGGACGATTCTCGTCCTCGGTGGGGCGCCGGGCGTCAACAAGGCGTCCGGCCGCAACGTCACGCTCGCGGGGGAAGAGGCGGGCATGGAAAGCTCGATCATGCACGCGCTGCCCAGCAGTGAAGACAGCATGGTCCTCGCCGTCCCCGAACCCGCCGCCGCCGCGGTCACGAACCTCAAGGTCCTCTATCAGCTCGGGGCGGCGCTCGGCAGCAGCTTTAACGTTGACCGCGTGCTCGAAGTGGTCATGGACCTCGTCTTCGAACACCTGAAGGCCGACCGTGGTATTATTCTGCTTATCGATGACGTGAAGAACGAACTCGTCCCGCGCGTTGTGCGCGTGCGCGAGGAAACCAACGGCAAGAAGCCCGACCCGACCAAGCCGGTTGTTCCCGAAAAGATCCACGCCAGCCGTACAATCATCAACCACGTCATCAACAACGGGGAAGGCGTCCTGTCGTCCAACGCGATGACCGATCGCCGGTTTAGCAAAGGCAAGAGCGTCCACGACCTGGGGATTCGCTCAGCCTTATGCGTTCCCATCAAAGGCCGCAAGCTGACCGAAAAAGAACCCGGCGACGAGATCATCGGGGTCATCTACATCGACAGCTCGGTCAAAAATTACACCTACGCCCCCGACCAACTCCGCCTGTTGACCACTATCGGCTCGCAAGCCGGCCTCGCCATTCAGAACGCTACGCTCTATCGTCAAGGCTTGGAAGCCGAGCGCCTCGCCGCGATCGGTGAGACGACCGCCGCGCTGTCGCACAGCATCAAGAATATCCTGCAGGCCTTGCGCGGCGGGGCAGACGTCGTCGAGATGGGCCTGCGGTCGGCCAACGTCGTGCAGGCCAGCAAGGGGTGGCGCATCGTCGATCGCAACCTCGAGCGCATCTACAACCTGACGATGAACCTGCTCGCCTACAGCCGTGAGCGCGAGCCGAAATTGGCGCCGGTCAACCCCAAGCAGATCGTCGAAGAGTGCATCGAGCTGATCGCCGGCAGTGCCAACGAGAAGGGCGTGATGGTCGTCGCCGACATCGACCCGACCTTGCCCGCCGTCCCGCTCGACCCCGACGGCATGCACCAAGTGGTGATGAACCTCCTCAGCAACGCGATGGACGCCGTCACCCCTCAGGACGGTTTGATCCGCGTCGTCTGCAAGTACGACCCCGCCGAGAAGATGACCACGCTCGAAGTCGTCGACAACGGCAGCGGCATCCCCCCAAGTATGATGTCCCACATGTTCGAACTCTTCCACAGCACCAAAGGCAACCGCGGCACCGGGTTGGGTTTGGCTGTCACAAAAAAGATCGTCGAGGAACACGAGGGCACGATCACCGTCACCAGCACCCCGGAAGAGGGGACAACGTTTACGGTGAAACTGCCAGCATTCCACGAGAACATCGCGGACCCGGCACACACGCATGGACCTGCCAGGTGAAACCTTCCTGACTCACAAACTCGTTGCTTGTCGTCATACTGACGGGTTGTGTTTCATCGAGGTGGAATGGTGAGGAAGGCGCGCACCTCGGATCAGGTGCCACGTTTGTTCCCATACAACTCAACGTGCAGGCGCGGGCAATAGCGGAAACCGGTGTGCTTGCAGATGTCACTGATCCAACCGGCGCGGCTGGCGAGCGTGGCGGGGTCGATGCCTTCGGGCATGAGGAGAATGTCGGTCGGGGTCCAATTCTTGAGTTGCGATAAGAGCGCGTCGATCTCGGTGAGGTCGGTGTCAGTGGCGACGACAAATTTGAGTTGGAAGTCGGGTGCGGTGTCGATGAACCGCTGGATGACCGGGACGTTGAGTCGCTGCTTTTCATGCGCGACGGCGAACCGACCGGCCTCGCGATCGTGGGGCGTACTGTTGGAAAGTTTTGGGGACAGGGAGGCAAGATCGACGGACATCTCCTTGAAGACCGTGGCGGCGGTCTCGATCGTGATGTGCTGACCGTGGTCTTTGAGACGCATCGCCAGGTCGACGATGTCAGGCATGATCATCGGTTCACCACCGGTGAGGACGACGTGTTTCGCGTCGTAAGCAAGGACGCGCGCGACGATCTCGGCAACGGGAACTTCATCCCCCTCGGGATTCCAACTGGCATAAGGCGTGTCACACCAGACGCAGCGCAGGTTACACCCACTGGCGCGCACGAAGACGGACGGCACGCCGACCAGTTTGCCTTCGCCTTGGATGGAGTAAAAAAGTTCGGAAAGCTTCATCTGGTTCGTCGTGCCGCGGGCGTCGAAGAGGAATTTAACCGCAGAGAGCACAGAGGGCACAGAGATCGCATAGATAATTCGATGGCGCTACTTTGTGTTCTCGGCGTTCTCGTAGTTCAGGTTAAGTTGCATTATCCACCGACGATCGACACCGTAAACAGAAATTCGCTCGGCAGTGGTTTGCCGTTGGGGCCAAGAGGGGGTTCGAACCACCAGTCGTAGGCGGCCAGGCGGACAGGGTCGTCGATATTTCGGCTGCCACTGGATTTGGCGATGGAGACGTCGGTCACCTTGCCGGTGGTACTCGTGTGAATCTCGAGCACGACGCGCGGGCCTGCGGCGCCGATGAGGTCAAACTGGCCGGCGAGGAGGACGCGCGGGCGGGTCAACTTCGTCTTACGACCGAACTGGACGTCGGTCTTGCCGGACTTGAACTCAGCAACGCCGTCGGCGGCGAAGGCGTCGATCTCGCTGTCCGACTGCGGTGCGGGATCGGCGGCAACGGGCGTGCCGGCGACTTGCTGGGGTTGTTCGGGCGTCGGGGGCTGCGGGGACGACTGCTCGACCGACACCTCAACCTGAGGCTCGGGCTTGGCGACCGCGGCGGTGAGTGGGCCGTCGTTTTCGTTTGTCGGTTCCACATCGGACAAGGGTTTGTCGATCTTCTGCGCGACAGCCGAATCGGGGCGAATAAGCTTCGGTGGGGCGTCCGTCGATTCAGTCTGCATGCCGAAGGTGGCGGGCGTCGTCACATCCGAATCACCCGGCAATGCAACTGGCGAGGGAGGCACCCCACGCTGGGCGTCACCGGCGGCGTCGAGGCTGGTGAAGGGCTGGTCCTGGTTAGCATCGGGGGCAAATTGCGGTGTGTAGGCATCGATCGGCGCGATGGCGGTCCCGGTGCCGCTGGCTTCCCCGAGCGAAAAGTTGTTGGGCTGGTAGGCAGCGGAGTCAGCCAGGATCGCAACGCGATCAAACGGTGGTTGCGGTAGACGGCCTTCGAGCTGGGCGTTGTAAATCGTCAGCGTTATCCCTGCAAGACCACCGTGGGCCACCAGGGAGAGGCACAGACCTGCAAAGAGGGTGGAATCGCGGCGTCGCGGCATCGTGTCGTCGACCCATCATCGGCAAACGGGCCGATCCGGGCAGAACGAACGATTATAGACGAATTGGTACCGCAAGTCGGCGAGGTTAATGCTATTCGACAGAGGCCGTCACGCCGGTGGGCGTCGGTAAGCCCTTTCTCTCAAACTGCTTATGAAGGTAAAACATTGCGTCGTCGACGGTTTTCGACACGTGGTACAGTTCACGACACCGCTCGCGGATGAACTGCGCCTCGATGCCGTGTTCGATCATCGCCAGTAGAGGGTCGTAATAGTTGGCAGTATTCAGAAAGACGATTGGCTTGTCGTGATAGCCCAACTGCCGACCGACGATGATCTCGAACAGTTCCTCGAACGTTCCCAGCCCGCCCGGCAGGATGACGAACGCATCACCCCGCGCCTCAAGCTGGTGCTTGCGTGTCCGCATGCAGGCGGTGACGACCAGTTCGTCGCACTTCGTGTCGTGAATGTTCTGGTCAACCATCAACTGAGGCGTAATGCCGACAACCCGCCCACCCCGAGCCCGGCACCCTTCGGCAACGGCTCGCATCAACCCGCAGTTGTTCCCACCGAAGACGAGCGACCAGTGATTGGCCGCGATGGCATGCCCCAGCGCCTTGGCGGCGATGAAGTAGATGCCGTCGATCGACTCGCGGGCGGAACAGAAGACGGTGATGGCGTGGGGCATCGCGCGTTACCTCGGGGATGATTGATCGTCGAGCGATAAGTAGTGGCCTACTGCAGGTAACCCTTCTTGCCAAAGTATTCCATTGCCTCGTCCAGGCTCTTAAACACTTTGGTTGCCGTCTCGGTGATGAACGGCGAAGGCATGCCACGGCAGGCCCAGACGACGTAGACTTCCTTGCCACCTTCGAAGGCGTGGTGCAGTTCGCGTTCGACACCGCTGCTGAGGCCGGGCTTTCCGTTGGGCAGTTCGGGGACGAGGCTAACGATGATCTCGCTCTGGTCGACCATCTTAAAGTCGCGCGCGTAGATCTGGCCCATGATGTCACCGCTGATCTCAGCGACTTCCTTGGTCTTAAGGGTGACCGGACCGTCGGCAGCCATGACTTCGAGGGTGTCCTTGCCTTCTTCGATGGCCTTCATGCCTTGAGTGTGCAGGACGAACTCGTCGACGTCGCCGGGGTCGAAGGTGATGAAATGGTCGTTGAGTTTGGCGCGAAACCGGTCGATCTCGGCGAGCGTATCGGGCAGGTCCATCACGTGGCTCATCGGAAAGCTCGGGTAGACTTTTTTCTTGTGGCTTTCGAACATCAGCCGGTAGATCGACTGCGTCGTCGGGATGTTGCGCCCACGGCTGATCATGAAGAAGTGGCCGTACCCCTTGAGGATGTTGGCGAGAATTTCGGTCGCGAGCAGTTCTTCCTCGCGCCAGACCATGATGTCCTTGAGGGTGTGCTCGATGTCGTGCTCACGGGCGAGTCGCTGGTGGACGCTTTCGGCGTTGTCGAGGATCGTCATGTACAGATCGGCGTTGAACGCCTTGATCTGGTCGAAGTCGAACGCGCTGAAGAGACCATGACGCCAGCGGAACGTGGCGTGCGTGTTGACGATGATGTGTTCGTGCTTTTCAGCCGTGCGGAGCACTTCTTTGAAGACAGCTCGACGGAGCGTATTCAGTCGGCTGATCGGCAGGTTCAAGATGCGGCCCTTCGGGACGTCGGGCGCTTCCTCATACATCATCTTGCCGATGTGGCAGACCTCCAGGTCATGCCCGGCCGCTATCGCGGCCGTTTTCACGGCGTCCAAATACGGGCCTTTGTCGACGCCAACTTGTCCGGTCACGATCGCTCGCATCAGTCTGTCTCCACTTGGGTTGGACAGGGGATTGTAACGAATGGCGAGCGGTTGGGATACGGTCTTCGGTAAGGGCAGCCCCTGAGACAAAAGCGATTCTGGAAACCCGTGCAGCCCGTACACTGAAGTGATCGGGCCGCACCATTGGTTTCAATTTACAGAGACTGACTCGCTAGACAATTGTCGTCGTGTCACCATTACCGCCTTCGGCTTCGCTTTGCCGTTTGAGGAGTTCAATCTCGTCGCGCAGCTTCGCGGCCCGTTCATAGGCCTCTTCCTTTACGGCTTTCTCGAGCTTCTTCTGCAGCAGCTCCATCGGGTCGACGGGCAGCTTTTTCTTAATGTCGCGCGCAAAACGCTTCAGCACGCGGACTTCGTTCGCGTGGCTATATGCTTCCAATTGCCCGAACCTGCGGAAGAATCGCTTGATCGCCTTCAAGCCGGCCCGGATCGCTTCGAGTGCTTCGCCATACTTTTCTTCCTTGAACAAGATCGATGCCTTGGCGCGGCTGTTCATCATCGTGATGTACGGACGATACTGCTCCATGACCACACGGTCGGCTTCGTTCTGGGCATACTTGCGGCAGAGGTCCAGCACGCGAAGGTTGCGATCCGTGTCACGGACGACGCCAGGATATTCTTCCAGTACGAACAGGCTCAAGTAGCGGTGGTAATACATCGCCGCCTCGTCGCGCAGTGACTGACATTGCGCTCCGTTTAGATGGAAGCCGAGCTCGCTACCAGCTTTTACTTTGTATTCGACGAGCTTGGTTTCGAAAAAATCGAGGAATGATTCGTGCCCATTGGGGCGCGCGCCGTCCGGTCGACCGGTCAGTTCCATTTGAAGCAGGCCAAGATCCAACCGCAGTTGCAGCTTGGGTAGACCATCCGTGCCGCTGACCTTGCGCACGTTGATCGTGCCAGGTTCGTAATCCCAGCCCTTAAGCACTTGGCCGATGTCTTTGCTCGGTCCAAGCTTCCGTTGAGGTTTGGGGGTCTGTTCACTCATAGTTCGCTGATCGTGCCCTTCTATCCTACCATTCTAATGTCCAGTCGAGTCCGACCCAACACTCGGGCCGTCCGCGATCGGTGTTCCACAGGCATTATAGGCAGCGTCCAGTGCAAAAATTATCGCCAGTCGGACCGGTAGGACCGTTAGATTGATCGGACGGTTTTACAATCGGAAGGAATGCGATTTCCGGCCCCTCTCCCATGTACGGATGGGAGAGGTTAGGGTGAGGGTGATTTGGGTCGGCCAGAACCATTTGTTACTCGAGATCACCCTCACCTAGCCTCTCCTCGAGTATCAGGGGATGGGCCATACGATCGATTAAATGACTATGTCTACCCAGCTTCCCAATCCTCTCCTGAGCAAACATCGCGATGCGGGTGCCGAGATGCAGGCGTTTGACCAGATCGAGATCGTCAGCACGTTCGGGAACCCCGGTATGGAATATGGGGCAATCTATGAAGGGTGTGGGTTGATGGACATGCCTCATCGTGCGGTATTGGAATTGACTGGCACGGATCGCCTTCCATTTTTGAACAACCTTGTCTCGAACGTCACCTGGGACAAGAACACGAAACGATCGATGCCCGCCGGCACCGGTGTCCACGCATATTTCCTCAACCTGCGCGGGCGAATCGTCGCGGACATGAACGTCTTGGAACTTGGTGATCGCACTCTCGTCGAGACCGACGTCCGCAAGGTAGAGCTGCTGCGATCAACGTGGGACAAATACCTGTTTGTCGAAAAGGTCCTGATGACCTCGCGCGTGGGAGCGTTACACGAGCTATCACTGCACGGGCCGAAGGCTGAGGACGTGTTGCGGCACGCGAGCGGAGCGCGTTTCACGCTGCCCGCACCGCTTGCGGTCTCGCAGGGTAGGTTGTTCGGACTAGACGTGGCAATCTTTCGCGACGACGTTTGCGGCGTGCCTGGGTATCACCTCATCGTCCCGACCGAACAATCGCAATTCCTGTGGACGACGCTCGTCTCGCGGTTAGGTTTTGCCGCGATCGGCAAAGGCCTTCTCCGACCGATCGGGTGGGCCGCGTTCAACGCGGCACGCATCGAAGCGGGGCGACCGTTGCTGGACATCGACATACCCAGCGCGACGCCGGACCGTCCCGGTGCGAGGTTGAATCCGACGGAAGCCAGCGCCGCAGAGACGTCGGCCGGCACAACGAACGGTATCCTGCCCGCCGAGACGGGGCAGGCAGCGCGCGCGGTCAGTTACACTAAATGCTACGTCGGTCAGGAGATCGTCGCCCGCATGCACGCGCGCGGTGTGTTCGCCAAGCAACTCGTCGGCATCAAGATGGAATCCGACGCGTTGCCACTGGCCGGCGCGAGCATCTACGACGACAAGGACAACGCGATCGGTGCTGTCACCAGCAGCACAATCTCTCCGATGCTCGGCGGGCACTCGATCTGCCTCGGCTATTTGAAAAAGCCCTACTTTGCGATTGGGACGAAAGTCCGCATCCCCGCCGAGGGCGCAATCAAGAATGGTGAGGTCGTGAAGACGCCGTTCGGGGGTGATGACGCTATTAACTGAGGGCTTGAAAGAGCGC
>JBBRHE010000154.1:0-9373 GCA_038223165.1 Tepidisphaerales bacterium
TGGTCGAATGCTCCCCGCGTTCGACGCCTCCGCCGCCGACGTGTTTACGCGCGTGGGCGTGAAGCAGACCGCGAGCCCACT
The DNA here is from genome assembly GCA_038223165.1 of Tepidisphaerales bacterium. GTDB lineage: Bacteria > Planctomycetota > Phycisphaerae > Tepidisphaerales > Tepidisphaeraceae > DASYHQ01. Next base: position 82 of record JBBRHE010000154.1, read on the forward strand.
ACCTGTGTGGGATTTGCTGCTGCCATTCCTGTTGGGCCTGCTGTTGCTGGATGTCGCCATCCGCCGCATTGCCTGGGACTGGGCCAGCATGAAGCGCATAGCGACCGCCGGCGCGGACTACGTGCGCGGCTTTACCGTGACGACGCGCAAGGTCGAGAACCCTGGTTTGTTCGACCAGCTGAAGCAGACGCGCGACGAGATGACACAAAAGACCACCGAGAAGGCCGCGACGCCGAAACCCGACCCGTCGCGTAAATTCGAAGCCAAACCGGGCGCAGCCGTTACCGAAGGCGATATCACTCAAGTGATGGGTGGTGCCACGGACAAGCCCGTCCCCTCGGCTCCAAAGGAAGTGAAACCCAAGGGCCTGCAAGGCGACGCCGGTGGCGGCATGGGTAGTCTGCTCGAAGCAAAACGCCGGGCTCGCGAACGGATGGAGAAAAAGGACGAAGAGTGACGCACCCGGCGACGATACAGGTTGGTCACAAACACCAGGCTTGGGAAAAATTCCCTGCGATCTTGACGTCTCCGCGGTCACAATTGAACGTGAAGGACTTTAACTATGGCATCAGCAACTCAACCCCAGATTGACCCCGCCATCGAACAGGCGTGTGACGCGTTTCGTCGCGACTATCACGCCGTCCGGCAGGAGATCGGTAAGGCGATCGTCGGGCACGATGAAATCATCGAAGGCGTGCTTACCTGTCTCTTCGTCGGTGGACACGCGCTACTCGAAGGCGTGCCGGGCCTTGGCAAGACGGCGCTCATCCGAGCGCTGTCGCAGGCGTTGCACTTGAAGTTCAACCGCATTCAGTTCACGCCTGATTTAATGCCCGCCGACGTCATTGGCACCAATATCATTCAGGAGGACGAGCACGGCAGGCGTCAGTTCAAGTTCCTTGAAGGGCCCATCTTTGCCCAGATCGTGCTCGCCGACGAAATCAATCGCGCTACGCCCAAGACCCAGTCGGCCATGCTCGAGGCCATGCAGGAAAAGCAGGTGACCAGCGGCGGAGAAATTCGCAAGCTCGAGCGGCCATTTTTCGTCATGGCGACGCAGAACCCACTCGAGCAGGAAGGCACCTACCCGCTGCCCGAAGCGCAGCTCGATCGGTTCTTTTATAAACTAATCGTCCAGTACAGCGGCCGTTCGGAACTCCACGAGATCCTCAACCGCACGACCGCCGGCGCGCAACCCGACCTCAACGCGGTCCTCGACGCCGAGCGGATCGTGGCGCACCAGGAACTCGTCCGCCGGGTCGTCATCGCGCCACACGTGCAGGACTACGCAATCCGCGTCACCCTCGCGACGCACCCCGGTGGCATGTACGCAATCCCCATGACCGGCCAATTCCTCCGCGTCGGCGCCAGCCCGCGCGCTGCGCAAGCGATCACGCTGGCAAGCAAAGTGAAGGCGCTTTTGGATGGTAGATTCCACGTGTCGTTCGCTGACATCAAAGCCGTCGCCATCCCCGCGATGCGGCATCGCGTTATCCTGAATTTTGAAGGCGAAGCGGAGGGCATCACGACCGACATGGTGCTGGAAAAGATTCTGGCTGAGACGCCGACCAGCGTGGAAGAGGGCGCGCCGGTAGGGGCGGGGAAGCGATAAGTCATGCTTAACTTTTGGACGATTTGTGCGCTTGGTATGGTGGCTTGCGTGATACATGCCGCCGGATGCACTTCGCGTGAAGCCTCGACGGAACCAACACCGGCGTCACGTCCGATGACAACGAAGTCTATTGTCATCGTCGCTAAACCCTCAACGCTGCAACCGTCCTCCCAACCAACGGCAGGCTTAACGACTCATGCCAAAGTGTATCGGGCAGGGGATGCGCTGATGTGTGAAATTCAGGTGTTCAACCATATTTCGCGCATGGCGAGAATCCCGCGTTACCCGTACTTAGCCTGGTCCGCGTTTCGGGACATCGACGCTTCTTCCACTTTTTGGGCAGGGGGATCATCGACGTTGGATGGTGGGACTGTTCAACTGGGTGAAAATGAAGGTTTCGTTCGGCGTTTTGAACTTCCTGATTATAAGCCGTCAACTGCAACGAGGGGTTTGCTGAAAGTGCGATATGCACCGTACCGAAACTCAGATGTGCCGCCAGCGACAATGGCGTCGTTTGTCCTGCATCCGGATGGCTCAATAAGTGACTGATTTTTGTAGGACCCGGTGAAAAGCGTACTCTACGATCAATCAATGAAAATCAAAGTTCCCAAAAACACCGGTAAGGTCCGCGTTGCCATGGGCATCGGTGGGAAGTTCACGGTCTGGAATGGCAAGCAGGGCCAGCACGAGTTCTTCATTCCCTGTCGCACGCGAAAAGAAGCCGAAGCGCTCGCGACATTGATCAACAGCAAAAAGCATGACGGCGAAGTCGAAGTGAACCGGTAATGGCGACCACCACCGACGAAAAACTTCTGTCCGCTGAGTTCATGTCGCGCCTGGACCAGCTCGACCTCATCTCGCGCAAGATGCTGCTCGGCAAGCTCAAAGGTGAACGCCGCAGCAAGCGCCGCGGGCAAAGCGTTGAATTTGCCGACTATCGCAACTACGTCGTCGGCGACGACCTGCGCTTCATTGACTGGAACATCTACGGCCGGCTCGACAAGCTTTTTTTAAAACTTTTTCTGGAAGAGGAAGACCTCTCGCTCTACATCCTCGTCGACGTCAGCAAGAGCTGCGACTACGGAACGCCCAACAAGGCTGCCTATCTGAAAAAGGTCGCTGCCGCGCTCGGTTACATTGGCCTGGTTAATTACAACCGCGTGAACATCGTTGCGCTGTCGGACAAGGTGGTTGCCGAAACGGGTGCCCTGCGGGGTCGGCAAAAGGTTCGACAGATGATCGACTTCGTGCAAAAGCTCGAACCCGAAGGCCAGTCGCATCTGGCCGAGGCGTGCAAACGATTTGCGCTGGCCAACCGCGGAAAGGGCGTCTGCGTCATCCTGTCCGATTTCTTCGACAAGGCCGGCTACGAGAGTGGCCTGCGCTACGTCGCAACGGGGACCTATGATCTCTTCGCTGTCCAGGTGCTCAGCCCGCAGGAGATCGACCCCGACCTGCAAGGCGACCTGAAACTGCGCGACATGGAAGACGACGACCTCGCCGAGGTCAGCATCACCCAGCCGCTCATCAAGCAATACAAGGCAAACCTGAACGCCTACTGCCTCAGCGTAAAAGACTACGTCACCCGTAGAGGCGGCAGCTACCTGTTCAGCAGCACGGCGGTGCCGTTTGATACGTTGATTTTGAATTACCTGAGGGAGCGAGGGCTGGTGGGATAAACGCTTACCCACCCCATGTCATCCCGATGGGAGCGTCAAGCGACCTGAGGGATCTCGAAAGACGAGTTGTATGAGCAAGCAATACGACGTCTACATCCTCGCCAGCACGACGCAAGTGCTGTACGTCGGCGTCACCGGCGATCTCATCACGCGCATCGGCCAGCATCGCGCCAAAAAGGTGCCGGGCTTCACGGGGCGATACAATTGCACGCATCTCGTGTTCCACGAGACGTTCAGCAACGTTAACCAAGCGCTGGAGCGCGAAAAACAGGTGAAAGGATGGCGTCGGGAAAAGAAGATCGCGTTGATCGAATCGCAAAATCCGAAGTGGCGGCATTTGTATCAGGATTGGCTGGATGAGAGATCGAAAGCGCGTCCCCCAGTCGAGATCCCTCAGGTCGCTTCGGCTCCCATCGGGATGACAAGTGATAGAGTGGCGCCCGATGACAATTTGCGCCCGGTGACCCTCAGTAATCCGAACCACCCCCTTCGGCGGTCGCTCGGGTGACATTCGCTTGATCGGTTAATGTGTTTATGTCCTCCCCCCACACCATCATCCTCGACGGCTTCCTCGGTCGCCCCGCGCGGTGGGCGCCCTTGCGCCGACGGATCGAGCAGCGGGTGGGATCGGCGAGCCTTTTTCACTACGACATGATTGGCCGGTTGTCGTTGCCGGCGCTGGGGGAGAAACTCATCACCGAAATTCGCAAGCATGGCGACCGTGGCGTCAATGTCGTGGGGTACAGCATGGGTGGGCTCGTCATACGGTCGGCCCACTTGGTCGACCCGACACTGCCCTTGCGTAAGGCGGTGTTTATGAACTCGCCGCATCGAGGGACGTGGCTGGCCTGTCTGTTCCCGACGCCCGGTGTTCGGCAGATGCGGCCGTTCGATGCCCACATAAAAAACATCACGACCAGCGCTGCCGGTTGGACAATTCCAACCATGACGGTCTGGAACTCGTTTGACGGGGTCATCCTTCCCGGCCGCAACACGCGGTGGGATGGTGTCGCGTGCGAACACGTCCAATGCGCGGTGCCCATGCACGTGTGGCCGGTCTGGTCGCGAACGATCCATCGGCGAGTCGCTGAGTTTCTGGCTGCGGACGTTACGCCAAACGGATGCCCGGCAGAGGGGATGGCCACCGCGTGAGTTGGTTCCCCACCTTTCTCAATCCACTCGTCGCCGGCATCGCGGCGGCCATCACGATTCCTTCACTGCTGCTGCTCTACTTTCTGAAGTTACGGCGGCGCGAAGTGGCGGTGTCGTCCACCTACCTGTGGCGCAAGGCAATTCAGGATCTGCAGGTCAACGCGCCGTTCCAGAAGCTGCGCAAGAACCTGTTGCTGCTGTTGCAGATGCTGCTGCTGATCGCGCTGCTGCTCGCGCTGTCGCGCCCGATGGCACGACTCGCGGCGACGGCGGGGAAGACGTCGGTCATATTGATCGACCGGTCGGCGTCGATGTCCGCCAAGGACGAAGATGGTCGCTCGCGTCTCGATGAGGCCAAGCGCCGCGCGCGCGACCTGGTCAATACGATGGGCCGCGGGGGCACTGCGATGGTCATCGCGTTCGATGACAAGCCCGAGGTCGCTCAACCGTTCACGTCCGATGCCCAAGCGCTGCGCAACGCGATTGACAACATCCAGCCGACCGATCGCAAGAGCAGACTTTCCATGGCCTATCAGTTGGCCGATGCGCAGGTTCAGTTTCTGCCCGAGCAGAATCGGACGAACAAGGAACCGCCGGACGTGTGGCTGTATTCCGACGGCCGGGTGCTCGATGGGGATAACCTACGGCTGACGGGCAACCTGAAGTACGAAAAGCTCGGCTCGGACCAGACGCCGAACGTCGCCGTTGTGTCGGTGTCGGCGCGGCGCAACTACGAACGGCCGACGGAAGTGCAGGTGTTCGCGCGCCTCTCGAACTTCGGTCCAGAGCCGACCGAAGCGCCCGTTCAACTCTCGGTGGCGCGGATCGACCCTGCGAACACCACCGATCTTAACTTCCAGGTCAACCGCGTCGCGGGCACGGTGTTGCTGCCCGATCGCTGGACCGATGACGAGCGCGAGAAGAACGCGAAGGAGCTAAACCTGTCGCCGCGCGAGGGTGTCGAGTTCACGCTGGAACTGGACACCGGGGCGGTATTAAAGGTCGAGCAGACCAACACCGACGGCGACGGGCTGACTGCGGATAACGTAGCATATGTAGTCGTTCCACCGCCTCGCAATCTCGCGGTGCTGCACGTTGCGGGTGGCGAGGCCAATCCGTTTATGGATCGCGCTCTGGAGAGTCTGAACCTCAAGGACATGAAGACGATCTCGGCTGCGGAGTATGAAAAGGATCCACCGCGCACGTACGACGTAATCGTTTTCGATCGCTACTCGCCCAGGGCGCTGCCACCGGCTGGCAACTTCGTTTACTTCGGTGGTGTGCCACCGGACACGAAACTGAAGGCCGAGACAAAGGACGGCAAGCGCCTGATCGTCGATGGGGGTGAAGTGCTCGACTGGCAGCGCGATCATCCGATCCTGCGACACTTGGCGCTACGTCGTCTCGGCGTGGCCGAGATGTTGCAACTACTGCCGCCGCTGGATGCGGAAGTGTTGATGGAAGGGGCCAACGGGCCGATGGTCGTCCTGTATCGCGAGGGGCGCGGTACGCACCTGGTCGTCGCGTTCGACACACTGCAAAGCGATTGGCCCACCCGCCCGAGCTTTCCCGTCTTCATCTACAATGCGATGCAGTTCCTGGCGCTCGGCACCGACATGAACGTCCGCCAGGCGTTCGAGCCCGGCGTGGCGTTACCCATCCCCCGCCAGAACCTTCAGCAAGGTGATACCGACATCCAGCGCGTCCGCCTGCAAGGCCCCAATGGTGGGCGCGACATCGACGTCCCCGCGACCGGTGATTTTACGTTACCCCCACTCAATCAAACCGGTCTCTACACACTGACGCCTCCCGTTCCGCAGTACGAACAGATCGCCGTCAACCTGACCGACCCGATCGAAAGCAATCTCCTGCCCATCGAACAACCCCCGGGCAATGTCGGCGCCGCCGTCACATCCACCGGTGGCAAGTCGCGCACGGAACTGTGGTGGTGGATCATCGCGTGCGTGGGCATTCCACTGTTGATGATCGAGTGGTGGGTCTACACACGGCGGGTACATCTGTAAGAAGGTCGATCGTCGGGAGATATAAAAGTGGATTTGACGGATCAAGGATAATGAGCGTGAACGAACCGCTTGATTACAAAAGTCGCCGAGCTGAATCGCGCAATCGGCTGCGCGGTCGGATTCTGCTGACTATTTACCTGGTCGTTGTCCTGTCGTTAACACTAGCAGTGTGCCTGATGGGGTTGAAAGCCATGAGGAATCATCAAGAAGTACCACCAGCGGACAATGATCCAAACAAAATGCAAACTCCTTGATTGACTAATATTCAGATCGGCGGTAGGATTTGGCGTGAGATCAGTGACGCCGCATTATCTTTCCCTCTCGTTGCGGTGAGAGGGTTGCGCGTTATAGGATCGGGTTAGTTGTGTCGATCCGTTTCCGTCGCCGGTATTGCCGCCTGCTGCAGGTACCGGTGCCGAACGAAGCCACCTGAATAGGTGGAAAAATGGGGCAGAATGGTGCAAAAAGTGGACGAATTGCTTGCCTATCTTGCCGCCGAGGTTAGACGATTTTGGGATCGGATGGCAATGGGTTTCGGTTGCAATGGATGCAGTTGTAAGTCAGTTCTGTGTCGATTGTAGTACGGTTTAGTCGCGGCTTGGTCGATGAGGGCGCGGGCCCTATACTGAGGTATCGATGGAAGTGTTGTTGTCGATTATCCTCTTCGCTGCGTTGGGTGCCGTCTTCGTGTTGGCGAACCTGACGATCGGCTCGCTGGCGCGACCGAAGCTTCCCAACGCCAACAAGCTGGCCCCTTACGAGTGCGGCGAAACGCCGATCGGCAACAACTGGGTGCAGTTTGACTTGCGGTTCTACATCATCGCGTTGGTCTATCTGGTGTTCGCGGTCGAAATTGCGTTGTTTTATCCATGGGCCGTCGCGTGGGGATCGGCGGCGCGCGTGGCCAGTGAATCGGGACTGACCGATGCGTTTGCGCTGCGGCAGGTCGCGCTGGTCGACATGCTCTTCTTCTTCGGTGTTCTACTGGTTGGGTTCGCTTACCTGTGGCGATTCGGTTACCTCAACTGGGTCCGCTCAACCGCCACGACAAGCCTGCGGGCCGATTATCACCCCGGCATCGACCTCCATTCCCACCCGACCGCGAGGCCTGCCGAGCTTCCGCGTCCTTGACACCCTTGCAGATACCGATACATTGACCGGCCCGGCTGCAGAGTCGGAGATAATTCGGCAGTAGCTCAATGGTAGAGCAGCCGGCTGTTAACCGGCTGGTTGTAGGTTCGAGTCCTACCTGCCGAGCTTTCACCCCATCCCCGCCGGATGGGGTTTTTGTTGCCTATCACTGCCAGCATAAAGGGTTTGGGACGTTTCGGAGTGCTCCGCCGCGTTGCCAATGACTGCCGAACATTCCCCTATTCCTGCCGATCCGTTGCTGACGCTTTTGCTGCGCCCAATTAATTCAATCTTGCCGCCGGTTGTGCCGCTTGCCAGGGCGGCGGCGGCTTCGGTCGCGGGCCATAGCGGCAGCTTCTCAACAGCACCGGCCATATCGAATATCCGGGGATCGGTGTAGACCTTCATCGCGCCGGGCCTGGGCGATTGCCTTCGCCAGTGCCGGGCGGTCCGCCCGCTTGCCGCTCTCTACTTCCGTGTGGTGGGCTTCCACGTTCGCCCCAATGGACAGGGCAAACTTCGCCACCGCCGCCCGCTGCGCTTCGAGCCCCAGCCCGCTCGCGCCCTGTTCCTTCGTGCTCACCCGGTAATAGGCAATCAATTTCATCATGCCGGCATGATAACAGTCCTGTCAACGGTGATCGAACGGGTAATAGCGTCGGAGAAGCGCCAGCCGGTGGTCACGCCGCGCGCGGACCGGCGGGCGGAGTACCTGGCGCTGCTGGAGGGCGGGTGGGGGAAGCGGGTTGGGTGATTTGGTTCGGAGACCAGAAGCCCTCGCGGTAAGCAGCGCGTCCAGTTAATATCTCCGCGTCCGTCCAGCTCGGTTGATCTGACGGGGCTGATTCCAGTCTACGACGTGGGGTTCATTCGTGACACAGCATACTAACGACAGCGGGTCCACCTCCGATCTCTCCTACGCCGACACCCTCTGGAAGTCCGCCGACGCGCTGCGCGGTCAGGTCGACGCCGCCGAGTACAAGCACGTCGTCCTCGGCCTGCTCTTTCTCAAATACATCTCCGACAGTTTCCAATCCCGCCGGGATGAGCTGCAGGCCGAGTTGACCAAATCCGGCATGAAGCCCGCCCAGATCGAAAAGCTCCTCGAATCGCGCGATGAATACACCGCCGACCGCGTCTTCTGGGTGCCGCCCGAATCCCGCTGGCCCAACCTGCAGAACCAAGCCACGCGTCCCGACATCGCCACGCTCATCGACGACGCCATCCTCGCCGTCGAGCGCGACAACCCCAATCTCAAGTCCAAGCTCCCGCGCGACTACGCCCGCCGCGGGATCGATCCGGTCAAGATGGCCGGGCTGATCAACCTCATCGCCCAGATCGGCTTCAAAGGCTCGCGCGACAAAGCCCGCGACATGCTCGGACGTGTCTACGAATACTTCCTCGGCAAGTTCGCCGCCGCCGAAGGCAAGCTCGGCGGCGAGTTCTACACGCCGCGCTCCGTCGTCCGCGTGCTGGTCGAAATGCTCGAGCCGTACGCCGGCCGCGTCTACGACCCCGCCTGCGGCTCGGGCGGCATGTTCGTCCAGTCCGAAAAGTTCGCCGAGGCCCACGGCGGCAACAAGACCGATGTCTCCATCTTCGGCCAGGAGTCCAACCCCACCACCTGGCGACTCGCCCACATGAACCTCGCCCTCCACGGCATCGAGGCCAACCTCGGCCCCGCGCCCGGCGAC
>JBBRHE010000155.1:0-9318 GCA_038223165.1 Tepidisphaerales bacterium
CGCCAACCGGGCACGACCAACGCCGCCGGTGACGTGTCGCCTGCGGGTATCTTCGTCGGTTTGGGCACGCGCATCAGCAACACGCAGATCGACCTGGAACAGGGCTCGCTCGAACGCACCGACCGTCCGCTGGACATCGGCATCTCGGGCAGTGGGTTCTTCCGCGTGAAGATCATGGACTCGATCGGGGACGGCACCGGTTACACGCGCAACGGCAACTTCTTTGTGAACAAGGACGGGGACCTCGTGCTGGGCATGGGTGACGGCTACAAGATGATCCCACCGATCAACATCCCATCCAACAGCACCGACATAAACATCGCCGAGGACGGCACGGTGAGCGTGCTTCGCTCGGGTCAGACGACCAAGACGACGGTCGGGCAGTTGCGCATCACACAGTTCGTGAACCCACAGGGCCTGAAACTGCTCGGTGGCAGCATCTACACCGAAACCGAAGCCTCGGGCGCGCCGACTGAGACGGCCCCCGGTGACGGTGGTGGTGGCAAGACACTGCAGGCGTTCCTGGAGGCCAGCAACGTCGACCCGGTAAAGGAATTGGTCAGCCTGATCAAGACTCAGCGGGCTTTCGAGCTCAACAGTCAGTCGATCCAGACCGCCGACCAGGCGTTGCAAACCATCGGCAACCTGCGGCGTGGGTAGTAGGCGAGATGGCGTCGTAGCAAATGCGACGGTGTCCGCTTTCGGTTTCGACTTCCGGCATGGTGACAAGCAAAACCGCAAGCGACGTCCGGGGCGATTCGTGATCGAGGTGATGGATGAACCTTATGCTCAAGACATCACTATTGGTCGGTTGTCTGCTAATGCCGAGCGCGGCGTTCGGTCAAACCGCGCCGACGAGCCGTATGGTCGAGCCTGCAGCGCGGTTCGTGCCGGACGGGCGGCGTCTGAACAGTTCGACCGCCGAGCTTCGCGCCGAGGCCGCCGTTTACAGCGAGACCGTCAGCTTCAAGCAAATCGCCCGCTGGTCCGACACCGACGCGCCTGCGCTTCAACCGCTCAGCGATATCGTAATTGCGCAACTGCCTGAAAAAACAGGCTTTATGACGATCTCGGTTGCGCAGGTCAAAGCAGCACTTGTCGAGGCGGGTATCAACGAAGCGATGATCCGGTTCACGGGCGCGACGACCTGCACGGTCAAGCGTGCCGATGCGAAGTTCGACGAAAGTGATGCGCTCAGCCAGTGGATCGGCCGCGAAGTCGCGCCGAAATCGGTGACGTTCTCAGACGAGATTCCCGCTGCCGACGTGCCCGAGACGCTGACTCGCGTCGTCGTGCCCGAATCCAGCTCCCGCGAGACCGCCGCTGCCACCATTGGGTCGCCGGGGCAGGTCGAGTCCAAGCTTCGCACGCTTCGCAGCCTGCTGGTGGACGACATCTCGAACCGGTTGGGCATTGCCAGAGACCAACTGCAACTGACGTTTAAATCGACCGACGAAAAGCTGTTGAACCTCCCGGAAGGTCAGTTTCGGTTCAACATCGAAGGCCAGCGCGTCAAAACGCTCGGCGCGGTCCGTTGGGATGTAACCGTCATCACAGAGAACGGGCAGCACAAGGCATCGGTCGGGGCGACGGCGCGGGCCTGGCAGGACGAGGTCGTGGTCGCCAAGCCAATGGTTGTGAAACAGGTCATCCGTGCCGAGGACCTGACGACCCGGCGGGTGCTGACGGACGAGACGTCACTGGACACTGTGCTGTCGATGTCGCAGGTGGTCGGCCAACAGGCCAGTCGCGACCTGAGGCCGGGCGTTGTCATGACGGCCCGTCTGGTCGACGCAGTACCCATGGTCAAGCCCGGTCAGCTGGTCAGCCTGACGATCGGCCAGGGCGCGATCCGCGTGAAGACGGTCGCTCGTGCGATGGAGCCGGGGACGTTCGGGCAGACGATTAAGGTTAAGAACGAAACGACGCGGGACATCTACGACGTCACCGTGACCGGCCCGCAAGCCGCGAGCGTGGGCGACGTGTCGCAACTGCAAACGACGGCTACGAACTAGCAGGAACCCGAATGAAACCGACGATTTTCACCCTTATCGCCTTGATCGCTGCGCCCGTGCTGGCCCAACAGGGGCCACCGCCGACCCCATTGACTCAACCGATCAACGCAATACCCGTCGCCACGCCCGCCGACCAATTGCGCGCCAGTCGTGGTTCACTGTTGCGTGCGGGGATGTTGTCCAATGCCCAGCCGCAGGTCGGTTCCGTAAGCTTTTTCGCAGTGACACCCCCTGAGCCGCGCGTGCTGAAGAAGCACGACCTCGTGACGATCATCGTGCGTGAAGAGAGCAATTACAGTTCGGAAGGAACGACCGACCTCAGCAAGGAAGCGTCGGTCAACGCCAGGTTGACCGAGTACTTCAAATTTAACCCCGGTGACTTCAGGATCGAAGCGGCCATTCCCACGGTCGCGCCGGGCGTCGACCTGACGGCCACGCGCGAGATGAAAGGTGACGCCGCAATCGACCGCAAGGACGTGCTCACGTTCCGCGTAACGGCTTCCGTGCTGGACGTAAAGCCCAACGGTACGGTCGTGCTGACGGCCAGCAAGAAGATCAAGGTCGACGACGAGGTCCAACGGATCGTCATCGCCGGCATCTGCCGCGCCGAGGACGTGTCGGCGGACAACACGATCCTCAGCACGCAGTTGAGCGAGCTTGAGATGGAGAAAACCCACACCGGCGCCGTTCGCGACAACAGCAGACGCGGTTGGCTCACGAAATTATTGGACGGTCTGAACCCATTCTGACGAAAGTGTGAGTAGATCAGTCGTATGGCTCCAGGCTTGGTTGCTCCGGCAATCGGTCAACGACTCAAGGATGAGTCGAACGCCAGGTCGAAGGTGGAATCCTTCAAAATGCTCAAATCTCGCATCATCTTCGCGCTGTTGCTCGTCGTGCTACCTACGACTGCGGTGCAAGCCGTCAAGGTTGCGGACATCACGCGCATCGGTGGGCAACGCACCAATCAACTCGTCGGAATCGGCCTGGTCTACGGTTTGAAGGGCACCGGTGACGGTGGCGACTTCATGCCGGCCATTCGGCCATTGGCGGCGATGCTGACCAAGTTTGCCAACCCCGTCGAGCTCAGCGAGCTCGCCAACGTCGCTAACGTCGCCGTCGTCAGTGTGACGGCAACCGTCCCCAAGGACGGTGCCCGCGACGGAGACGAGCTCGATTGCTACATCACCAGTCTCGGCTCCGCCAGCAGCTTGAAAGGTGGGCGGTTGATCCTGTCTCCACTGCAAGGCCCGCTCGCCAACGGCTCGATCCTTGCGATGGCGCAGGGCGCGGTCGTCCTGGAAGACCCCAGCTCACCGGTCGTCGGTAAGGTCGTCGGGGGTTGCGTGATGGAAGCGGACCTCCCCAGCACGTACATCGACAACGGCCGGTTCAGCCTGATCATCGAAGACCCGTCCACCAGTTGGACCGTAGCCAGCACCATCGCCAAGATCATCAACGACGCCGAGGGAGACGGTGGCCAGATCCTCGCGACCGCGGTCGACCCGAAGAACATCGTTGTCGTGATCCCCGAAATCGAGCGTGAACGCCCCGACAGCTTCATCAGCCGTGTGCAGCGCCTGCCCGTGCCGCAGCTACCGACCGAGGCGCGCGTGCAGATCAATGACAAGACGGGCACGCTCATTATCACCGGCGACGTCGAGATCAGCCCAGTCGTCATCAGCCACAAGGGACTGACGATCAGCACGATTTCGCCGCAGCCCGTGCCGTCCGTCCGCACTCCCATGCTGACGACGAAGGACGCAATCTCGCTGGACACGACCAACACCGGTGGCGCCAAACTGCAGGACCTCGTGGACACGCTCGACAAGATCAAAGTGCCCGCCGAGGACCGCATCACGATCGTCAAGGAACTGTTCAAGACCGGAAAACTCCACGCGAAACTGATCGTGGAATAAATCGCTCAATGACAAGCGTCGGAGACGCTGACCATGAAGCTCACAACACAACAACCCACCACCAAGCCCACGGCGATCGTCCCTGATGTAACCTTTATCGGGAAAATGAAGCCCGGTAAAGGCACGAAGCACGATCAGCTCGTCGAGCAGACCCAGAAGTGGGTGGCCCAGTCCTTTTACGGTGAGCTGCTCAAACAGGTACGCAATAACCCGTTCAAATCCGAGATGTTCTCCGGCGGGCGGGGGGGGGAGGCGTTTGGGTCGATGCAAGACCAGCAGATGGCCGAGCAAATGGCTCGCGCCGCGGGCAACAAGCTCGTGAAGTCGATCGTCCGGAAAATCGAGGCGGCCAACGCCTACGCGGTCCAAAAGCGCGCCGCTGACACCACGGCGAACGACCTTCAGACCATACAAAACGCGCCACGCAAGGTTGAGGCAACCCCCTCGACGGATGCGGGCAGCTCTTTGCGAAACGAGAGGGCCGATGTCGCGTCAATTCATTGAGCTCGAACAGATCGTCCAGTTGCTGGTGAACGAACACCGCAACCTGCTGGCCAACCTCGACCGCCAGCAGGCGGCCATGCGCAAGCTCGACATTCCCGGTTTGGAAGCCGCCACGGGGGCGCAGGAAGCCGCGAGATTGCGGATCGCGTCGCTTGAGACGCGCCGCAGAGGAGTCGTCCTGCAGATTGCCAAGCTGGCGCGCGCCGACGAGAAGCAGTTGACTCTCGTCAAGCTCGCAGAACTGCACCCGGCGCGAAAGGTCCAACTACTGGCGTTGCGAACCGAGTTGAAGGACCTGGCGACGAAAATCAGCAGCCGCACGCAGGTCGCCAATCGGGTGGCCAGCGCGATCCTCGGTCACCTCAATACGGTCGTTCGAATTGTTGCCGGCGCGGTTGAAAAGGCCGGTCTTTACACGAAACAAGGCGTGCCGCGGGTGTCGACGCGCATCGGTGTGATGGAAGCGGTGGGATAAAACATGAGTCTCACAGGCGCACTTTCGATCGGGAAAACAGCCTTGGCGGTCAGCCAGGCGCAGTTGCAGGTCGTCGGCAACAACATCGCCAACGCCGGCAACGCCGACTACACACGGCAGACGCCGAAGGTCTCGACCTCTAAGGACCAGCAGTTCTCTCAAAACGTCTTCATCGGTACCGGAGTTCAGCTCGACGGCATCCAGCGACAGATCGACGAGGCCCTGCAGGGCCGCCTTCGAGCAAGCGTCAGCGACAGCAACGGTGCCGACACCGAGCAGCTTTGGATGAGTCGGGTTGAGTCGGTCCTGAACGAGCTGGGTGATCAGGATCTGTCGACTCAGATGAGCACGTTCTTTAACTCATGGTCCAACCTTGCCAGCAAACCCCAGGACGGCGCGCTGAGACAGGTCGTCCTACAGAACGGTCAGACGCTCGCCGACGGGTTCAAGGACTTGAAATCCAAGTTTGAAGATCTGCGCAGCGACGTCGCCGACCGATTGCGGGCGCTGACCGATGACGCCGACAGCCTTGCCGATCAGCTTGGCGAGCTGAACCGTCAGATTGTGACGGCCGAGGGTGGAAGCAGTGGTCAGGCAGCCGGTCTGCGCGACCAGCGCGACGCGACCCTCAAAAAGCTTTCCGAACTGGTCGACGTCCACTCGATCGAACAGCCCAACGGCTCGCTCAACGTCTACATCGGCTCGGAACCACTCGTTTTGCACGGCACCAACCGCGGGCTCACGCTGCGGGAGGACAACGTCAATGGCAAGATCAACACCGTCGTCGTCTTTGCGGACAACAAAGGTGAAGCCAAGGCGACGACGGGCCAGATCGGTGGGCTGACCGTCGTCCGCGACGCAATCGACGCGACGACGAACCGCCTTAACGACTTGGCAAAGAACGTCATTTTCGAGGTCAACAAGCTGCATTCGTCCGGCCAAGGCACGGGCGGGCTCACGACGACCTTGGGCACCAACGCGGTGGATGACCCGGCGCTGGCCTTGAACGATCCGGTGACCAACCTTCCGTTCAAGCCGACCAGTGGCAGCTTTGTGGTGCACGTAAAGGAAAAGGCAACCGGACTTGTCACCAGCACGCTTGTTAAAATCGATCAGGACGGCCTTAACGGTGACGACACGACCTCGAACGACCTGGCAGCCGATTTGTCGGCGGTAACCGGTGTCGCTGCCTCCATCGTCGGTGGCAAGCTGAAGGTCGATGCGGCGAGCAATGCGGTCGAGTTTTCCTTCAGCCAGGATACCAGTGGCACCCTGGCAGCCCTCGGTGTGAACTCCTTCTTCACCGGTGACGGCGCGTTCGACATGAACGTCGATAAGAAGCTCCAACTCGACCCCAGCAAGCTCGCCGCTGCCAAGAACGGTGAACCGACCGACAACCAGACCGCGCGGGCCATCGCCGATCTGGAAACCACGGTCCTGGGCGCGCTCGGTGGGTCGACCCTTAAGGAAAACTACGAATCCCTCGTCAACAACGTCGCCGTTACGGCAGCAGCGTCCAAGAGCAACGCCGAGGCGTCGCACGTCGTGCAGGAAACCCTGTTCAACCAGCGGGAAGCTCTCAGTGGCGTCAGCATGGACGAAGAGGCCATCAACCTCATGCGACAACAGCGGGCGTTCCAAGGTGCATCGCGACTGATCAGTGTTGTGAATGATTTGATGGACCAAATTATGGGTCTCGTCCGATAACACTTTTAACACGTTATGGCGATCCTCCCCACCAACCTTGCGCGCGTCAGCAACTTGCTTCGCACCAGCGTCGCGACGTCTAGCATGACCAAGACCCAGCGGATGCTACTGGAGGTCCAGAACCAGCTCACAACCGGTCAGCGCATCAACAAGCCCAGTGACGATCCCGGTGATGGCGCGATCATCCAGCAGTTGCAAAAGACGCTCGAGAAGCGCCAAGGCTACCTCGACAACATTTCCTCGGCCAAAAACACTCTGTCCAGCGTCGACACCTCGCTGGAAGGGTTGACCGACCTGCTACGCCAGGCGACCCAGATCGCCTCGGCCAACGTTGGGTCCGACGTGACGGCCGACGCTCGAACCAGCGCCGCGGCCTTGATTGACAACCTGTACAACCAGTCGATCTCGTTCGGTAACACGCAGTTCCAAGGCACCTACATCTACGGTGGAGACCGTTCGGACAAACAGCCGTTCGTCACGGCGTCAAACGGTGGCGTGAAGTTTGTCGGCACCAATAATGTTCTGCAGAACACGTTCGACGACAACATGGTCCGTCCGTTCATGGTCAGCGGTGACGAGGTGTTCGGCACCGCGACCGGGACGAAGGTCGGCTCGAACAACCTGTCGCCGGCCATAACGACCGCGACCCGGCTAGACGCCCTCGGTGGTGCCACCGCTGCGGGCGTTTACAAAGGTCAGATCAAGATCACCAATGGCGCGGCGAACGCGACGATCGACCTCAGCTCGGCCGACTCGATCGGTGACGCCATTACCCGCATCAATGCAGCGACTGGCACTACCGACGTCACCGCAGCCATTGCACCTGACGGGATGAGCCTCGCTTTGACGGCCGGCAGTGGAGCCTTCTCGGTGACGGAAGTGGGCGGCGCATCAACCGCCCGTGACCTGGGCATTCGACAGAACAACCCCGTCGCGAGCCTGGACGGTGCCGACGTGAAGGCCAAAGTCACACCATTGACGCTGATGTCCAGCATCTTTGGTGGGGGTGGTGTCGACGCATCGGGCCTCGCTATTACTAACGGAAGCTCCACTGCGACGGTCACCTACACCGGGCCAATCACGGTCGAAGCGTTCCTGAACCAGATCAATGCCGCCGATGTTGGCGTGCATGCGCAAATTAACGCGGCGGGCACGGGGCTGGAGATCGTTAACCTTGTTGCCGGTACGGAACTGCGCATCGGGGAAAATGGGGGCAACACCGCGACGCAGCTTGGCATTCGCACGATGTCGCCGACCCAGCAACTGTCGGAGCTAAACAACGGCAAGGGTGTCCGCACGGTGCCCGGCGCTGACATTACAGTTACCCGCCGTGACGGCACTGAATTCTCGGTCGACCTCGATGGCGCGGCCACGATCGGTGACGTCATCACGAAGATCAACACCGCAGCGGGCAGCACGATGGCCAGCTTCGCCACAACGGGCAACGGCATCGTCATGACCGACGCGAGCGTCGGCCCGGATACGAGCTTCAAGGTCGCCGCAGCCAACTTTTCCAGTGCCGGTGAAGATCTCGGCCTCAACGGCTTGCCCGCGACGGCCGGGGTAATCACGGGCAAGGACGTGAGTCCGGTCTCGATCGCAGGGGTCTTCACAAACCTGGCCAAACTGCGAGATGCGCTGCGGACGAACGACCAACGCGGCATCACCGAAGCGTCGCAGGGCATCAGCGAAGACCTTGAGCGCGTGATCAGCGTCCGCGGCGTGACAGGTGCCCGCGTCCAGGAGCTCGAAGGTCGCGAGGATCGCATCACCGATGAAAACCTCGCTACGCAGTCGCTGTTGAGCAGCCTGCAGGACACGGACTACACGACGGCTATTACGCAATTCTCGACACTGCAGAGCAGCTTGCAGGCGTCGCTGCGTACAACCAATACCGTGGCAAACTTGTCACTGATGGATTTCCTGTCGTGATGTGGCATGACTGTTGCTTATGTAAGAATGAATTCTGCATTGCGAGCGTAATAAACGCAATGAATGCAATCGAAGCGCAGCAATTGTGGCCGGTTGAAGCAAAATCGGCGTGATGGCTGTGGATAAGTGGTGAGTGACTGGTGAGCAGAAAGTTGCACGTTGTGAATGGAAGGTTGCGGTTCGCCAGATGGCGATGATCGACCGGCCGCAAGCGGTGTGCAACGGATACGTAAGCTTAAACGACCGAAGCAGGATGCATCGGTCAGTTCTCTAACGGAGTTCCGCGGATGGAGCCGCGGGTGGTTTCGCGAGGCATGGTCCTCGCGACTAGAACGGAGTTCGTGTTATGGAGATCCAGACCACGCGTTTCGGGGTACTGTCCATTGAGGACGAGCGGGTAATGACATTCCCGCGCGGCCTCCTTGGGTTCCCCGATCATTCGCGGTTCGCCCTTATCCAGACGGATGAGGAGAACTATTTTTTCTGGTTGCAAAGCGTTGACGATGCGAACCTCGCGTTCGTTGTCACCGACCCAACCATCTTCTTCAAGGATTATGAAGTGCCGATCCGCGAAGAGACCCAGGCAGAGCTCATGCTGCCAGCCAACGACCCGAGCGCGGTGCAGACCTTCGTGATCTGCAACAAGGTCGGCGATTGGCTGACCGGCAATCTGCTCGGGCCCATCGTCGTCAATGCCGGCAACCGGTTGGCCACTCAGGTGGTGCTGACCGAGAAAAAGTGGACGACACGCCAACCCCTGTACAGG
>JBBRHE010000156.1:0-9237 GCA_038223165.1 Tepidisphaerales bacterium
TCGCTGTGCTTCAAGACTGCGGGAACGCCAAAACCGTCCTCCCGATGGTACGATGCCACCATGCTCCGAAAATGGATTGCTCGACTGGCGTTCTCGTTCATCGTGATTGCGTTTGTCTGTGGTTACGAGGCGTACACCAAGCAACACACCAAGCCCACACAAGTCCTTCTCGCTGCGGGCGCTGCCATCAGCACCGGTCTAGGGCTCGCAGGCCTGCGCGAGCGGCAACGCCTGTTTCGCGACTATCGTTACGACAAAGACCGTGAATCGCAGGACAACCCCTGAAAACGAAGCACTGCAAAAATTGAAGTCTTGCTAAAGTTCTATCCGATACAGGAGGGGTAGGATTGAACTTCGTCAACGGGAGTCAAGGAT
Source organism: Tepidisphaerales bacterium (assembly GCA_038223165.1). Classification (GTDB taxonomy): domain Bacteria; phylum Planctomycetota; class Phycisphaerae; order Tepidisphaerales; family Tepidisphaeraceae; genus DASYHQ01. Next base: position 376 of record JBBRHE010000156.1, read on the forward strand.
GTCACCCACGGCACGATTGCGAATTCAGGAAGAGATGAGTCTGGTTGAGAGGTACGTCGGTGTGTACCACCGCCGATTGGCCGGGCTTATTGGTGATTTGAATGGCTCGAACGCCAACGATCGCGAGTGCCTGAAGATGTGCGTGGAAGCGGTCGACGTGATCCTGACGTCACAGAACAAGCTCTGCCGGACACTGCGCGAGATGAGCAACGAGTAGCGTCGACAGGGCAACAAGCTGGATTTTGTGGAAAGGCAGCCGTGTTTGGCTGCCTTTTTCTGTTGCGCGCCGAGGTGTCAGGCAGTGACCGGTCAGACAGAAACTATGTCTGCGTGTATCATACCGGTCCAAGTGAAGCAGACCTACGACATCGTCGTCATCGGGGGTGGTCACGCCGGCGCTGAAGCCGCCTGGGCGGCATCGCGTACGGGCGCAAGGGTCGCGCTCGTCACGTTCGACCCCGCGCGCGTCGGGCAGATGTCCTGCAACCCCGCGATCGGTGGCTTGGCCAAGGGGCAGATGGTCCGGGAGATCGACGCGCTCGGTGGCCTGATGGGACTGGCAACCGATGCCACCGCGATCCAGTTCCGTATGCTCAATCGGTCCAAGGGTCCGGCAGTCTGGGGCCCGCGCGCCCAGGCGGACAAGTACAAATACGCGATCGAAGTTCAACGATTGCTGGCGACGTGTCCCAACCTCGATGTCATCGCAGGTGAGGTCGCCGAGATCAAAGCCGACGAGCGCAAAGGCACAAGCGACTTGGCCGATTCGCTTGCGCCTGTGCGCTTCGTCACCGGCGTGAAACTCGCCGATAGCACATACCTCACCTGTCGCGCTGCCATTGTCACCACGGGCACGTTTCTTCGCGCCCTGATGCACACTGGTGAACGCAAAACCGAGGGAGGTCGCGTTGGTGAGTCCGCTGCGAAAGGACTATCGGGTTGCCTGGAAAAACTTGGTCTCGAACTCGGTCGTCTGAAGACCGGCACACCGCCACGCCTGAAGAAAGAGTCGATCGATTTTTCGCAGCTCGAATTGCAGCCCGGTGATGACGAGCCGATGCCGTTCAGCTTTCTGAACGAATACTCACCAAGCAGTGGCGAAGGCGCGATGCAAGGGAAAAACAGCGCCCTAAACCCCTGTGCTTCGCGCCGTCGCGACTTCGCGGTGAAACCCCGCTGGTCGCCTCCCTTGGCACAGGTCCCGTGTTGGATCACCAACACCAGTGAACAGGTTCACGAAATCATCCGCGCCAATCTTCACCGCGCGCCGATGTACAGCGGGCAGATTCAATCCACCGGCCCGCGATACTGTCCGAGCATCGAAGATAAGGTCGTGCGTTTTGCAGATAAGCTGTCGCACCACATTTTCCTCGAACCCGAGGGCCTCGACACCGACGAGATTTATTGCAACGGCATCAGCACCAGCCTGCCCGCCGACGTGCAGGAACAAATCGTGTCCCTCATTCCCGGATTAGAGAAAGCCCAATTTCTCAAGCACGGCTATGCGGTCGAGTACGACATGGTCTGGCCGACACAGATCCGTTCGACGCTGGAGACCAAGAAAATCGCCGGCCTATTTCTAGCCGGACAAATTAACGGCACCAGTGGCTACGAAGAGGCTGCGGCGCAAGGACTGGTCGCGGGCATCAATGCAGCTCGTTACGTCGCAACGGGCAACGCCGACTTCGTCTTAAAGCGTAACGAGGCCTACATTGGTGTGATGGTCGACGACCTCGTGACCAAGCCCCCGACCGAGCCTTACCGTATGTTCACAAGTCGGGCCGAGCATCGGTTGCACCTGCGTGCCGACAATGCCGACGAACGGTTGACGGGCATTGGCCGCGAGATCGGGCTGGTTGACGACGATCGCTGGAGGCGTTTCACTGCGCGGCGTGATGCGATCACTGCTGGCGTTACAGTCTTGAAATCGACTCGCATAGACGGTGTTACTGCGTTCGATTGGCTGCGCCGGTCGGAGAACGACTGGAAAAAGCTTTCTGCCGCGCTCGGTGAACCCGTCGTAGGAATGCCTGACGACGTTGGCAGGGCGCTCGAGATTCGCGCCAAGTATGAAGGCTACATCACCCGGCAGGACAAGGCGTTAGAGCGTTTCGCGAAGCTTGAGACAAAACTCATCCCGACCACGCTGGACTACCAAACCGTCGTCGGCCTGCGCAACGAGGCAAGGCAGAAGTTCACGACCTTCTCACCCCGCAGCCTCGGTCAGGCGCTGCGCATCAGTGGAATTACGCCCGCAGACGTGACCGTCTTGGCGATCCACATCGATCGGCGTCATGGCCCGTCGCCGTCGGGCGGCTTAGTTTACGGTTTGCAGGTAAACAGAGATTGAACCAAGGCACGCGTCCGTCAGGACGTGTGCCTTTTCTCGTCCTATAAGCGCGCGTTCCGGTTCACTTTGACCAAAAATGGCGACCGCCGTTCAGCCGATTGGCTTTCCGGCCGACAGTTGTAGTATTGGCCGATCGGCAGAAACGCCCGGCCGGTGGTTCACCGTCGCCATTGGGCGCGAACCGTTCGCTACACTGTTTGCGAAATGGAATTCCAACCATGATTCACCCCTGGCACGACGTCACTCCCGGCGAGGACATGCCGCAGGAGTTCACGACGATCATCGAGATCCCGTTCGGCTCGAGCGTAAAGTACGAGCTCGACAAGCAAAGCGGCCTGATCAAGCTCGACCGTATTCTCTACTCGGCCGTCTACTACCCGGCCAACTACGGTTTTATCCCGCAGACGCTCGCCGAGGATGACGATCCGCTTGACGTGCTCGTGCTGTGCCAGGAGACGGTTGTACCACTGACACTCATCCACGCCCGCTGCATCGGGCTGATGGTCATGATTGACGGTGGCAAAAAGGACCACAAGATCATCGCCGTCGCGACGGACGACCCGGAGTTCAACAGCTACCGTGAAGCCAGCGAGATGCCGCAGCATAGGCTGACGATGCTTCGTCGATTTTTCCAGGACTACAAGCAGCTGGAAGGCAAGGCCGTCGAGGTCGACGAAATCCAGCCCGCGAAGATGGCCTACCCGATCATCGAAGACTCGCTGGCCCGCTACAGCCGTCAGCGCCGGCGCGGGTTCAAATGATCCGTTCGTTGTTCAAGGCAGTGGTGAACGCCAAGACGCCAAGGACGCCAAGGTAGGAGAGAAGAGAAAGACGAAAGCGAAGAGAGCGGGTCGAATTGTACGACCGTCGGCCATCTGTATTTTTCGCTTTTCTCTTCTTGGCGATTTCTCGCTTGGCGTTCTTGGCGTCTTGGCGTTCATTTCATCTGCCTGACCGAACGTCAACCGTCACTTTCGCGACGCTACGAACGCCCGCCAACCCCCGAAGTGGGTAATGTCCGTCGCACCCTTGATCGCTCGCGGTTCACACACAAAGCCTTTGACGGTCGTGTCGTCGGCGAGCTCGGTCGTGCCGATCGCCATGGGCGCTGGGACCTCGGCGACAAACGAGCCGAAGGCTTCGACCGCCAGGGACCACACTTCCACCTCGATCGCAGCGCCGTCGGTGCCGTCTCCAACGTGAACGAGGCCGGGCTTGGGGGGTGTGGTGTTCGCCAACGCATAAAGTCGGTAACGCGGCGCAGTCTTGGTCGCTTTGACGAGCTTCGCATTGCGGCTGGTCAACTGTAGGTTCAATGGCATGCCACTCAGGTGCGCACCGACGACAGCCAATAAAATTTCGGTCATGGGGACTCTCGATCAGAGGGTTGATGGTAACGCATAGCGTAATCCAAACTCACACAGTGCCTCGTCGTGCCACGCCGGCGCGATGAATGTGATGCCGAACGGCAACCCGGTCTCACGGAAGCCTGCGGGGACGGCCAAGGCACTGAGGTCGAAAAGGTTTACGAAGTTGGTGTAGTAACCAAGGTTCGAGTTGAGCGTGATGGGGTCGGCCAGCATCTGGTCGACGGTGTAAATCGTGCCCGCGGTCGGAAGGGCCAGGAGGTCGACCTGATCCCACGTCACGTCCGTCCGTCGGCGAAGGGCGGCCAGGCGATACGAATCAATGAAAGCGTCGCGCGCGCTGAAATCCTTGCCCGTGTCGACGATTCGCCGGACGACGGGATGACCGACACCGGGGTTGGCGTCGAGGAACGCGCCGACCGCCGCGGTGCGCTCAGCAACGAACGCGCCACCGTAGAGCAGCAGGGCAGTTTCATCGAATGGCGAGTAGTCGATCGTCACCGGTTCGCCACCGATGGCGCGCAAGCGTTGCAAGGATGCAAGATACAAGTCGTGGGCCGCACCATCACCGAAGAATTTCAGTTGCCCATCCTGTGGAACGCCAAACCGGAACGACTTGGGAATCGGCACGACCGATGGAGGCCGGCGGCGCGAGAAGACGTCGACCGCATCAAACCCGCCCGCGACGTTGAGCACCGTCCTGGCATCACTGATGGTCTTCGTAAAGATCGACACACAATCGAGTGATCGGCAGGCGGGGACCACGCCCGTCGTGCTGAGCAGGCCCTTGGTCGGCTTCAGTCCGACAAGGTTGTTGAACGATGCCGGAACGCGCCCGGAGCCGGCGGTGTCAGTGCCCAGTGCGAACGAGACCAGTTCACTCGCGACCGCGACCGCTGACCCACTGCTGGAGCCACCGGAGATGTACCTTGAATTGAACACGCATCGCGGCGCTCCGTACGGTGAGCGCGTGCCGTTGAGGCCCGTCGCGAACTGATCCAGGTTCGTCTTGCCAACGCACATTGCCCCGGCGTCCAGCAGCTTTCGCACGACGGTCGCATCGACCTTGGGCATGTACGCAAACTCCGGGCAGGCCGCAGTCGTCGGGAAAGCAGCGACGTCGATGTTGTCCTTCACCGCGAACGGAATGCCGAACAGTGGCAGGTCTGCCGACGGGCCCATTCGATCGAGCTCCGCGGCGCGGGCCAACAGTGCTTCATTCGTCACGCGCGTGATCCAGATGCTCCTGTCCGCCGCGGCTGTCAGTCGCTTGAGAACCTCGACGGCAACATCGTAGACGCGCATCGCGCCGGACGCGTAACCATCAGTGAGTTTCGATATTGAATGGATCGGATAGTCCACGTGAAACTATGTACCCTTCACCACACACAAAACCGCCCCGGGCATCACCATCTGCGCCGGTTTGCACGTCACGTGCAGCACGACACCATCGATCGGCGAAGCGATCGTCGTCTCCATCTTCATCGCTTCCAGAATGACCAGTGGGTCGCCCGCCTTCACGGCTTGCCCTTGTGTCGCGACGACTTTCCAGACGTTGGCAACCATCGGCGATTCGATCGCCTCGGCGCCGGTGGGGATATCGATCGTCTCGACGATCGGCGCAGTGGTCGCCGACGCCTCGGCGCTTGCAGCGGCCTTGAATTCGCCCGCCTCTTCCCACCTTTGCCGCTCGGCCGTGAACGCGGCTTGCTGCGTCGTGCGGAACGCGGCGATGCTGTTGGCGTTGACCTTCGAGAACGCGTGATAGTCGCGCAACCGAAACGTTGTTGGTTCGACCTTCAGCTTGAATCGACCCAGCGCAAAATCCGTGCGGATCTTCAACAGTTCGTCTGCAGTCACGGGATAGAAGCGAATCTGATCGAAGAAACGCAGCAGCCACGGTTTGCCTTCGATAAAGTCGCCCGTCTGCCGCCAGCGATTGAATTGTTGCACGGTGCGGCCGACGAACTGGTACCCGCCGGGGCCTTCCATGCCGTAGATGCAGAGATACGCGCCACCGATGCCCACACTGTTCTCGGCCGTCCACGTGCGGGCGGGGTTGTACTTCGTCGTCACCAGCCGATGCCGTGGGTCCACCGGTGTCGCAACCGGTGCGCCGAGGTACACGTCGCCCAGCGCCAGGACGAGATAGCTGGCGTCGAAGACGATGTTGTAGACGTCCTCAATGCTCGCCAGCCCGTTCACGCGCCGGATGAATTCGAGGTTGCTCGGGCACCAGGGGGCGTCGTCGCGCACCGACTGCATGTATTTCTCGATCGCGAGGCGCGTGGCGGGGTCGTCCCACGACAGTGGTAGATGGACGATGTGCGACGGCACTTCCAGATCGTCGATCGCGGGCAACTGTTCTTCCGCGGCGATGAGCGTATCAAGCAAATTGGACTGCGAAAGCACGCGGCTGTCGAAATGCACTTGTAATGAACGAATACCGGGAACCAGGTCGATTACGCCCGCCTGCGGGTTGGCGGTGAACCACTGCATCAGCGCATGGACGCGGAACCGCAGGTCGAAATCGAGCATCATCGGCCCGTACTCGACGAGGACGTTCTTGTCCCCGCTGCGACGGTAGGTGACGAGCGGGCGGTCATCGATGCCTGCGACGGAATGCAGGATTGGGCTTTGGTATTTAGTGACTTGGGCATCTGGCTCAAGGACGTCTTCCACGGACCGGAGGCCCGTGTCACGCGAAGCGATGCCAGTGTCTTGAGCTCGTTCGAGTTCGGTTGCCAAGTTATCACGTAGCGATACGAACGTCACCGTATCACCGGGCCGCAATTGGCCCATCTTCCACAGTTCCGCCTGCACGATCGTGACCGGGCAAACGAACCCCCCACAGCTAGGACCGTCCGGACCGAGAATGATCGGCATGTCGCCGGTGAAATCGACCGCGCCGATGGCGTAGGCGGTGTCGTGGATGTTGGACGGATGCAATCCGGCGTCACCCCCATCGGGGCGAGCCCATTTGGGTTTGGGACCGATCAATCGAACGCCCGTGCGGGCTGAGTTGTAGTGAACCTGCCACGCGGTTGCGTAGAACGTCGCGATGTCGTCCGGCTGAAAGAAATCCGGCGCTGCGTGCGGACCATCGAGAACGCCGATCTGCCAATGGTGGGTGAATGCCGGCTGCCGATCGTCGGGAAAGGCATCGTACCGTGGCGCATCGAGCGCCGATTCGTCCGGCTCTGCCAGGTGCAACACGTCCCCGGTGCGCAGCGGGCGCCCCCCATGCCCACCGAACTGGCCGAGCGTGAAAGTCGATTTGCTGCCGAGATAGTCGGGCACGTCGATTCCGCCGCGCACGAGGAGGTATGTGCGCACACCGGGCCCCTCGATCGCGCCGAGCTTGAGCGTCGCGCCGGCTGGAATGTCGAACGCAGTCCAGTAGGGCACGGAGCTGCCGTCGAGCGTTGCCTTCATGGGCGCACCGGTCAGGCAAGCGGTCGTCTTGCGATTGAACTTCAGCGTTGGACCGGTGACAGTCAGTTCCAGTCCCGCTGTGCCCTCGGTGTTGCCGACGACGCGGTTGCCGAGCCGGAAGGACAGGTGATCCATCGGCCCATTGGGCGGGATGCCGACGTCCCAGTAACCCAGCCGGCCCGGATAGTCCTGCACGGTCGAAAAATTCCCCGCAGCGAGCACGTCGATGCTCGGGTCGTAGTAGGTGAACCCCGCCAGCGTCCTGGTGATGACTTTGCCGGTGCGGAAAACGTCCGATGCAATCAGGTCGCGCAGGTAGAATAGATTCGTCTCGATGCCCTCCAACCGCGTCGCAGCCAGCGCTCGGCGCATTTTTTCGATCGCAGCGTCGCGCGTGTCGGTGTGCACGATCACTTTGGCGACGAGAGGGTCATAGTGCGGCGAGATCTCGCTGCCCGTGCGTACCCATGTGTCGACTCGGACATCGGTCGGAAACGTCACCTCCGTCAACATGCCCGCAGAAGGCTGAAAGTTCTTTGCGGGGTCCTCGGCGTACAGGCGAACTTCAATCGAATGACCACGGCTGACGGGCTGTAGCGTCTGCAACGATGGCAGATCACCCGCCGCCAGCTTCACCATCCACTCGACGAGATCGACATCATGCACCGATTCCGTCACGGGGTGCTCGACCTGCAGGCGGGTGTTTACCTCTAAGAAGTAGAACTGTTGTGTAACGGCGTCGAGGACGAACTCGACCGTGCCCGCAGAGCGATACGCGACGGCCTTCGAAAGCCGAACGGCAGTGTCCTGAAGCTCTCGTCGCGTTGCTTCGCTCAGGTGCGGTGCCGGCGTTTCCTCGATGACCTTCTGGTTGCGCCGCTGGGCCGAGCAGTCGCGTTCACCGAGCGCGATCGCGTCGCCATGGCCGTCCCCGAAGACCTGCACCTCGACATGGCGTGCCGCAGCGATGAACTTTTCGAGATACATCCCCGCCTGGCCGAAGTGCGACGCACCCAAACGGTTCACACTGTCGTAAGACTGCCGAAGCTGGCCCGCGTCTTCGCAAACGCGCATGCCGATGCCACCCCCACCCGCAGTGCTTTTCAAGATGACCGGATACCCGATGCGCTCGGCTGCGTTGACGGCTTCGTCGACGCTTGCGAGCAGGTCTGTGCCCGGCAGGAGTGACACGTTGCTGCGCTTCGCCAGGTCGCGGGCGGTGTGTTTGAGGCCAAACGCGCGCATGTTGTCACCGGTCGGACCGATGAAGACGATGCCCGCTTTTTCGCAGGCATCGGCGAATCCGGCGTTCTCGCTCAGCAGTCCATACCCGGGATGGATCGCCTGTGCGCCGGTGTCGAGCGCCGCCTGAATGATGCGGTCGATCTTGAGGTAACTTTCGTGAACAGCGGCGGGGCCGATGAGGACCGCTTCATCAGCTAAATCGACATGTTCCGCGGCGTAGTCGGCTTCAGAGTAGACCGCGACGGATTGCACGCCGAGCTTTGTCAGCGTTCGGAGGATCCGGCAGGCGATTTCCCCGCGGTTGGCGATGAGGACTTTTGTGAACATGAGTGTAAGCCGCTTCCCTCACTGTCATTCCGATGGGAGCTTCAGGCGACCTGAGGAATCTCCGACATTCAGCCGTCATCGTTCGCACAGTCGAGATCCTTCAGGTCGCCTGAGGCTCCCCTCGGGATGACAATGTAC
>JBBRHE010000157.1:0-9035 GCA_038223165.1 Tepidisphaerales bacterium
CCAGGGTCTCGAGACGCTGATGATCGCGCCCGCCGTCTTCTCCTTCGGCCTGGTCGCGTTCGGCTTCCTGGGCATGGGTCCGGTCACGATCGCGGTAGACAGTTACGGGCCGGTGACAGACAACGCCCAGAGCGTTTACGAACTGTCACTGATCGAGGAACAGCCGAACATCAAGGCGGACCTCAAGCAGACCTTCGGCATCGACGCCGACTTCGCGCAAGCCAAGATGCTGTTGGAAGAGAACGACGGCGCCGGCAACACCTTCAAGGCAACCGCCAAGCCCGTGCTGATCGGGACGGCCGTCGTCGGGGCGACGACGATGATCTTCTCGCTCATCATGATCCTGACTGACGGATTAACGATCGTCGACAACATCGCCAAGCTGTCGATTCTGCACGCGCCGTTCCTCCTCGGCATGATCATGGGGGCTTCGGTCATCATGTGGTTCAGTGGGGCCAGTTGCCAGGCGGTCATCACCGGCGCGTACCGCGCCGTCGAGTACATCAAGAAGACAATGAAGCTCGACGGCGAGACCAAGGCGAGCACCGCCGACTCGAAAAAAGTCGTCGAGATCTGCACGATTTACGCGCAGAAGGGCATGATCAACATCTTCGTCACGATCTTCTTCATGACGCTAGCGACGGCGTTCATCGAAGAGTACTTTTTCATCGGCTTCCTGATCGGCCTGGCGATCGTCGGGCTGTTCCAGGCGATCTTTATGGCCAACGCCGGTGGCGCGTGGGACAATGCAAAGAAGATCGTCGAGGTCGAGCTGCGCGCCAAGGGCACCCCGCTGCACGACGCGACAATCGTCGGTGACACGGTCGGTGACCCGTTCAAGGACACCAGTTCGGTCGCGCTAAACCCCATTATCAAGTTCAGCACCCTGTTCGGCCTGCTCGCGGTCGAACTTGCGCTGCAACTGAGCAAAGACGGTCACGCCGACCTCCGCCACGGGCTGGCGGTTGCGTTCTTCCTGATCGCGCTGGTGTTCGTGTACCGGTCGTTCTACGGGATGCGGATCAAGTCGAATGAAGACGCGACAGCCTAAAAGCCTCACTTGGGTATCGCCACAGCTGCCATTCCCAAGACCACATGTCATCTCGAAAGGAGCGGTAGCGACTTGAGGGATCGGGATTACGAAGAGCATCGGTAAATTCGAGATCCCTCAGGTCGCTTCCGCTCCCTTCGGAATGACATGCTTAGTTTGAATGAGGATGGCCCCACGGGCCTTAAGCGATTAAGCGTTGAACGCGGACGGACTGAGTCTTACTTCGCCTGGGCGATCCGCATTTCGGCTCGACGAATATAAGCTTCGTATTCCTGGCGGTCCTCGGCGTAGGAGTCGTACTGCATTTTGCCGATTTCTGCCCGCGCAGCGGCGTAAATGCCGGCGAGCTGGTCGGCGGGGATTTCTTTGATGCTCGTGCGGTTCATGCCCGCTGGCAGGATCTTGGACGCCATCACGTCATCCATGTAATAACGAAGCAGGATCCGATAGTTCTGGTCCGCCGTCGCGCGATAGTGCTTGATCGCCGAGGCCATCAGATCGGCCCGCTCCTGACCGGTCTTGCTCTGGGCAAGCAGGAAGTCGTGGTCGCCCAGCGCCATGTCCTTCAAAGCAACAAGGCTGTCGATGATCGATTCGGTGTTCGACGCGTTGTTCGGGAATAGAGGCAGGTGCGTTTCGTACTCGGCGACCGAATCGTCAGCGACGATGGCGGCGAGGCGGTAGGCGTCGAGCGCTTCGGTGATGCGATCGGGGTTACCCGTCACACCGGTGGGCAGTGTAATGGACGGTTCTTCCCACGCGGGCTTGATCGTCTGGTCTACGGGTAATGGCAATCCAAACGCGATTAGCTCATTGCGACGGCCGCGCTCGGCTTCGTCTTCGGCCCAGAGTTTGAGAGTTAGTGCCGGGCGGCTGTCGATGACGAGGTCGCTCAACTGCGCGTGTTTCTGCTTGAACTCGCGCTGAAGGACCTGTGCCTGCTTGTAATAGTTGAACGCGATCGCCATTGGTGACAGGCCGTACGGAAACGGCTGATACTTTTTCAGATACTGAAACTCCGACCCGTCGTTGAAAGGTCCATTGTGCCCCGCCGGCGCGCTGCGCGTCGGTGTGATGACGCTAGAAAGAAGGTTACCCTGCGCATCGAGCACCGCGTCGAGCTCGATCGGTCGCCAAGCCGGGTCGTCTCGCTTCAATCGCTGCCTGGGGACGTGCGCCATCGTCTCGGCGCGCACACGCGACTTGTAGTAGTTCTTCTCGGCCGAGTTGCCGAGCTTGTCCGAGTAGACCTTGGCCATCTCGACAATGATATTGATGTTGTCGGGCCGACCGGCGCCCACATTACGGGCGTACTCGATCGCGTCGAGGATGGTCGTGTACTTATTGGCCAGGCTCGCCATCTGCACGGAGATGTTGTAAGCCTTGTTCCAGACCTGGAAGATGTGGACGGTATCGAACTCCGGCTGCAACAGGCGGATCCACTCGACCTTCGTGTCGAAGTCCTCCAGGTTCTTGTCAGCCTTCTGCGATTCGCTCGTCGACCACAGGAACATGACCAGTGGCCCGCGCAACCCACCCAGCAACAGCGCGAGTGCGAACGAGTCCATCGACCCCAGCGATGTCCGAGCCGCAGCCGACTTGGACGCCACCCCACCACCGGGCAGCGCCGTCGCTGCGATGCGCTGGCGCACCGCCCAGTCGCGCATAATGCCCGCGACCACGATCGACACGACCATCACCGTGATGATGCCGATCCGCGCGCGGCTCGTGCGGGCACGGACGAGGTCGTCGGTCTGAACGGTCTCAGCGGGATGGGTCGTCATCTGGCTCATGATGAATGTCGATCGTTGAAAGTCGATGGTCGAGTTGACCGGATGGCTTTGGCGACCATCCAGAGTCGTTGTCCGACCATCGCCTCGCTTACGGTGCCACTTCCTTGTATCTGAAGATCACATACGCCGACAGCATCAGTGGCAAGCCGAACATCACCAGCACGAACAGGGCGTTGTAGATCGCAAATCCAGGGATCCAGACGCCACGCTCAATGTCTTCGGTCACTGCGAACTGGTTGATGTCCGGCAGCACGGAGCTGATCGCCTGAAGCGCTCGCGCCAGGGATTCGACCGAGCGGCTCAGCACTTCCGACTGGGCGGCGTCCTGCACGCGGAAGTCGTTGACGATTTGCCGACCGATACCGGGCGTCAACGCGTCACCCAACTGCACAACGCCCCAGTGGCCCAGGAGGATCAACACGGTCAGCACGACCGCGATCGGCCACGAGAGGAACGTGCTGCAGAAGACGGCGATCGTGACGACCAGAATCGTCAGCAACCACAGGATGAGGAGGCTCTTTAGCAGGTTCAATCCGAAGCTGCGGTCGGCCTGCACGAGGCCCAGGTTGTTCATCGTGAACGTCAACCAACTGCCCGGCGACGTGACCGTGAACACGAGATCGAAGTTGCCACCGGCCATCGCTTTGGCGGGCAGATTGGCGTAAATCGTCCGGCCGTTCTCAGGGTGCAGCAGGATCGGCACGCTGCGCGTGTTGTCGGTGCGGTTGACGACCTCGACGTGCAGGTCGGTCAGCTTCTCGGCGTCGGCATCATCAACGCCACTGCGCTCAAGGTAGGCACGCAGTTCGACGGGAACGTTGCCTTCCGTCGAGTCGATCTGCTGGTTGCGGAAACGATAGACAGCCACGGGCGCGACGTCGGGCTTGTCGCCTCGAAGCTGCTGACCGTGCGTGCCAGGACGACCCCGGAAGATCGCGACCTGGGCGTCGGCTTTGGCCGGTGCAGGTGGGATGGGGACGCTGAAGCCCATGGGGTCGTTCGGATTGGCGAAACCCAACGCGATGCCGTCGGATGCGACCCCGTACTCGTAGCCCGGCACGGCACCACGGATGTTCACATGGAAACGGGCAGGCCGATCCGGTGCGGCCAGTTTGCGAAGGGTCGGCAGGATCGCGGTCGGCAGGTCGAGCACGACAAGCTGCCGATCACCAAGCTGCACGTCGACCGGTCGACCGCTGTTGATCTCCTGCGGTGTGACGATCGTGAAGAAGTCACGGTCGTAGATCTCGACGACAATCGACGGCTGGCGCGCATCCGGGGGCGCATCTGGTTCCATACCGGGCAGGTACGGAATGCGCACGGGCCGGGTCGCCGGGGTGGTCGTCGGGACGGCGGTGGCGTCCTCGGTCGCACTCTCACTCGTGCGGCGAACCTCGATCAGGAAGCCCAACCGAAGCGGCGGATGCTGCTTGGCCTCTTCCGGATCGGCTGGAAGCATGTCCGAGGGGATCTCGAACGGCACCGCGATGCTTTGTTCCGACGCGCCACTGGTCCATTTTACCGCGTCATCACTTTGGGGAATGCGCGAGTAGAAATTCAGGTCGACCGGTGTGAAGAATTGCTTAGCACTGAGAAGCCCACCATCGGCGTAATACTCAAGGGTCGGGCGGATGCCCGGCTCGACACCGTCGTCGTTGGCCAGCCGCTGCTTTATCTCACGCTGCATCGTCCAGGAACGCAGGTGCAGGTAACTGTACGTGAAAACGCCCATGATCAGCAGGATCGCTGCCGACACACGGGCAAAGCCGATCACCTTGCCCATGATGATCTCCAGCCGAGTCGTTGGCTTGGTCACGATCGTGAAGATGACACGATTCTCGATTTCCTTGGGCAGGTTGGTGCAGGCCAGCAGAATGGCCGTCAACGTGACGAGCATGCCGGTGGCGAACAGGCAAAACTTGGTTGTCTGGCGAATGGCGTCCAGCTCGTCGACCGGTTTCTGAAACTGTGAAACGACAATGACGGCCACGATCGCCAGGGGTGTCACCCAGAGCACGCGTTTGCGGATCGCTTCGGTGAACGAGACATTCGAGACCGCCCACGTGCGCGTGATTGAAAATCGCGGCAGGTCCTTCCAGAGGCCGAACACCACTGCGACCAGCAGCGCGACGATCGCCACGATATAGCGCACGAAGTATCCGTTCGAGGGGTCGTAACCTTCGCTTTGGGCCAGCAGATTGACGAATTGGGTGAACATGACTTGAGCGTTTCCGTGGCATGGGCTTTCAACCCATGTATTTGAACACCAATGCCAACACAGGTTGAAAAACCGTGCCACGCAAGCCTAGGTGTCGCTGCTGGTGTACGAGCCACCACCTGCGGTCTTCTCGCGGACAATGTTCATGAAAAGCTCTTCCAGCGTCGTCGTCGGGTGCGTGATCGTCGGCTCGCCAACGCCCATCCGGCGGATGAATTCCTGGACCTCACTGATCTGGCTCGGCGTCATGCCGGTTGCCTGAATCTGTGTGATGTCCTTCACCTGCACGAGGTCCTTCACCTGCCCCAGCGTCTGCATCTTCCCACGGAATAGGATCGTGATGCGATCGCAGACGTCCTGTACGTCTGCAAGCAAGTGGCTGCAAAGCAGGACAGTCTTGCCCTGCGCTTTCAGTGACAGGATCAGGTCTTTCATCTCGCGCGTGCCGATCGGGTCGAGGCCCGTCGTCGGTTCGTCGAGCAGGATGAGGTCGGGGTTGTTGATTAGCGCTTGCGCCAGACCAATACGGCGGGCCATGCCCTTGCTGTACTCGCGCAGCTTGCGCTTGCGGGCCTTACCGTCGAGGCCGACTGTGTCGAGCAGTGCAGGGACGCGCTTTTTCAGTTCACGGCGCGGGATCTTGAAAAGCCGGCCGTAGAAATGAAGCGTCTCTTCACCGTTGAGGAATTTGTACAGGTACGACTCTTCGGGCAGGAACCCGATTCGCTCGTTGATCTCGGTGCTGCCGGCCGGCTTGCCCAGGACGGCGGCCTGGCCGCGCGAGGGGAAGATCAGGCCGAGCAGGAGCTTGATGGTGGTCGACTTGCCCGAGCCGTTAGGGCCAAGCAGACCGAAGACTTCACCCCGACCGACGGTAAGCGTCAGATCGTCGAGGGCGCGAACCTTGTCGCGGCCCCAGAAGTCTTTGTAAATCTTGCTCAGATTGCGCGTGTAGATCGCCGACGACGCGATCTCACTGGCTGAGGCCGGTGTGTTGACACCTACGCTAACGGGGGCGGTTGCTGTGGTCATGGATTGCTTCGACGTGACCTATTTGTCCGGGCAGCACACACCCGGCTGTTCTCACCACTGACACGCGCGATGCGACGGGAAGTCGCTGATGGATGGATGAGAATCATCCCGTCCATGAAAGCCGCCCGGTGAACCAGGCAACCCGAGACCGCGCGGATCAAATGGACTACCGACCGACGGGCTTAAGGCGCGGCTTGCTGCGGATGCGGCGGCGACGTTTTTCGCTCGGCTTTTCGTAGTACGCGACGCGCTTGATGTCCTTCGTGAGGCCTTCCTTCTCACAGGCCTTCTTAAACCGACGGAGCATCTGCTCGGCGGTCTCACCGCCACGGCTCTTGATCTTGATCATGAAACGCTTCCTTCTTCTACAGATCGTACGAGTCTCTCGACGAATCGAAAAAATCGCCGACGCGGGCTTTTGCCCCGTCGGCGGACCGATTAGTGTACCGCGGATCAGTCGTTACGCAATACCCCTACACACCCTCAACATCCCACTTCCGATGCCGTTGCAGCAGACAATCACACTCCGCGTCCGATACCCCGAAGTCGATGCGATGGGTTACCTGCATCACAGTCGCTACCTGCAGTACTTTGAGATCGGCCGGGTCGAACTGCTGCGGCTTATGGGGGTCAGCTACGCCGATCTGGAAAAGGCCGGGGTCTTCTTCGTGGTCGTCAAAGCGGCGGTCAACTACCGCGCACCGGCTCGGTATGACGAGGAACTGTCTGTCACCACTACAGTTGTGAAACAGACGCACGTCCGATACGACCATGCCTATGAGGTCAAGCGAGGCGATACAGTCGTTGCCGACGGGACGACGACGATCGCGTGCGTGGACCGAGAGGGGAAGTTGACGCAGATCCCTGAGCACTTGGCGAACTATCCGACGACGTAGGCTGTCGGATCAACCCGGCAAGGCTACAATGCCTTCCCGAACCTTCAGGAGCCCTTTATCGCCACCGAAAAGCCCAAAGCCCCGTCCACCACCGAGCAGCACATCGCTGCCAGGCAGTTCGCTATCGAAGCCGCCCGCATGGCCGCCGCCACCCGTTGCAAAGACGTGGTGATCCTGGACGTCAGCGCCATTTCCCCGATCACCGATTTCCTGGTCTTGGCGACCGGTTCAAGTGGCCGGCAGATGTCCAGTGTCTGCTCGGACATCGAAGAGATGGGCCGACCGATCGGGTTTAAGGCGTTGGCCCAGTCCGGCATTGAAGGGGACATGTGGATGGTGCAGGATTTCGTGCACATCGTCGTGCACGTCTTCAGTCAGACGGCTCGCCAGTTTTATGACCTCGATAACCTCTGGGGCGACGCGAAAAAGGTGGAATGGCAGGCCGAGAAGAAAGATTGAACCCGTGGCATAATGCGTAAAGGCCGCCACGCATCACGACGGTCATCGATGCGGGCGGCCAGTGTGTGCTGGATTGAATTGTCTGTCGCCCGACGCTCGACTTAAGCGGCGTCCAAGTGCGCCCGGATCGTCGAGACGAACTCGACGCCCACCTCGACCTTGCCAGATCCTTCTTCCCGATCGACCCACACCACCCGCGCCGGCATCATGTTTCGGCGGTTGGCCAGGGACTGACCTGAATTGCTTAGCCCCACATGAATGTTGACCGTCTCGCCCATCTGCACAGTCGCAAACGCAGGCAGCTCGATCCGCAGACCGGTTGTGCTGACGTCGCAGGTCTTGCCACCAAAATAGCGGCTCATGCGCGGTTCGTAGATCTTCACAGGGCGCTCCTGTGCGATCCGCAACCCACGCCGGCGTTCACTGCCAGCCAAGGCCATTGTCTTCCGCGTCATTGGTTCGGTGAGCGTCATCATGTGGTGTCTCCGACAAAGTTCGCCCGTATCCTCGGACACCTTTGTTATCGGAGCGGTTTCCTGGGAACTTGGGGAAATCTGCATTAAATTTTGCCGAAGCAAGCACAAAATGGTGGGGATCGATAAAAATTGACGTATTGACCTTATCCGCCCGGTCATAGCCCGAACAATCGATACGACTGGAACGGAATAACTTCTCAAACCCGAATCACCCATCAACGCCTAGGCCCCCATGGTCGACGGAAAGTGGGTCCGACCTGCCCTTTTTCGTCTGGAATAAATCACTCCACCCCTTCCGGCCCCACTTTGCTCAACAATCCTGGTGAACTCACACTCGCGCTGTAAGGGCGCAAGCGAACCGTGAAACGGAATTCCTCAGGTTTCAGTTCGTACTTTGGCACCACCCCCGGCCCGCAGCTGGCGCTGCCGATGCCGTTTTGTCTGTAGTCGAGGTTCAGCGTGACGAAATCCTGCCGTTTAAGGTCATACGGATGCCGCGCGGCCTCTACGTTCTCCGTCGTATACCAATGTGCACTGAAGTCGATGGCAGGCTGACCGACGACGAGCAAGCCCGTCCCGCTGTCGTTTGTCAGTGAGACCCACGAACAATCGCTGCGGTTGCCGTTTTCCTGTGGGAAGACGTACGGCGTGTGCAGATCGTCCACTATCGTCTCATACAACCCGAACTTCGCAGCCTTGCACGTGTCGGGGTACGACTCGTTCGGACCAAAGCCCAGATACTTCACGTTGTCCATTGCTGCCGGCAACGTCAACTCAAGGCCGATACGTGGCAGAGTCTTGCCGACGTCACCTTGCGGCACGCCGTGCGTCTCCAACAGCACGTCACCGTTGCCGTAGATCGTGTACGTGTAGTCGCACTGGAACCCTCGGCCGTTGTGCACGGGTGGCGCGACGCGCACCTTGAACGTCACGCGGATCGCACTGTCGCCCAGGCGCTTCACATCGACGCCATCGACCCGCTGCTGCATCCAGTGCAGCCCGTGCTTGCGCCACTGGTCGGCCTGTGTGCCATCGAGCGCCCATCCACCGCGATCGTTGTCGGTCGTCGGCCGCCAGAATTGCAGCTTAGGCCCCGTCTTCAGGATCGCG
>JBBRHE010000158.1:0-8917 GCA_038223165.1 Tepidisphaerales bacterium
TGGGTTTGGATACCGCCAAGTACAGCACCATTGAGGCGATCAAGGCCGGCGCGCCGCTGATCGTGTCAGGCGAGGTGCGGGGCTTTGAAGCGGCCAAGCAATATCTGGTGGGGTACGTCGTCGAGAAGTCGCTGGCGATGGACAACATCTTCGTCATCGCGCTGATCTTCACGTTCTTTGCTGTGCCGCGGAAATACCAGCACCGCGTGCTCTTCTGGGGCATCATTGGAGCGCTGGTCATGCGTGGGGGGATGATCTTCCTGGGCGCGGGGCTGATCCTGAAGTACCAGTGGATTCTGATCGTATTCGGTGGGTTCCTGATCCTGACGGCGTTGAAGATGGCCCTGATCAAGGGCAGCGACGATGTCTCACAGAACATCGCGGTGCGGCTTTGCAAGAAATTCTTCCGCGTGACCGAGTTCTACGATGGGCAGAAGTTCTTTACCAAGCGGACCCTCAAGCCGACCTACACGAAAAATGCTGCCGGCAAGGATGTGATGGACCCGCCACCAGACGGCTCGCTGAGCGCCGCCTGGGCGATCACACCTCTATTCCTGGCACTGATCCTCGTTGAGATTACCGACCTCGTGTTCGCGGTTGACTCGATCCCCGCCATCTTCGCGATCACGCCCGATCCGTTCATCGTGTTCACCAGCAACATCTTCGCGATCCTCGGGCTGCGGGCACTGTACTTCTGCCTGGCGGCATTGATTCCGAAGTTCCGATTCCTGAAGCCGGCCCTGATTCTGATCTTGGCGTTCGTCGGCGTGAAGCTGCTGCTTCTGAGCGTGCCGCCTTATCTGGATGTGATCGGCATGTCTAAGGCCAGCCCGATCAAGATCGACACGACAGTGTCACTCCTGGTCGTCGTCGGCACACTTGCGCTCGCAACAGTGTTGAGCATGGTGATACCAGGCAAGGCGGCCCCGAAGGACACCGCGCAGACGAAGCACTGAGGGCACGCGGCGTTGGGGGACGATTTCGCGGGCAGTCAATGACGCCGATGCGGCACGCAGCGGATGAGCCCGCACCGCCGCGCCGCTCCTCGTATAACTTAAGCGTTCCGGAGTCGTCAATCATGAAGCCCCGCACCAAGCAAAAATCAGTTATGCGCATTCGCAGGCTCGTTGAGTCCGCAGCCTTCAATAACTTCGTTGTGGCCGTCATCGTGCTCAACGCCGTGCTCATCGGCCTGAGTACCTACCTCACCGATGCGACATCGGTCCGCGCCATCGGCGCGTTCGAAACGATCTGTGTCGGCATCTTTGTCGTGGAGATTGGCCTGCGATTCCTCGCTCGCGACTCCACGGCGGCCTTCTTCCGCGACGGATGGAATATCTTCGATCTGGTCATCGTCATCGCGGCGCTCATTCCCGCGTCGGGCAGTGTCGGTCCGGTTCTTCGCATCCTGCGCGTGTTCCGAGTGTTGCGGCTGGTCAAGACCATCCCGGAATTGCGGCTCATCGTCGACGTTCTCCTGCGATCCGTCGCCAGCATGAAGTACGTGTCGCTCTTGGCGGTGATTTTCTTCTACGTCTATGCGGTCATCGGCGTAAAGCTGTTCGGGGGCGATGGCCACCCCATGCAGCCCTACTTCTCCAGCATCCATGAGGCGTGCTTCACGCTCTTCCGCATCCTCACCGGTGACGACTGGACCCAGATGCGATACGAGCTTGCACAGGCTGGTCATCCCCTGGGTGCGTTCTCAGCCTATCAAGTGTCATGGATTGTGGTCGCCACATTCCTGCTCGTAAATCTCATCGTCGGTGCCGTCATCAACAACTACCAGAAGGTGCAGGACATCGAAGAGCACCGTTCCCTTGCGCCGGACACCAGTGATCGACGCGTGCGGGAAGTCATTCGTGAGCTCGATGCAATTTGGAGCTCTCGTGAGAGGCGGATTTCAGATCGAAAAGGAAAGTTCCCCGCGCGTGACCCTCTTCCTAAGGACTCTCCTGGCCAAGGTATGTCGCCGGATGAATGAACACCGCTCCTTGCCACGTGGGCATTTCGATATCCACGCTTGCCTCGTCACCCGCAACCTCCCGTCGTACCCAGTACCGTCCATTCGCGAACGACGTCGGCAGTCCTGTCTCGTGTAGGAACAGTTCGAATCCAAGGCTGACTTGAGAGCTGTGGAAACAAAGAAGGCGACCTGAAATAGGTCGCCTTCGTCAGTGCCCAGGACAGGACTTGAACCTGCACGATGTTACTCGCTGCCACCTCAAAGCAGTGCGTCTGCCAATTCCGCCACCTGGGCAGTGGAGGGGCGATTATAACGCGATCGACCGCGGTGTCGAGTGCACGCGTTGCCTCGGTGGCAGACGCGGGTCGACCGTCCGTTCGTGCGCCTTGGGCGCGTCGTTCAGTCGGATAGGGGCTGCTGACAGGCAACGTCTGTCCAACGCTCGTTTAACGGCGCTTGATGATCCTGCAGGTTGTGCGGTTTAACGCGGTCGATGCATATCCCTCCCAGTCAGTAAACCTTGCCAAATTTGCCCCCGCATTTGCATCTTCCCACGCTGAATTGGAAGTCATATCCGTGCCCGTCATGCGAGACGCGGCGAGCCAGAAAACAGGAAGGGATTGAGCCATGAACAACAACCGCAACCACAACGCCGTGACGATCGAAGCCCTGGAAGGCCGCACGCTGTTTGCCGCCTCGGTCATCGAAGTCAGCGAAGTTGCGGTTGCCGGTGGTACTCAACTGCAGGTCATTGGCACGGCTAAGGCCGATAACATTTCGATCTCGCAGACCGAAGCTGGCCTGAAGGTGATGGCCGTCGGTTTCGAGCAGACCCTCACCGGTAGCTACAAGTCGATCAAGGTTCTCGCCGGCGCCGGCAACGATCGCGTGACGATCGACTCGTCGGTCACGATCAACGCGGCCCTCTACGGTGGTGCTGGCAACGACACGCTGGTCGGTGGCGCTGGGGATGACCAGTTCGTCACGATCGGTGGTGGCAAGGACATCATGACCGGCAACGCCGGCCGTGACAGCTTCTGGACCGATAAGACCGAATCGATCAAGGACCTCTCGGCCGACGAGAAGGCCAACACCGTTCACCGCGTCAGCAGCTTTGGTTCGATCGGTGTCGTCAACGGTAAGAAGATCAAGGTCACCAAGGTTAGCATGGAGCTGAACGGTCAGGACCTGATCGACCCCAGGCTCGCTGCGGGCGCAACCGGCACGAAAAACTTTGCTGGCAACGTCCTGTTTGCTGACGACGGCCCGACCGCCGACGATGTCGCTCAGGGCAACCTCGGTGACTGCTACTACCTGGCGACCCTCGGCGCGATCGCCGAAGTGGAACCTTCCAAGATTCGCGAAAGCATCGTTGACCTGGGTGACGGCACGTACGCGGTTCAGTTCAAGAAGGCGGGCAATGACCTTTTCGTCCGTGTCGACGCCGACCTGGCTGTCAACGGCAACACGTTGGCTTACGCCGACCTGGGCGTTCAGGACTCGATGTGGGTTGCCCTGATGGAAAAGGCCTTTGCTTATGTCCGCACGGGCGTTGCCAGCTACGCTTCAATCGAAGCCGGTTGGATGAGCGAAGCGGCCAGTGTCCTGGGTGTGACGAGCAACTCGATCTACTCGACAACGTCTGCCACCAGCCTGATGAACACGCTCGCTGCTGAACTGACCAATGGCAAGGCCGTGACGTTCGCGACGATGCCGACGATCAACGGTTCGAACCTGGTCGGTGGTCATGCTTACCAGGTCATCGCCGCCACGGCGACGACCCTGACGCTCCGTAACCCCTGGGCGATCGACGGCTACACTTGCAAGGATGGCAGCAACGACGGTTACGTGACCGTGACGGCCGCCCATGCCTATGCGAACTTCTGTGGTGCAACGTTTGCGAACGCGTAAATGATCAAGTCCGAATGACGAAACCAAAATGACGAATGAAACCCGAAGCCCGAATGACGAAATCCGTCATTCGGGTTTCGTCATTCGACGTTCATTCGTTTTTCGGGTTTCGTCATTCGTCAATCTCCTCGTTATACTTCCCGATTGATGTCTGACCCCACGCGTATTCTTGTGGTTCAACCGAGCTGGGTGGGCGACGCCGTGATGGCGACGCCGATGTTGCGGGCGCTTCGGTTGCGGTACCCGCAGGCTCACATCGCATACCTGATGAAGCGGTATGTGAAGGACGTGTACACGGGCATGCCGTGGGTCGATCAGATCATCACCTATCGCACCGGTAAGACGAAAAAGAAGGCAGGGCGGGGACAGTTCTTCGAGCTGGCTGCCCGGTTGCGCGGAAAATTTGACCTCGCGGTGCTGCTGCCGAACTCGTTTAAGACGGCGCTCATCTGCAAGATGGCCCGCATCCCGCGTGTCGTGGGATACGAGCGCGATGGTCGCGGCTTTTTACTGACCGACAAACTGCTGCCCGTGAAGGCGCGCGGGAAGTTCGTGCCGTCTCCGATCGTGAAGTATTACCTGGGGCTGTCACACTACCTGGGCGCGACGAGCAAGGATCTAAAGCTCGAACTGTTCGTCACGCCCAACGAGCGTCGCGAGGCTGAAGAGGTGCTGGCGCGCAGTGGGGTAGACCCGACCGTAGACCGGCCGGGTGCGCAAGGTCAGCCACCGCTGATCGTGTTAAACGTCGGTGCGCAGTATGGTGCCGCCAAGCTCTGGAAGCAGGAATATTTCGCAGAGCTGGCCGACCGGTTCATGGATGAATTGAACGCGACGGTGCTGATCAGTGCCACGGCGAAGGAACGGCCGATCGTCGAGGCGATCAAGCGGCACATGAAGCGCGCGCCGGTCGACCTGAGCAACAAGGGGATGACGCTCGGCAGCCTCAAGGAAATCATCCGCCGATGCGATTTAATGGTCACCAACGACACCGGCCCGCGCCACATCGCAGCGGCGATGGACGTGCCGGTCGTCACGGTCTTCGGTCCGACCCATCCCGAGTGGACGGAAATCTACTACGCAAAGGAACGGCAGGTCGCGGTCAAGGTGTTTTGCGGGCCGTGCCAGAAGAAGGTCTGCCCCCTGGACCACCGCTGCATGGTGCGTGTGTCACCGGCGATGGTTTGGGACGCGTCGATGTCACTGCTGCATCGGCCGCATGTGGTTGGCATTTCATTGCCGGTCACGCAAGGGGCGAAGTAGGGGCGATGCATGCGTCGCCCCTGCCCGGAGATTCGACACTGCGCCGTGACCACGACATACAACGAATCGATGAATTCCTACGCCAACCTCACGCTGTCCGGGCCGACGCAGGAAGACTTTGTTGCTCGCCTGAAGGCACTCGGCACGATGGCCTACGTGTCATCGACCGTGAAGGGGAATACGGTCATCTTCCACGAAGACCTCGCGTCCCAGGAAGCACTGGCTGCCGATCTGTCGGAACATTTCTCGTGCCCCGTGCTGGTCGTGATGACATACGCGCAGCACGTCCTTCTCTACGTTCTCTTCGAGAACGGCCAGCGGACCGACACGTACGTTTCCGAGTTTCATGAAGACCTCGACGACGGTTCACCGGTCCCACCGGGCAATCCGGAGCGACTGGCCGACGCGTTCAACAAACCCACCGCGGTCCGGCGTTTGGCGACCTTGCTCGCCAAGCCTGCGACTGAGGGCAATGGGTACGCATACGCCGCCAATCGTCATGGCGACCTGTGCACCGCGCTGGGCTTGCCCACGTTTGCGGTGAACGCCGGGTTCGCAGCCATCGAGTTCGGTGATCTACCGGCAGGGCAGGGGTTCGACCCGTCAGCAATGGTTCGAACGTAAGATTCGACCACCTCGATTGCACGAAGTTTACGCAGCGGTTTGAAGCGGCCTGCAACGCTCAAAATCCAGGGTTAGGCGTAATAAGTTTTTGCTGCCAATAGATGAGAGCGTAGGTGAAATGCTTCGTGCCTTCGTGGTTAAATCCGTCCCTCTACCCATGCGCACGGTCTTCCTTATAATCGTCGCATGATCTACCGCATCGATGTTCGCACGACACCGCCGGCCCGTGGAGGGGACGCGGCGCTGGACCCGACGGGTGAAGGCATTCGCCAGCAGATTCGCGAGTTTGGCACGTCGGTCGGCGCGATCCACACGTCACGCATCTTCCTGATCGACACCGATGCCCAGGTCGACGAAGTCGCCCGCGCCGCAGAGGCGCTGCTGGCCGACCCGATCGTCGAGTCGGCCGACCTCATGGTCAGTGCACCCAACGACAACGGTCACAGCCGGATCGAGATCCACCTCAAGCCCGGCGTGATGGACCCGGTTGCGTCATCGACCGAGATGGCGCTGCGAGATATGGGCCTTCACGTCGCTGCCGTGCGCACGGGGCGGGCATACCTGATTGAAGGCCAAGTCCAGCGTGGTGAACTGAACCACATCGCGTCGCGCGTGTTGGCCAATGGCGTCATCGAAAGTGTGCACTTTGACGCGTACATCCCCGAAAAATTCGAGCAGGGCCACGACTACAAATTCCGCCTGCGCCACGCACCGATTCGAGATTTGACGGACGAGCAATTGAAGAAGCTCAGCCGCGACGGGCATCTGTTCCTTTCGCTGACCGAGATGCAGGCCGTCCAGACATATTTCCGCGACCAAGGTCGCGAGCCGACCGACGCGGAACTGGAAACCGTCGCCCAGACGTGGAGCGAGCACTGCGTCCACAAAACGCTCAAGAGCGCCGTCGACGTGACGGAAGTGGATGCCGACGGCAAGACGGTCGGCACACGGCGATACGGCAACCTGATCAAGGAAACGATCTTCAACAGCACGCAGGAGCTGATCGCGCGAGAGAAGACGAAGTTCTGCCTGTCCGTCTTCAAGGACAACGCAGGTGTGATCGTTTTTGATGACGAGGACGCCGTCTGCTTCAAAGTCGAAACGCACAACCACCCCAGCGCGATCGAACCCTACGGCGGCGCCGCCACGGGCATCGGTGGCTGTATCCGCGACATCATGGGCACCGGCCTGGCAGCCAAACCGGTCGCGAATACCGATGTGTTTTGCGTCGCTTATCCGGATGCCGCGTCGTTCGTAACACATCGCCGATCGAAGATCGAGAAATTGCCCAAGGGCGTCATTCACCCCAAGCGCGTCCTTCAGCAGATCGTTGCGGGCGTGCGCGATTACGGGAACCGGATGGGCATCCCGACAGTGAACGGCGCGCTCTATTTTGACGACCGGTACCTCGGCAACCCGCTGGTCTTCTGCGGCTGTGTCGGGCTGATTCCGCGCGACAAGATTTCCAAGGCGGCGCGCATTGGTGACGCGATCGTCGTCATGGGCGGGCGGACGGGTCGCGACGGCATTCACGGCGCGACGTTCTCGTCGGCCGAGTTGACCGACACGCACGCCGACGAATTTTCCCACGCCGTGCAGATCGGCAACGCGATCACACAGAAGAAGATGGCCGACGTCATCCTCGCTTCTCGCGACAGAGGTTTGTTCAGTGGCATCACCGACTGCGGGGCAGGTGGGCTTAGCAGTGCGATCGGCGAGATGGGTGAGAAGACGGGCGCGTTCGTCGAACTCGGCAAAGTCCCACTGAAGTACGCCGGCCTGCGATACGACGAAATCTGGATCAGCGAGGCTCAGGAACGCATGGTCTTGTCGGTCCCGCAGGAAAAGGTGAAAGAACTGCTGTCGCTGAGCAAGGCGGAAGATGTCGAGACGACCGTCATCGGCACGTTCGGCACCGAGAAGAAAGAATTGATCCTCGACTACAATGGCAACGAGGTTGCGCGCATCGCGATGTCTTTCCTGCACGATGGCATCCCCATGCCGACGCGCAAAGCGACCGTCTCTGCCCGTACCACGGGCGGCTCGCCCGTGTCTTTCGTAGATAACAATGAACATGGGTGGGCCGCCCGTGGTACGAAAGATCGCCTCCTCGCGACGCTCGCGCATCCCAACGTCGCGTCGAAGCACTGGGTTATTCGTCAGTACGACCACGAAGTGCAAGGCGGCAGCGCGATCAAGCCGTTGATCGGGCCGCAGCAGATGGGTCCCAGTGACGCCTCGGTCGTCCGGCCGAAGCTCGGTTCGCGCAAGGGTGTCGTCATCGGAAACGGTATGGCGCCGGCGGTGCTAGATCCGTACCAGATGGCCATCGCCGCGATCGACGAGGCAGTGCGCAATGTGGTGTGTGTCGGGGCCGACCCGAACCGCACGGCGATCCTCGACAACTTTTGTTGGCCCAGTGTGGACGACGAAAAGACCATGGGCACGCTCGTGGCCGCCTGCGAGGCGTGTCGCGACGCGGCGTTGGCGTACGGCATTCCGTTCATCAGCGGCAAGGACTCACTCCACAATCAGTTCACCGATTCGGAGACGGGCAAAGTCCTCCGCATCCCCAACACACTTCTCATCAGCGCCATCGGCATCATCGACGACATCCGCAAGGCCGTCACGATGGACTTTAAGACCACCGGTCACACGATCGCGATCGTGCGACCGAAGGCGGGCAAGTCAAGTTTGTCGGATTTGTCCACCCTGCACCGCGCCGTCGCGACGACGCTCGCCAGGGGCGCGGTCGCGGCGTGTCACGATGTCAGCGACGGTGGGGCGATCACCGCGATAGCGGAGATGGCCATCGCGTCGGGCATCGGTGCTGACGTCGACCTTTCGGCGCTGGGTGCCGACCCCTTTGCGGAAGGCCTTGGCTCGTATGTGTTCGAACTGAACGCCAGCGAAGTCGATCTTGCTTCGCTGAAACAGGTCGCGGATGTTGTCGTTGTCGGCAAGACGTCGACGAAGGTTGACGTCTTCGGCATCAGCATCACCGACCTCACCCAGGCGTGGCGCGGCACGTTGGATTGGTGAGAAAATAATGCAGTCCGGCTGGTACCTCGTCTGCTTTGCCGTCTTCCTGATCGGTGTGACCAAGAGCGGTTTCGGCTCAGGGATGGGCCTGATCGTCGTCCCGATTATGGC
>JBBRHE010000159.1:0-8872 GCA_038223165.1 Tepidisphaerales bacterium
TGAAGTGATACCGTCGATTGGGCCGCCACTTCGGAATTGTAGTCCCGAGGGGAGCGGAAGCGACCCGAGGTATCTCGATGGGCCCAGTATTTCCGTCGAGTCGAGATCCCTCACGTTGCTTCCGCTCCGTTGGGGATGACATTTCTCGCCAGACATAAACACGCCTAATTCAACAAAAAGGCCCGGATGACATCACATCATCCGGGCCTCTTGTTAATCGATCACTCGCACGAAAACTCGTTCGTTACGCTTCCGTGATTGTGATGCTCTTGATTGTGTCGCCTTGCTTGACGGCGTTTACGATTTCCTGGCCATTGGTCACCTGGCCAAACACGGTGTGCTTGCCGTCGAGCCAGTCGGTGGCGATATGGGTGATGAAAAACTGACTTCCGTTGGTGCCCGGACCGGCGTTGGCCATTGAGAGGCTACCGACTTTGTGCTTGGGCTTGCCGGCACCGACCTCATCACCGAACTTGTAGCCTGGCCCCCCACTACCGGTGCCAGCCGGGTCACCACCCTGGATCATGAAGTCGGGGATGACGCGGTGGAACTTCAGGCCGTCGTAAAAGCCGTCGCGCGAGAGGACGACAAAATTATTGACCGTCATCGGCGCGTCTTTGGCAAACAGGTCGACATTGATCGTCCCCCGG
Organism: Tepidisphaerales bacterium; assembly: GCA_038223165.1. Lineage (GTDB taxonomy): Bacteria > Planctomycetota > Phycisphaerae > Tepidisphaerales > Tepidisphaeraceae > DASYHQ01. Next base: position 651 of record JBBRHE010000159.1, read on the forward strand.
CTGGTCTCGATGGTCGCGGCAAATTTCTTGGCCGGGTCGATCGTCATCGCGGGGGCGGAAGAATAAGACTTGGGCATGGAACTCTCCTGGTTAAACGGGACTGTTAAATTGGACCGACCAGTGTGTACTTTGCGGTTCGACTGTCAACGAATGCGGCATTACCCGGTCAGCGCCGGGGTTTGCTCGGCAAACGCCGTCAACCGTCCGACGAATGTCTTCACAAATGCGTCCGCGACTGCCGGGTGGATCAGCGAAGTGCGATACGTGACACCCACTGACAACGCGCCGTCAAAGGTCGTTGTAGCAACCGCCAGTGGCGCGATCGGGCCAGTTGGGGAGACGCGCAGATAATCGCGGATGAGCGTGGGGGCGTATTGGCCGGCCCAACTGTTGGTGAGGTTCAGGTTGGACAGGCCACCACACAGTGGCATTTCTTTGCGATAGAAGTGCCAGAGCTTTTCCGGTGGAACGTATTGCCCGACCAGCCGGGCCGCCAGCATCCAGGCGAGGCTCGACTGAGGAATGCCGACGCTCTTGTAGTGCCGCATCTGCGTCGTCACGGACTTGAGCAGGCGAGGCCAATGGCGCAAGTCGTTTTCGTGGACGATGACGCCCGTGAAGCCGAGATAAAAGCCGAACACGCCCTCCAGATCCTGGTGCGACAGGGGTCGCAAATCGATGATGGACCCCACAGCCAAGTCGCGCCGGCGCTTGCGGAACTGGGTCGGCACGTGAACGGCACACGCCTCTGCAAGCGCCGCGACGAGTACGTCGTGAACCTTCACTCCCTGCGCATGACTGCTCGCGCGGATACGGTCGATCAGTCCCACCGCCACCTTATGATGGGTAAATCGCACGGTGGGGTCACTGAGCCCCTTGCTGTTGACCTTGCGCACCCTGCGGTACCGGAAGTACCGCCGTGCGAGCGAAAAGAGGTTTTCGTCCAGCTTCCACCGGCCGTGCGACGGGCCGTACATGCCCCAGAAGCCGGTGTCCTGCATGCGCGAAAAACTCTGGTGCGCCTTGGTGGGGTCGTAGAGTCGAACGAACAGTTCGCGCAGTACACTCTGCACGGACACACTGTCCGCCGTCCAATGTTGATAGATGACACCAAGGTGGTAAGTCCCCTCGTTTTCACGAACGAATGCCCGGAAGGGGGGTTCGCCTGGGTCGGTGAAGGGACGATTGACCTCGACGGACAAAAACGCGTCGAGTGACACGTCCGCAGGCACACGTCGGACGGGGTAGTCCTTCATCTCGCCGTTCAGAATCTCAAACCCGAAATGCCCACAAGCCGAGAGCTTCACCCGGCCCAGCCCCAATGTCGCCAATGTGTCCACCCACGCGGCGTTGATCTGGTTGAGGTTGGCCGAGCCGACGATTTCGACGACTTGCGCCGCGTTGTACGGGTGGACGCGCTCCCACTGTCGGGCCAGGTACTGAAAAACGTTCAGCGGGATGAGGTGCTTTGGCGGCGCGGGGGAAATGTGGGCTCCTGAAGGCATTATCTGCGAAGTAAGAATGAAGGATGAAATCGTGAAGGATGAATAAAGACCGGACGATGCGAGTCACACCACCATCGTTTCATCGTTCATCCTCCGTCCTTTCCTCACTTCACGCTTACCCCTTCAAACTAACCGGCCATCGCAGGCCTGCGGGCTACGTTGGGCACGAATCGACCGACCGTCGAACAATACCGGAGGTACGTCTCGCCGTGAAGCATCGCCAGATACCGCTCTTCCCGGCGCGCTTCCCAGACCAGCAATCCCAGATGCACCGCGCCTGCAACCAACATGATCGGCGACGCGATCGCGATCATTGTCGCCAGCATCATCCCCAGTGACAGCGCGTAAATTGGGTGCCGAACGTACGCGTAGGGCCCGCTGACCACCAGGGTCGTCTTCTCATTGGGGTCGATGCCCATGCGCCAGGAACGCCCCATCCGCTTCCAGCAGATCGCCGTCAACGTCATACCCACAACGACGACGCCCGCCATCGCCCATTTCAGGCCCAACGGGACGTGCGACAGCGGAGTCAACAGGCTCAGTGGCTCACTAACCGCAGCGGTGTACAACGGGTGTATCACCCAGATGACGACCGCGGGGACCCAGAGAATGCGGTTCCAGCGTCCCGTTCGTTCCTGCGGGATAAAATTGGCCGCCCGCCCGCTTCGCCGCTTGGCTTTACGCGCCATCTGCATCACGCGAAGCCAGTACCCACCGATGGTGAGACCGATGATGAGGATGGGGACTTGGTGCGCGGTCATGGGTGAAGGAGGCAGAAGCTCAGAATCAAAAGCCAGGAGCCAGGAAACCAGGAGTCAGAAGTCAGAACGGATAACTTGGCTGCTCGTCGCACTTCTTACTTCATTCTTCTGGCTTTTGGTTTTTCTCCTCCCCCAGTGTACGCGCCGGCGCGACGACGCCAACCACTTGGCGCACGATCTCCGCATGAAGTTTTGCGTGCCCCGCGATCGTGGCGTGGCTGGTGTCTGGTTGCAGCAGGTCCTTGCGGGTTTTCCTGAGATCGGCGTTGACCAGTGGCGTCGACGGGTCGTCGCTTGTCAATGCCACGCCGCGCAACCACGGTAAGGCGTCGGCCAGACCGTTCGATTGATAATAGTTCACGGACGACCTGACGTTTGCCGGTACGCGCGGCGGTGTCACCGGGTCGATCGTGATAAGAAGGTCCACCGTTTTATCCAACTTCTCCAACCGCCGGCTGATCCTGATGACGTCGTCTGCACCGTACGAAAACCCAATGAGCACTAATGGCCGCTGCGCCGATGCCGCTAGCGAATCACCGACTTGTTTGCTCTCCTTCTGCGGATAAACCATCGCGTCGCAACCTGCAGCCCGCAGCTTTATTCCGAGTTCGTCAATTCCCGTTGAATACCAATCCTGAAACCCACGGATCAGCACGACATTCACCTTGATCGGTGGGGGAACAGGCTTTGACGCGCAGCCGACTGTAAGAATAAGGAAAACCAGAGCAGAGACGCGAAGGCGCGAAGACGCGAAGAATGCGCGAAGGAAATCGAAAGTGGAATCAGTCACACAAATCAAACAGCGCACCGATAATCGTTGCTCCTCTTCCTCACTCTGTGCTCTCTGTGTCCTATGTTTTTAAACGTCCTGATTCTCCGCGATCGCTTCGCGTCTCTTAGTGCGATCGCTTTTCCACAAAGTGACGAAGCACTTCCTCAGCCCGGTCCGCCAACAGCGACTTTGCTTCGCGGATCGCGCGATCGACGGTAACCCCCTCGCGTACGAGCGACGTGTAGCCCGTCAGACCATCTCGTTCCAGCACGTCGATTCCTGCACCAATTCCCCCCGCGATCGCGATGCATGGCACGCTCACGGATTTGCATGCCAGTGCAACGCCATGAACGGCCTTGCCCGAGGCGGTTTGACCGTCCAGTCGACCTTCACCCGTTAGACACAGATCAACGCCCGCGACGCGTTCTGTGAACTTACAGGCGTCGAGAACGAGCGTGATGCCGGGCCTTAGTGTTGCATTGAAGTAGGCCAGCATCGCAAAGCCCAACCCACCGGCAGCGCCCGCGCCGGCGAACCCGGCTTGCTGCAGTTTGCCCGTGCGCGTTGCCATCGCCTTCAATTGTTCGTCGAACCATTGGACCGCTTCCGGTGTCGCGCCTTTCTGCGGTCCATAAACGGCGGCGGCACCGTTGGGACCCAACAGGGGGTTGGTCACGTCGCAGGCAACTTCGATGGTCAAACGGTCCGCAGCACCACCGCGACCCTGTTTGATGAGGACGACGCGATCGATATCCCGCCCGCAGAGTGGCTCAGTCATCGCGACCGGTTCACCCTCTTCCAGAATGACGGTCAGTCCGCTCGCCTGCGCGCAACCGATGCCGGCGTCGATCGTCGCGCTTCCACCGATGCCCAGAATGACCTTCGTCGCGCCGAGGTCTCGTGCCGCTGTGAGCAGTTCACCCGTGCCGAAGGTGGTGGTCGCCATTGGGTCGCGCTGGTCGACGGGCACCAGCGCGAGTCCACTCGCTGCCGCCATCTCGATGACCGCGACATTGCCGGGCAGCATTCCAAACGCCGCTTCGACCTTCTGTTCAGGCAGTGGGCCGGTGACCGTTCGCGTGACGATCGTCCCACCCGTCGCCGCGACGAGCGCCGCGACGGTTCCCTCACCCCCGTCAGCGACCGGGCACAGATCGATCTCGGCATTCGGAATGACCCGCCGCACACCGACCGCCATTGCGCTCGCGACTTCGCCAGCGGAGAGAGACCCCTTGAACTTGTCAGGCGCGATCAGAATGCGCATAGGACCGATCATACGAGCGAGCCGATGTGCCCACTAGTCATCGTGAGGTAATCCGAAGGATCTCTTCGGCCATCGGTTGATAATCCAGAGATCCTTCGGGGTACCTCAGCATGACGGTAACACATCTTCCCACCTATCGTCCCCTCCGCTATGCTCCTGTTCACCATGAAGATTCACGAATATCAGGCCCGTCAGATTCTCAGCGAAGCAGGCGTTCCCGTTCCGCCCGCGGAAGTCGTTTACAAGCCTGAAGAGGCTGCGGACGCGTTTAAGAAGTTTGGTGGGAAGATGTGCGTCGTGAAGGCGCAGGTTTACGCCGGTGGTCGCGGTAAGGCCGGGTTTGTGAAGCTCGTCAACAGCGCCGATGAGGCGTTCGCTGCCGCCAAGTTCATGCTGACGAACCGCATGACCAGCTACCAGACCGGCCCTGAAGGCGTACCCGTCAACGTACTGATCGTCGCGCCGGGCGTCGACATCGCGAAGGAATATTATCTCGGTTTCACCATCAACCGCGACCTCGGCTGCGCGACCCTGATCGCTAGCGCCGAAGGTGGCGTGGAAATCGAAGAAGTTGCCAAGAACACCCCCGAGAAAGTCTTCAAGGAATCACTTCACCCGACCCTCGGTCTACAGGCCTACCAGGCGCGCGAGATCGCATACAAACTCGGTTTCACCGGCAAGCTGGCCAACGAGGCTACGAAGATCATCCTTGCGACCGCCAAGGCGTTCCTTAAGACGGATGCGTCACTGGCCGAGATTAACCCCCTTGTCGTCACGAAGACGGGTGAACTGGTCGCGCTCGATGCGAAGTTCAACTTCGACGACAACGCGTTGTTCCGCCACAAGGACCTCGAAGCGATGATGGACGAGAGCCAGGAGAAGCCACTGGACGTTCGCGCCCGCAAGGCCGCGCTGAACTACATAGCGCTCGACGGCACGATCGGCTGCCTCGTCAACGGCGCGGGCCTGGCCATGGCGACCATGGACATCATCAAGCTGTACGGTGAAGAGCCTGCCAATTTCCTCGACGTCGGTGGCAGCGTGACCGCCGAGGGCGCGCGGGAAGCGTTCGGCATCATCCTGAGCGACCCGAACGTGAAGGGCATCCTCGTCAACATCTTCGGCGGCATCGCCAAGTGCGACCTGATCGCCGAGGCATTAGTGGCGGCGGGGAGGGAAATCGGCTTCAAAGTCCCCGTCGTCGTCCGTCTGGAAGGCACGAACGTCGACAAGGCGAGAGAGATCCTCAAGGCCGCCGCCAAGGACCTGCCGATGATCATCAGCGCGACGGATTTGACTGACGCGGCGAAAAAGGTGACGGCGGCGGTGAAAGCAGCGTAAGGGAGGACGAATGGGTCGCATGAATATCTTCGCCATCGCAAGCGTCCTGCCGATGATCGGTGGATGCAGCTATGGTGGATGCAGCTATGGCTGGACAAACTACATGACTGTCACTCAGCGTGGCGGGTCTATGTTGGTCGATACCTCCGCAATGCCTGAAGGTTCCGTAAGAGCGACCATTGAAAGCCGTAGTGGGTCGAAGCTCGGTCAGACGGCGAACATTTACGCGGGCGTCCCCATACGGATTGTGATTCTGCCGGCGACTCAGCCAGCATCATCGCGCGCAATCGAGTTTGTTGGGACCGAACCGTACAGAAAGAATTAGGTTTCGTGCGTATGTCCCTCGAATCCACCCTCCTCACCGCCTTCGCCGGCGTCAACGCCTACGACCCCGACGCCATCATGGCGAACTGGAATCGGGACGGCGTGTATCACAACCCCCTGGTCGGCACAGCGGCGAAGGGGTTTGACGCGGTGCGCGAAAAGATGGTCAACCTCTGCAACGGCGTGAAGTCGCGCGGTGAGCAGTTGGTCGTTGACCGAGTGACAGTTGGGCCAAGTCACGTCGTGGCCGAGTGGCACGTAGAGCCGGCCAACGGTAAAGATGGCGTTCACGTGGCGGACTTCGACGACGCGGGGAAATTGCTCCTCGTTCGCGTCTACCCGCGGGGTTGAGTCGCATGGATCGCGATGCATCGGCTGGACAGGAATCTTCTATGTTGCAATGTTCTCCCCAGAGGTTCGCCGTTGTCCTCATTACGATCGCCGCCTGCTGCGCGACGGGTTGCGCGGGTCGTGGGAACCGAAAGCCCGTCGCGACCGCGGCACCGGCGGGGCGAGGGGCGTCGGTGCCCAACGCGTCGACTCCACCGGCGTCGTACTACGAGCGACAGGACCAGAATTACCAAAGCGCCGCTGCCCGAGCCGAGGGGCCTGTTCGCACGGGTTCGGTTCAGACCTTTGACACACCGACCAGCACCGCGCCGACCGTGGTGGCTGCGACGCCTGGCTTTGTCGGCAAGCAGGTCTCCATCCACTTTACTGCCAGTTCTCTTTCGCTCGGCACCGGCCCCCGCCGCGATATCGTGAAGGGCAAAGTTCTCAGCGCCGATGGTGAATGGGTTGTGCTGCAGGTGAAGGACGAAGACAAACCTCTTTACATCCCCCGCACGTCGGTGATGGCGATCCAAGTCGAGTAGCGCCGCGTATGCATCTTCAAGTGACACGGTCCTCTGGACCGTGAAGGACCCGCACGGTCCAGAGGACCGTGGCACATTCAAGATGCTTACAGTTCAAAATTAGAACAGTTTCGACGCCGCGGTGGGGTCTTCGGCGATCTGGAAGAGGTTGCCGATGCGCGTGACCTTCAGCAGGGGCAGAATGTGCTCGGGGTGGCTGATGACCAGCCGACCGTGCTTCAGGTTCAGCTTTTGGGCGATCTCGATCAGCATGCCCAGAGCGGCGGAACTGAAAAACTTGGTGTATTTGAGGTCCAGGATCAGCTTACTGATACCGCCATCGATCATGTGGTGAAGTTCACGGCTGATGCGCTCGATGTCCATCACGCCCGAGAGGTTCTCGGTCTTGATGCGCACGATGGTGATGTCGCCATGCTTGCGGACGACCAGATCATCGGCGGCTTCTGGGGGCATGGGGACTCGCGAATCGGTCGGAGCGCGATGGTACGGACACGGGCTGACTGAAGTGGGCCCGCCGAACAAGGCGTCTTTAGACGACTTGGACCGAGCGACCGGCGCGGCGCTTGCGGTTGATCATCTTGCGGCCGTTGGCGGTCCGCATGCGGGCTCGGAAGCCGAGCTTGCGGGCGCGCTTAATGTTGCTCTTCTTGTGGGGGTAATGCATGGCGTTGATCCTGTCGTCGTTCGTCTTACTACAAGCTAGCGAGCACCGCTAAACCGCAAGCGATGATCGGGCGGCGCTGGCGGTTTAGCAGCGAGCTTATTTCTTCTCCGCAATCGTCACCAGCAGATTCGCAAATCCCTGGTTGCCCTTACCGTCGGTCGCGCGAACCGCAATTTGATGCGGACCGGGCGACAGAGTCGCTACGGAAAACGAAGCGGCCTCGTCGGGCGAATCGTAGATGTTATCCGAACTGGCCACCGCTTGCCAGTCCTGTGACGAGTCGACGACAAATTCGATGCCCGCGATCGTCGAGCCCTTATCCGTCGCCTTCACCTCGACTTGCGCCTGACCCTCACCGGCGGTTACTTTAGCGATGTCGAAAATGGGCGACGTGTTGTCGACGACGACGGGGTCACTGACGCGCGACGCCGTCCTCCCGGTGCCCGTAGGGTTGGCAGCGACGTCGGACGCAGTGACGCGCAGCTCGTAACGCCCGTCGGCGACGGTTTTTGTGTCCCAGGCGTATGAGGCTTCCTTCAGGTCGTCCTTCAACTTGATCCAGGGCCCACTGCTCTGGCGATAGAAAAGCGTGTAGCGAAGTGGATCGGTGTTGGCGTCGGTCGCTTCCCACGTCACGGTCTGCACGCGATGCTGGGAGGGGGAGGGCCCTTCCTCGGTCGCGGTAGCGCTGGCGTCGGTCGCGGCGTTTACGGAGG
>JBBRHE010000160.1:0-8784 GCA_038223165.1 Tepidisphaerales bacterium
ATGTAGGCCGCTTCGCCCGGCGTCACGCTGAAGCTGAATTCCAGCGGGCTTTTGATGTAGATGACCGTGACAAGGATGATGATGCTGATCGTGATGTTCAGCACCAGCAACAAGTCGAGAATGAATGGTGGCAGCGGCACCAACAACACCGCCAGCAACCCGATGAACGACACGGGGAAGATCATCCCGCGATTCGCGTGAAGCTTGGCGATGAAGGGGTTGGATGCGACTGCCGTTGCCATACTCTTCGTAGCATGGGCGTTTCGCCCATGTTCATCTCGTCAAAAAACACATGGGCGAGACACCCACGCTACTCAGTTAAATCATGCCGATTTCTTCAGCTTCCCGCTGAGTTCCCACACGTACGCCAGAATCTCCGCGACGGTCGAGTAAAACTGTTCCGGGATTTCCTGGCCCACGTCGACCAGCCTGTACAGGGCGCGTGCTAATGGTTTTCGTTCGAGGATCGGGATGCCGTGGGCGATCGCGATCTCGCGAATCTGCAGCGCGATAGGGCCCTTGCCCTTGGCGACCACGCGCGGCGCGTGCATCGTCTTGGCGTCGTACTTCAGCGCGATCGCGTAGTGCGTGGGGTTGGTGACGATGACGTCGGCGGTCGGGACATTCGCCTGGACCATCTTGCGAACGCGGTCCATCGCGATCTGCTTGCGGCGGGCCTTGATCTGCGGGTCGCCGTCCATCGACCGCATTTCGTCCTTCACCTGCTGCTTGGTCATCTTCATGTCCTTCTCGGTCTTCCACCACTGGTAGGAGTAGTCGAGAAGCGCGAGGATGAAGAGGACGATGCCAATGCGGATCGCGATCGAATAGATGATGCCTGAGGTGAGGCCGAAGATCTGCTGGAACTCGAGCTTCTGGGCCGCGACGATCGGGCCGAGGCGGTCGGCGATCGCCTGGTAGGCGAGGATCGCGATGACCGCGAACTTGACGAGATTCATGATCATCGGCACCGGGCCGCGCCCCTTGCCAAGGAGCTTGCCCATCCCCTTGAGGGGGTTGAGCGCCATAAGGTTCGGCTGTAGCCGTTTCGTGTTAAACCTGAAGCCGACCTGCAAGCCGTTGACGACGATGGCGACAAGCATCAGCCCGATGCCTAACGGCGCCGCTGCGAGCGCGACGGCGACGGCGTCGGTGAAGAAGCGGTGGAGGGTGCCGTTGGTGGAGAAGTCGGTGAACGATTCGGCACCGAGCGTGTGAATCATCAGCAGGCGGAGGGCCTCGACGATCGCGGGCCCGTAGACCTTCAGCAGGATCATCGCCGAGATGACCGCCGCCGCCGCCGCGAGGTCCGGGCTTCTGGCAACGGTCCCCTTGTCCGCAGCGTCTTGCCGGCGCTTCGGTGTGGGGGCCTCGGTTTTGTCGCCCAAGTCTTCAGCCATGTGTCATCCGTGACAACTGGTCTGCGTCTTACCCCTCTCCCGGTACTCCGGGACAGGTTGGGTGAGGGTGATTTCGAGTAGCGAGAGCCTATCGAAACTCCAAATCACCCTTAGCCTGACCTCTCCCATTCGTACATGGGAGAGAGGCCAGAAATCATGTTGCCACCGCTCCGCGCCACGCGGCGCTGACGGTTGCCAATCCTTCGGCAATCGACTGTGTGATAACGTCACTGGTCAGCCCGATGCCGACGATGATGATGAGCATGCCGACGATCGATCGCATGCTCATGCCGACCGCCATCACGTTAAACTGCGGCATGGCCTTGCCGATCAGGCCCAGCGCCAGATCGACGATGAGCATCGTTACCAGCACCGGCGCGGCCATTTGAAACGCGATACTCGCTGACGATTGAATCAATCCGGTCAACAGCGACAGCAATGGCGCGTTCATGCCGACGGTGAGCAGTGGCAGGTAATGAAAGCTCTCCTGCACGCCACGGATCATCGCGTGGTGGCCACCGATCGTCAGGAAAGTGACGGTAGCGATCATGTAATAGAAGTCACCGATGAGCGAACCATGCGAGCCATATTGCGGGTCGAAGACTTCCGACAGGTTGAAGCCCATCTGCTGGCCGATCATTTCACCGGCCCACTGCGCGGCGATGAAGGACATGGACATGACCGTTCCCATCGCCAGGCCGAAGACGATCTCACCCCCGATGCCGATGGTCAGTTCCCACAACGTCTGCGGCAGCGTCGCCGGCGCGGTGACACCACTGGCAAAGCCGAGTGTTAACATCACCGCCAGCAGCGCCTTCACCCGTCGCGGGATGCGGCTGCTGCCCAGGATCGGCGCGAACATCATCATCGCGGCCACGCGCACCAGCACGAGGACAAACACGGGGACGAAGTTGAGCAGGTCGTCGAGCATCAGTTCACATCACGTCATCCTGAAGTACCTCTAAGGATGACGACTCTCGGCGCCTACGGCAGTTGCCCATGTAAAAACATGTTCTGTGTGTACTCAATCAGCCGATTACTCATCCACGGCATGAGGACGATGGCAGCGGTGACCATTGCAACGATCTTCGGGATGAACGTGAGGGTCTGTTCCTGGATCTGCGTGACGGCCTGAATGAGCGACACGACAATGCCGACCGCCATGCCGATGAGTAGCATGGGCCCGGACACGATCAGCGCTAGAATCAGCGTGTGACGAATGAGATCGACGGCCTGTTGAAGGTCCATCTGCCACACCCTTCCATGAGTGTTGCCAGTGATACGCTACGGCGTGATTGCCGCGTCGTCACCAACGTGCCCTTCGAAACGCCTTGGCCTGCGTTTCGCGCTGCTAAAACTGTCATCCATGACCGTTTACAGACTGCTTAATTTCTAGGATGCAAAACTACCCATTAAGCTTTGCGTAATCAAGTGCCATCCGTCGACTAAAACGAACAGTAGCAATTTGAACGGTAACGAGATCATCACCGGCGGTAACATCATCATTCCCATGCTGATGAGCACCGTGGAGATGACAATGTCGATGATCAAAAACGGCAGGTACACCTTGAACCCAAGGATGAACGCCGTCTTCAGTTCGCTTAAAACGAAGGCAGGAATGAGCGTCATGGTTCCCACCTCGTCCCACGTCTGCGGGCGTTCTTTGCCGGCGAAGTCGGAAAAGAGGTCGACGTCCTTGTCGTTGTCGGCCGCGACGATCTGCTTGATCATGAAGTCGCGCATGGGCACAACCGCTCGGTTCAACGCCGTCTTCTGATCCATCGCCCCATCCAGGTACGGCCGCAACGCCGTGTCGTTAATCTTCTGCCACGTGGGGCCCATCACCAGAAACGTCATAAACATCGCCAACCCGATGATGATCTGGTTGGGCGGCAGCGATTGCGTGCCCAGCGCCTGCCGCAACAGCGACAGCACGATGATCATGCGGGTGAAGCTGGTCATCATGATGAGGATCGCCGGGGCCAGCGATAAAACCGTCAACAGGATGATGATCTGCATCGCTGCGGAGAAATTCTCGCGCGAGCTGATGTCGGGGAGTTTTCCAGTGAGGTTCAGCGGTGAATTGGCAGGAATCCCGGGCATCGCGCCGGTCGGTGCGGCGCCGGTCGGGGCGCCCGATGGGGCAAGCGGACCGAGTGGCATCGGATTCTGCTGGGCAAAAGCAGGCGAGATGACCGATAAAACGATAACGGCGCACCAGAGCCACAGTCGCCAGGACGGCGATGGCAGACGGACTGACGTTCGAGCATCCATGCTCATGCGATCCCCTGCGGCCGGTTCCACCGACCCGTTCAGACACAATCCCTACGACCCCAGTTTGCCCGACACCCGGCGCACCTTCGACAGAAGGCTCTCCAGATCCCGCTGGGTAGATGAGACCGATTCGTCGACCATTTCCTTGTCGATCGGCTCGGACCTGTCCGTTTCGCGCTCGGCGAATCTCTCGGCGCTTTTGCCGAACAGCCCCGCAAACGCGTTGGCGGCCGGGCCGAGCTTGTCCGTATGCACCTGCCCGACCAGCTCGGCAATCTCGTCGGCGTCCGTGATCGTGTCGAGCGACGACAGTTTGCCTCCGCTGTCCCCGACGACCACGACGCGACGCTTACCAACGCGGATCAACAACACCTGTTGCTTAGGCCCGATGATCGCCCGTGAGAGCGTCTCGACCGTTCGACCGGAGCCGCGAGCGGTGCCAGGCGCGAACCACTTTTGTCCGAAGTACCTGAGTCCGAAGATCAGGACGAGCACGACGCCCAGCGACGCCGCTACGCGGGCGAATCCAAAGCCACTGCTGCGATTGGCGGCCGCGCCCGAGGTGCCCGCGTCTGCAGCAGCGTCACCCGACTGGCCCGGCGTGGTCACGGATCGACGCAGTTCCTTGCCGGCGAACTTGCTCGGCTCGATGGACGCTTCAATCTCGATGGCTTTATTCGGGACTGCGGCATTCGGGGGGGCCGCGATTGAAGTGGGTTGTTGAGCCTGAACCTGCCCCAGCGAAATCGATCCGCACAACGCCGACACCACCAGCACCACCGCTGCGACCGCAGCGCGCGCTCCGCCCCTTCGATGGTGGTCCAGATGTTTCACAAACCTTCTTCCTTCGCTCCGGCCACGATCTCGTTGACGCGTACGCAGAAGTTGTCGTTGAGGACCAACACCTCACCACGAGCGATCAGCCGGTCGTTAACGAAGATGTCGACGGGGTCGCCGGCGAGCTTGTCCAGCTCAACCACCGAACCTTCGTTCAGCTTCAACACATCTTCAACGAGCATTTGCGAGCGCCCCAGCTCGATCTTCACATTCAGCTCAACATCGCGCAGCAAGTCGATGCTTGACGCCTGCGCGTCGGCCATCACCTGGGAAAAGTTGGGAAGCTTGAACTCGTTGCCTTCGGGCACCGAAACGCCATCAATGGCACCGGGGTCTTCAAAGCTGGCAGATTTGAGCAATTCGTCGATCGACTGCTGCGACGCTTCACCAGCGGCGAGCGCGGCGTCTATGTCGGCAACGGCGCTGGGATCGGGAGCATCTGCTGTCGACGCGGTATCGGAGGGGTCTGTCTCAGCCATAGGTCACCATCCTTGGCGGCCGGCGGTCGGTTCCCTCTGGCATCCTGCCCGAGGTCGCTACTAGTAATCCGTGCGATACGGAATGCAGCGTGGCACCAGCACTTCGTCGATCATGCCTTCACCGACGATCTCATCGAGCTGGTACTTCACTTGTCTACGGAGCGTTTCAAGCCCGGGTTCGCTCCCGCCGCCCAATTTCTCCGGATCGCTTTGCGCAATAATCGTGCGGACGCGGTCTTTTATCAAGGCCTCGCGGTCCTTGATTTTGTCCTGCACCTTCTGCATGAACTCGCCCTTGGTCGAGGCGTAGATACTCACGTCGTAGAGAAACGTGCGGCCGGAGAGCTTGTTGGGGGCCTTGATGTCCAGGACTTGGACTTCGACCGTTTTCTTCTTGTCGATCTTGACCGGGGCCTTCGAGTCGCCGTGCCCACCTTCGGCTTTGGCGTCCCCGTGGCCTTCATCAGCCTTGGCATCGCCGTGACCCTCTTCGGTCGATTCACCGTGAGATTCTTCCGCGACCAGTTCAGCCCCAGCCGCCGAGCGCGGTGCCCCACCACCCAGAAACTTGAAGCCGGCGAACAGGACGACCGCTTCAATAATCATCACCCCACCGAGCAACACGGGCAGCTTGCCCATGAGCGCGCCCATGCCCCCACCGGCAGCCTTCTCACCGTGACCGTCCTTCTTGTCGGCGCCCTTTTCGGCGGCGGCATCCGGCTTTTTCTTCGCTTCTTCGGCCATGTTGCGTAAAACCTTCCCGACGGCCGGTTGCGTCCCATAACGGCGCACACCGACACATCTCTACCAGATGTATCGGCAAAATCGGAATTTGGATGAAGTCTGAATGAGGAAGGATGAGGCAGCATGAAGAAGATGGCCCGGCCGGGTGATTTTCAACCGCCAGACTTCATCCTTCATCACTTACCCATCAGTCCGTGATCGGGCGACGGATGATCCGGGCGTATTCGATCGCCCGCTGCATCACTTCCCTCAGCGACTCTTTCACCATCAGCTTTTCGCCCGTGTCCGAGCAGACGACCGTGTCCGGTGTCGCTTCGACGTAGCGGATCTTCTCGGCGTTCATGACGAACTGCTGACCGTTCAAGCGGGTGAGGGTGATCATTGCGGCATCCTGCCTTTGTAACGTGGACCGTCCTTGGTCCATCTTGCCCCGGGCTGGCCTGGGTTACTTCTACTCCCGGATCGTCCGAGAATCCCAAGCCAAGCCAGGGTCTATTTAGTTATCGGGCGGCGTTCAGCAATTCCTGAATCAATTGGTCGCTTGTCGTGATAACCCGGCTGCTCGCGGAGAAACCCGTGCTGGAAATGATCATGTTGATGAACTCTTCGGACAGGTCGACATTGCTCAATTCCAGCGAACCCGACCGGACTGCACCGGCGCCAAGGGTCAGTGGGCTGCCGATGATCGCCACACCACTGTTGGCGCCAGGGGTGAACATGTTGCCACCCTTGTCCTCCAAGCCGAGCGGATTGTTGAACGTCGCCATGGCGATCTGCCCGAGCGTCTGGGTCAGGCCGTTCGTGAACGCGCCGGTAATGATGCCGTTGGCGCCGACCGAGTAACCGCTGAGCGTGCCGATCTCGCGACCGTCTTGCTCGTTGGCCTTCATGTCCGAAACACCGCTGGTGTCCGACAGTTGGGTCATCTGCCCCAAGTCCATCTTGAAGATGACCGGTGAGCCCGCACCAGTATCCGTGCGGTCGATCTGAATTGTGGTCCCAGTGCTGCCGACCAACTGACCGTCCTTATCGAACGTGACGGTGCCGTTGCCAAGCACGCTGCCAAGGTTGCCCGGACCGGTCGGTGCGAGGACGTCGGTGTCGTCATTGCTGGAGGCGAAGAACCGCCAGACGTTGCCATTGTCCGACTTACTTTCGAGGGTCGCGGTCAGATCGACGTTGAGGGCCGTGCCCAGGGAATCGTAGACGATGAAGCTGGTGTGGACGCTTTCCCCGGACGGCGCGCTGATCTGCGTGCCGTTGCTGCCGTCGGCGAAGAGCAGCGGCGCGGTGCCGGAATCGGTCGACAGACCCGAACCGGTCATTGCCAGCGCATTGTCGGCGCCCATGTTGCCGGTGATAGTCAATCTTGCGCTGCCCGCAGGGTCGGTTCCGAGGGTGACCACAGACAAGCCCGGCGCCGGGGTCGGCACCGGTGTGACGGTCGTGTCAATTGACATGTTACCGCGCAGGTACTCCTGCAGGTCGGCGACCGTCAGACCAGCCGTATCCAAAGTGCCGGTATTGAGGCTGCGACCCCCCTTCTTTGCGCTAAGCGACAAGATTTCCGTACCACTGAATAGCGCTGTACCCGGTGCCGAGGCCAACGCCAGGTCTGACAAAGGCGTCGCCGCTGTCGGCGCCGTACCCGCGCCGGGCTGGCCGGTACGAATGGTCAACGGTTGGCTGTTGAGAATGCTGGCACCGGCGGCAACCGGGCCGTCGGCCTTCAGGTTGCCGATAAACTTGACGTTCTCGGTCGCCTTGGCCTTGGTCAGACCACCGATTGGAATTGTGATGCGATCGAGCGCACCGGGAATGATATTGTTGTCGACGTCGACGCCGAACCCCTGCACGTAGTCACCGGTGCTGCTCACAAGTTCGTTGGACGCGTTCATCTTGAACGAGCCGTCACGGGTGTACATCTGCGACTTGCCCTGCACGATGAAGAAGCCGTCACCGTCGATGGCCATGTCTTCCGAACGGCCGGTCACTTCCAGCGAGCCGGGCGTCCAGTCCTTCTCGATCGACGCGATGACGGCACCCAGACCGCGCTGGCTAGGGTTAGTGCCACCGAACTCGGCGTCGGGTGGGCTACCAGCCTGGTCGGTAACGTAAAACTGCGGCTTGAACAGCGCGCGGCTGCTTTTGAACGCGACAGTGTTCACGTTGGCAATATTGTTGCCGACGACGTTCAAACGCGTCTGGTTGACGTCGAGGCCGGATAGACCCGTGAAAAGCGTGCTCGTCAATGCCATGGACTTGTTCCTCTGCGTGTACTACTTCGGACGTGCCCTACCGGAGTCGGACTTTCCCTGTCGTCTGTCTAGTTGGATGCCGCCGTGCCGTTGGCGATCTCCGTGACGTTGCTCATCGCGAGCGTGTAACCGCTGTCCAGCTCGAGGTTGACACCGTCGTCGGTCACCTTCACCGAGCTGACGGTGCCGTTGACCGGGTTGCCCGAACCATCGAGGCCTTTGACCTTCTTGCCCATCATGTTCGCTGCCGCGCCGATCTGGTTCTGTGAGACCATGCTCTTGAGGCTTTCCTGCAGCGTGGTCGAGCTCTGCAACTGGCCGATCTGCGACATCTGCGCAAGCAGTTCCTCGTTCTTGGCCGGCTCGAGCGGGTCCTGGTTCTTCAATTGCGTAATCATCATGTTGATGAAGTCCTCGGCCTTGAGGTTAAAGCCGCTCTTGTTCGGAACGGTGTTCCCGGCGCTGGTGGACGAACCAATTGGACTGGTGTTCATATCGTTCCAATTCGGCAGGGCATGAATTCAAGTGATAAAAATACGACTGGGCAAGCTGCGCGAGGCGCAACACTGCGCGTCGGGTGTGCAATTTCTGCGCGAGCGTTCGACGCATCGTCCAAAAAGAAAAGGCCTAATTGCGATCGCAACCAGGCCCGAAAGGTTCGTGTTTTCAGAGTGATGCGTTACGCGACGAGGTCGAGCGGGTCACCGTTCAACCGCTGCCACATTCGCTTGAGCATTTCCTGCCGTTGCTTCTGGTTCTGCTGGTCGGTGAGGGCTTCGCGTCCACCTTGCT
>JBBRHE010000161.1:0-8755 GCA_038223165.1 Tepidisphaerales bacterium
AGAACACGGGCGAGCCGCCCGTGGTACGCAAATGCCTACGCCTGCCGTTGTCCCAGTGCCGTGGCTTTGGCTTCGATTTGCGCCTTTTGTTCAAGCACCCGCCGATAGTCGGTCGGCATAACCTTAACGAACCAGCGCGACTCGATCTCAAAGTCATCCAGAATCGCCTTGGCGACTGGGCTGCCCGTGTAGCGGTAGTGGTTGGTTAGCAACCGCTGCAGGGTGGCCAGGTCGTCGGGCTTGTCCGGGAGTTCCAGATCGACCATTTCGGTGTTGCACAGGTCTTTGAACTGGCCCGACGTGTCGTAGACGTACGCGATGCCACCACTCATGCCCGCAGCGAAGTTGCGACCGGTGGAACCGAGCACGACGACGCGCCCGCCGGTCATGTATTCGCATCCGTGGTCGCCAACGCCTTCGACGACCGCGTCGGCGCCACTGTTGCGGACGCAGAAGCGTTCACCGACCACGCCGCGAAGATAAATCTCGCCAGCGATCGCGCCGTAACCGATCACGTTGCCCGCGATGATGTTCTCGTCGGCCTTGAATGTGGAAATCTTCGGCGGGTAGATGATCACCCGTCCACCACTGAGGCCCTTGCCACAGTAGTCGTTGGCGTCACCTTCGAGTTCGAGCGTCACACCCTTGGCCAGGAAGCAGCCAAAACTCTGCCCGGCCGAGCCGTTGAACTTGAAGTGAATCGTGCCGTCGGGCAAGCCCGCGTGACCGTACTTCTTGGCGATTTCGCTCGACAGGATCGTGCCGACCGTGCGGTTGACGTTGGTGATCGAAAGCTCCGCCTTCACCTTCTCGCCACGCGCGATGGCGGGCGCTGCCAGTTCCAGCAGTTTGTTGTCGATCGCCAGGTGCAACTCGTGATCCTGCCCCGACACGTTCCGCACCGCGACATTCGGGCCGACCGCAGGCTTGTGCAGGATGACGGATAGATCGAGGTGCTTTGCTTTCCAGTGGTCGGCCAGATCGGCAAACTCCAGGTTCTGCATCTGGCCGATCATGTCTTCAAACTTGCGGAAGCCCATCTGCGCCATGAACTCGCGCACCTCGTCAGCGATGAAGAACATGAAGTTGATGACGTGCTCAGGCTTGCCGGCGAACTTCTTACGCAGTTCCGGGTCCTGCGTTGCGATGCCGACCGGGCAGGTGTTCAGGTGGCAGACGCGCATCATGATGCAACCCGACGCGATGAGCGGGCCGGTGCTGAAGCCAAATTCCTCCGCGCCCAGCAACGCGCCGATGACGACGTCGCGACCCGTCTTAATCTGACCATCCGTCTGCAGGATGATGCGCCCGCGGAGGTCGTTGAGGACGAGCGTCTGTTGCGTCTCGGCGAGCCCAAGTTCCCACGGAATGCCCGCGAATTTAATTGAAGTCAGCGGCGAGGCACCTGTCCCTCCACCGTCGCCGCTGATTAAAATGTGATCGGCTTTCCCCTTGGCCACGCCCGCAGCGATCGTCCCGACACCGACTTCACTGACGAGCTTCACGCTCACCCGCGCGGCGCGGTTGGCGTTCTTCAGATCATGGATCAATTGCGCCAGGTCCTCGATCGAGTAAATATCGTGGTGAGGCGGTGGGCTGATCAACCCCACGCCCGGCGTACTGTGCCTTATCTTGCCGACGTATTCGTCGACCTTGTGCCCCGGCAACTGCCCACCTTCACCCGGCTTGGCACCTTGCGCCATCTTGATTTGCAGTTCGGACGCATTAATGAGGTACTCACCCGTCACGCCAAATCGCCCGCTGGCCACTTGCTTGATTGCGCTACGGCGCGAGTCACCGTTGACGTCGGGCGTGAAGCGGTCGGGGTCCTCGCCCCCTTCACCGGTGTTGGACTTCCCACCGATGCGGTTCATGGCGATCGCCATGTTCTCGTGGGCCTCTTTGCTGATGGACCCAAAGCTCATCGCGCCGGTGACGAACCGCTTGACGATCTCCTTGGCCGGCTCGACTTCCTCGATCGGGATGGGCTGGCTCGCGTTTTTGATGTTCAGCAACCCGCGCAGCGTGCAGTGTTGACGGCTCTCGTCGTTCACCAGCTTCGTGTAGTCCTTAAACGTCGCGTAGCTTTCCACGCGCACGGAGTGCTGCAGCTTGGCGATCGTGTCGGGGTTCCACATGTGGTACTCCCCGTCGCGCCGCCATTGGTACTGGCCACCGTTGTCGAGAACTTCACCGTTCACGCGAATGGGTGGATACCCGTGGCGATGGCGGATGAGGCACTCGGCGGCGATCGTCGCCAGCCCGATGCCTTTGATCCGACTGGCAGTGCCCGTGAAGTATTTCTCGATCAGCTTGTCACTCAGCCCGATCGCCTCAAAAATCTGCGCGCCGCGATAGCTTTGGACGGTGCTGATGCCCATCTTGCTGGCGACCTTCAAAATCGCCTTGTTGGCCGCCTTGATGTAGTTTTGCTCGGCCATTTGCACCGTCAGCCCGTCGGGCAGCTTTCCTTCGCGATGCATGTCGTGGATCGACTCGAACGCCAGGTACGGGTTGACCGCGCCAGCGCCGTAGCCAATCAGCAGGCAGAAGTGGTGGGGCTCGCGGGCCTCACCGGTCTCGATGACCAACCCGCACTGCGTGCGCGTGCCCTCACGGATGAGGTGATGGTGGACCGCTGCCGTCGCGAGCAGGCTGGGGATGGGGGCGTTGGTTTCGTCGACACCACGGTCGGAAAGGACGAGGATCGACGCGCCTTCCTTCACCGCGGTCGATGCTGCGGCGCAGAGCTCGTCCAGCGAGCGCTGCAGGCCGGCCTCACCGTCGCTCGCCTTGAAGACCATCGGCAGCGTGACGGCGCGCAAGTCTCCCGTCGCGATCTGGCGCAGTTTTTCCAGATCACTGTTCGACAGGATCGGCTGCTTCAGCTTGATCAGATGGCAATGCTTGGGCTCTTCACTCAGCAGGTTCCCTTCGCGGCCCAGGTATGTGTACAGCGACGTGACAAGTTCCTCGCGGATCGCATCCAGCGGTGGGTTGGTCACCTGCGCAAAGAGCTGGCGGAAATAGTTGTACAGCAGCTGTGCCTTGTCGCTCAGGCAGGCCAGTGGCGTGTCGGTCCCCATGCTGCCCAGTGCTTCACCACCGGTCGTGGCCATAGGGGTGATGAGGAGCTTCAGATCCTCGACCGTATACCCAAACGCATGCTGGCGGACGAGCAGGGTCGCGTGGTCGGGCGTGTGGACGTTGGTTGGGGTCGGCAGGTCGTCCAGGGGGATCATATATTCGTCGATCCACTCCTTCCAAGGCCGCTTCTCGACCAGCTCGCGCTTGATCTCGTTGTCGTCGATGATCCGACCTTGCTTGAAGTCGATCAGGAAAATTTTGCCCGGTTGAAGGCGCCATTTCTTGACGACGTCTTCCGGTTTGATCGGCAGGACGCCCACCTCGCTGGCCATGACGACGAGGTCGTCCTTGGTCACGTAGTAACGGCTGGGGCGCAAACCGTTGCGATCGAGCACCGCACCGATCTGGTTGCCATTGGTGAAGACGATGCTCGCAGGGCCGTCCCACGGTTCCATGAGACAGGCGTGGTATTCGTAGAACGCCCGCAGGTCCTCGTCCATCCGCGCGTTGTTCTGCCAGGCCTCCGGAATCAGCATCAACACCGAGTGCGGCAGGCTGCGGCCATTGAGCGTCAAAAACTGCAACGCGTTGTCGAGCGTCGCGGTGTCCGAACCGCTTTCGGTCAGGATCGGGAACATCTTCTTCAGTTCGTCACCGAAGACTTCGGATTGCAGCGACCCGTAGCGGGCGCGCATCCAGTTGCGGTTGCCGCGCAAGGTGTTGATCTCACCGTTGTGGGCAACGTAGCGGTAGGGGTGGGCCAGGTCCCAAGCGGGAAACGTGTTGGTGCTGAACCGACTATGCACGACGGCCAGTGACGACACGAAGTCGGGTTCGGCAAGGTCAGGGAAATAGGCCTCCACCTGGTGGGCCGTCAGCATGCCCTTATAAATGATGCGGGTCGCCGAAAGGGCGCAGATGTAAAACATCTTGCGCGCCTGCTCGGGCAAACTGCTGAACTCGATCGCGTTCTCGACGAGCTGGCGGACGAGGTACAACCGGCGGTCGAAGTCCTGTCGGTTGTAGAACGTCTCACCCATGCCGATGAAGACCTGGCGGATCTTCGGCTCGGTCTCGGTCGAAAGTTTCCCAAGCAGCTTGCTGACGACGGGCACATCCCGCCAACCGAGCACGACCATTCCGTAATCGCGGGCGACCTTTTCGAGAAGGCGCTCACATTCTGCGCGTTGCCCCTCTTCCGGTGAAAGGAAGACCTGGCCGACACCGTATTGTCCCAGCTCGGGCAGCGTGAAGCCCAGTTCAGCGCACTTCCGCCGCAGGAACGCATCGGGAAGGCGTACGAGGATGCCTGCGCCGTCCCCACTGTCGGGGTCGCAGCCGCACCCGCCACGATGGTTCATATTGCTTAGCATCTGCAGCGCCGACATGACGATGCGATTGCTGGCCTGCCCTTTGATGTGGGCGATGAAGCCGACGCCGCACGAATCGTGCTCGAACTGGGGGTCGTACAAACCTTGAGCCGCTGGGTGACCGTTCATCCGTACCTTGTGGGTGAAGAGCAGTAAAAACGAGAATGGCGAAAAATCCCATGATAATTGCGACACGACGACCGTGCAAAAGAAACATCGTCTGAAGTCGAAATGTTTTCGCGTTAGCCGCAGAGCGAACCGCAAGGATCGCCAAAAACGCCAAAAACGCCAAGAAAAAAGGCGAGGATGGAGGATGGAGTGACATGCATTGGTCATCCTTCAATCGTCCGAGGCGCGATGCCCGCATCAAGGCGTCGAGAAATTCACCGTACGGAAACTTTTTCTCACCCCCAGCGTCTGACCCGTGGCGGAGGTTCTCCGCCAATCTTTTGAGGGAGACAACCATGATTCGCTGTGCGCTGGCCTTGTTCGCGGTGCTGTCGGTCCCGTTGTTTGCACAAGACGAGCCGGTGGTCGCGCCACCGGGCCGACCGGCCGTCACCGGCACGATCGACGCGGTCACTGTCTATCGTGGGCAGGCGCTGGTCACTCGGTTGGTCGACGTACCCGCCGGTGAAGGCCCGCGCGAACTGGTCGTTACGGGTCTGCCCGAGCGGCTGGTGATGAACAGCCTATACGCCGAGGCCGAACCGGGGGCGTCGGTGCGGTCGGTCACCTATCGGGTTCGACCCGTGTCTGCCGACCTGCGCGAAGAGGTTCGCAAGCTCGACGAGCAGATCGTCACCGCCCAGGACGCCGTCAACGCCAACCAGCGGCAACTGCAGCTTGTCGGTGAGCGCAAGGCTTACCTCGACCGCGTCGACCAGTTCTCCGCACCCACTGCGGTCATCGAACTGAAAAATGGCGTGCTGAACGCCGAGACCTTGAAAACGCTGACTGTTTTCGTGTTCGAGCAACGCCAATTGATTGCCACTGAAGAGCTGAGGCTCGCCATCGATCGACGAACGCTCGGGGAATCGCTGCAAACCCTGCAGCGTCAGCGTGCCGAGTTGACGGGTGGGTCGGCACGCACCGTGCGCGAGGCCGTCGTCTTCGTTGACGCGCCGGTGGCCGGTGCGAAAATTCGCTTGCGTTACCTCGTCGACGGCGCCAGTTGGTCCCCGAGCTACAACGTCCGCGCCGCCGACGACCGCAAGGCCGCCGTCACGGTCGAGTACAACGCCGCCGTTCAACAGATGAGTGGTGAGGACTGGACCGGCGTCGCGATGCTGCTGTCGACCGCCACCCCGTCACTGGTCGCGTCGGCACCATCACTTGAGCCGTTGATGATCTCACTGATCGACGCCGAAGTGGGCCAGGACAACGTGCGATTTGACTACAAAGCCAAGAAGCTCGAACTGAGCCAGCTGCGCCTCGGCGCCGAAGGGCAACGCAACTCGATGTCGGCAACAATGCCCGGCCAACCCCAGGCCGCGGGTCAGGTGAACGGTCCTTACGCGCTCGACAACGACGCCGACCTCAACCGAGTTGCCGACCAACTGCAACGACTCGAATTCTTTGCCAAAGACGCTGGTGACGGGAAATCCTCATCGCTCATGTTCGTCGGTGGAACCGATGCGCAGACCGTTAGCGTCACCTACGCGCTGCCCGGCCGCACGTCACTGCCCAGCCGGTCGGATCAGCAACTGATCCAGATCGCGTCGCTGTCCATGGAAGGGCAGTTCTACAAGCTCGCCACGCCCGTGCTGACCAGCCAGGTCTACGAACAGGCGATGCTGACGAACAGCAGCAAGCTGGTCCTATTGGCCGGCACGGCGTCCAGCTACGTCGGTGGCCAATTCGTCGGCGGGGGCAAGATCCCAACCGTCGCGGTGGGTGAATCGTTCACGGTCGGCTTCGGCATCGATTCGTCCCTGCGTGCCTCACGCACGCTCGTCGGCAAGACCGAAAGCATGCAAGGCGGCAACAAGGTCATCGACTTCGACTACCTGCTGGCAATCGAAAATTTCGGTACGACGCCCGCAGAGGTGCGGTTGATCGACCGCATCCCCACGACCAACGACCCGAACGTCAAGATCACCCAGGTCAGCGCCACGGTCGATCTGAGCAAGGACGAGTCCTACACACCCACCGACCGCAAGGCCGGCATGCTACGCTGGGACCTGCAGGTGCCCGCCGGCACGCTCGGGAACAAAGCGGTGACCGTCGGCCACAAGTACCGCATCGAACACGACCGCCAAATGTCGATCGGCCCCGTCACGGCGCGGTAGACGAGGGGCCGCCCATCTACGAAACCGCAAGTGACTTTCGTGATGTGTTCGACTGTCCACACGCCCTCACCCTAGCCCTCTCCCGGCATACCGTGAGTACACGGGGGAGAGGGAGTAGCGCGATCGAATTCATGCAGCGCTTCTAAATGTCAATGTGCGCGTAAGAGCGATAGGACGCGCACCGGCTTTTCAATATCGCTGAGGGCATTCTTCTCAAATTCTGCCGAAAAAAACGCACATCGAGGGCACAAATTGCCTGCGATATGGCTCTGGCGCGCACTGGGTCCGAAGAGATAGTTGAGGAGCTTGTCGGCGACGACGCGTGTCACGAGGCGAGTTCCGGTTGGGTGACGGTGACAGGAAAGGAGTTGCAACACATGGACGGCCGTCGATTCATGTCGGTTTGTGTCGATCGTATGTCGGTTATACGTCGGTTCACGGTCGGTTTGGAGAGGGGGGGAGAAAATGCAATTCCATTCAAAACAACCACTTACGAGAAAGCGAGGCGTTGAACAATTATTTTTTGTTCAACGCCCGTCGCGGCGATCCGCCCGAGGGCTTCGGTTACAGGTGGTTTCGACCCGATTTCAGTGGGACGGGGTTTGCCAGGCGCAGTTGGCCGGTGATGCCATCGGGGAGGTCGACCGTGCCCGTCAGTTTGCCACCGTCCTGCTTCAGGTCGACACCGATCGTGCCCCTTGGGTGGGGCATAGAGCCCTTGGCCCAGGTCAGTGGGCCCAGTTGCGGGTGGATGTCGACGGTCTTGAAGCCAGCACTGGCCGGGCGGATGCCGAGGATGCTCGCGAAGTAGTGGTAGATGGGGTGTGCGCCCCAGGCGTGGCAGTCAGAGCGTGTGGGTTCGGGCATCTCGATCGTCGTGCGCAGGCCGTTGGTCTTGTGATCGAACCACAGGGGCAACCGGTCGAACAACCGGTCGATCCGACCGATCTGCCGATATGTCTCGAACAGGTAGTGCGTGAAGTAGATCGTCGTCCGCGCAAGGTCGTCGTCGGCGAGCAGCCCGACCTGCACCTTGGCAGCCCGTTCACCCGAGACCAGCCCACCCAGGAGCGCCAAGCATTGCGAATGTTCGGAATAGGACTTGTGACCGAGATCGTCGGCGAACAAGCCCCGGCGATCGTCCCAGAACGCGCCCAGCGCTGCGGTCGTGAGCTCGTCGGCGCGCCGCCGTTGCAGCGCGGCCAGCTCGGGGTCACCGACGATCTCCTCCAGCTCGGCGGCCTGCTTGTGGATCCACGCGAGCTTCAGGTTGAGTGGCGCGCTGATGCCGTGGTCGGCGTCGATCGGCATGCCGGATTTCCACGAGGGGACCCAATCCATGAAGTTCCACCCAGGTGGGCCGACGACCAGACCGTCATGGGTCTTGAACCGCGCGAACGTGTCGAGCACTGCCCGCACACCGGGCAACAGCGAGCGGACGAATGGCAGGTCGTCGCGCCACATCGCAAAGTCGTGGACCATTCCGATCCACCAGGCGCTGAACGGGGGGATCGTCTGCTGCACGCGCGTGGGGTAGCGCGACTGCGTGAAACCCGGCGTCTTGCGCGACTCGTCGTAAATGCACATCGCTTTGCGCGGCAGGCGGTCGTCCGGGGTCCAGGTGTAGGTCGCGAGCACTTCGAGGCGCGTGTCACCGACGTACATCATCTGCTCGTAGTAGGGGCAGTCCATGTACGTCTCGTGCGAGCACATCTGCAGCACACGCTTGGCAATCAGAATGACGTCGGCCAACCGGTCGTCGTCCGACTCGAAGCGGCTTGTCCACTCGTAGGGGTAGCCCGTCTCGCGCAGCGAGAAGCGTTCGATCGTCAGTGGCTCGGCGCCCGTGCGAACGGTCAGCTCGATGTAGCGACCGGCTTCCCACCACAGCGTGTTCATGGCGCGGTGCTGTCCACCGTCGGGCTCGAAGGTGTCACCGACACCGATGAAGGTCTTGCCTTCAATGACGTCGCGGTTGCCCTTGACGCGCGTGTTGTACATCGCTTT
>JBBRHE010000162.1:0-8706 GCA_038223165.1 Tepidisphaerales bacterium
AGTGAAAACGGGCAACTTATGAGTCCTATAAGGGACGTTAGGTTGTCGGACTCGTCGGTCGGGACGATTCGGCCTCGTCAGCAGTCACTTCCTCTCCACCCGACGCCTCAGCGACCTCAGCGGCAGCCTCACCGGCGTCACTTTCCGTTGCCGAGGTGGGTGCCGGAGCGCCGACCGCCGGGCCCGGGATCGCCACACCCCGCTGCAGGGACATGTTGGACTTGAAAATCTCAAGCAACACGTCGTTCTGGACCATGTTGACCTTCGACGCACGCCCGCGTCGTCGGCCACCACCACCACCTCCACCGCCTCCAGCACCCCCACCACCGCCAAAGCTGGCGTTGCGAGCGACATTCTGGATGGTCGCCAATACGTTCTCAGCCGTCGTGATCAGCATCGCCAGGCGATCGACCTGCGCGTCGAGCCCACCCACCGCAGCCGCGCCGGTCAACTGCCGGCCCATGGGCATCGGGGCCGGTGGTGGTGGCGTAGCAGGCAACTGCTGGGGGCTTGTGATGTTCTTGGCGTCTTTGAACAGCCCTTCGATCGCCTTGGCGACACGCTCGCGCGTTTCGGTGTCGGTATCGAGGTCGGCCTGGGCGCTGGTCATCGCTTCATCGACGACCTGGGCAACGCGCTTGCGGATCTTGTCGCGATCGATGACCCAAACGCGTTTGCCACGGTAGCGTTCGGTCAGATCGTCAAAGGCAATCTGGTGGGCACTGGTGTCAAAAGCAGAATCGAGCGCGTCGGCGTAGCGGGCCTGGGACTGGGTCCCACCACCCCCACCCGGAACGGGTGGAGCCGGGAAACTGGGCTTGGGGTCGGGACTGATCGACTCGGTGACAATTCCGTTGTCGGCCAGCGCGTTGAATGCGGTTTCTTCGGTGTCGGCCTCGACATGACCAACGACCGGCTTGCCGGTCTCACGGATAAGGCCTCGGAACAGGTATCTCAAGGTGTCGTTTCCTACGTCGCTAAGGCCGCCAAACCATTTCGGCTGCCCGTCGTGTTCCGCCAGACACTCTATCGACCGCTGCAAGCATCACTTGACACTGCGCGGCAAACAATCTCAATTTCAATCAGTACCCTATTCTGTACAGATTTGCCAACCTATTCAAACCCTACGACCGGTCCGGATAACTTAAATGTCCGGACGGCCTCTCACGCGGGAAACGCGGAATGGAGAGCGCGTGGATCGAAGAATGAGGAGCTTAAATGACCGATTGACGGTTGAGAACGGTCGTTTTTTATCTTCCGGCCCCTCTCCCGTGTAAGCATGGGAGAGGGCAGGGTAAGGATTCCAAAATGACGAATGTCGAAACCCGAAATCCGATCGAATGACGAAGTCCGAATGACGGATGAAGAGCGCATGTCGTCCCGAGGCGAGCGGTAGCGACCCGAGGGATCTCGACTCGACAGAACCGCTCGGACGATCGAGATCCCTTAGATCGCTACCGCTCCCTTCGGGATGACAACTCTTCGGTCATTGGTTATTTGTCTCTTTCCTTCGTCATTCGGGCTTCGGGTTTCATTCGTCATTCTGGTTTCCTCAATCGAGCTTCTCCCTACTCCAATTCACGCTGACCCAGCCTCCACCTGGAGCACCGGAACGGTTCAAAGGCTATCCTCATCCTGATGCTGCCGGTACGCTCGGGGCATGCGAATCCAATTCCTCGGGGCTGACCGTACCGTCACGGGTTCCTGCCACCACTTGCAGGTCAACGGCAAGTCGATCCTGCTCGACATGGGCATGTACCAAGGCCGCCGGGAAGAAGCTCGGCGGATCAACGAATACCTGCCGATCGACCCGGGCAAGCTGGACGCCATCATTCTGTCGCACGGGCACCTCGACCATTGCGGTCGACTGCCGATCGCGACGAAGCATGGGTACAACGGTCCGATCTACGCCACACCCGCGACGTGCGAGGTGGCGAAGATCGTTCTGCAGGACGCGGCCAACATTCAGGAAGAGGACGCCGAATACCTCAACCGCCGATCGAAACCACCGGGTGGGGAGGAAATTCAACCGCTGTATCGCTATTCCGATGTCGGCGCGGTGCTGAAGGCGTTTCGGCGAGTGCCGTACGGGCGCAAGACCGACCTCGGCGATGGCGTATCGTTCACGTTTTACGACGCGGGACACATCCTCGGTAGTGCCTACGTGGTGGTCGAGTGGAACGAGGATGGACGTGACCGCCGACTGTTGTTCACCGCGGACATCGGGCGGTACGACACACCGATCCTGCGCGACCCGCAGATGCTTGAAGGTCCGCCGTTTGACATCGTCATCACCGAGAGCACGTATGGCGGACGCACGCACGCGCCGATGGACGAAATTGAACCACAACTGCTGGACGCGATTCAGGAAATCGTCCGCAGGAAAGGCCGGCTGATCATCCCGAGCTTCGCTGTGGGCCGTACCCAGACGATGTTGTGGTACGTTCAAAAATTCATCACTGAGAAGAAGATCCCCCCGATTCCGATGTACGTTGACAGCCCGATGGGGACGGAGGTGACGAAGGTCACCACCGAGTTCCGCGAGAACTACGACGAGCAGACGAACGCGATGATCGGCAAGGGCGATCTGTTTGGTGGGGCACGCGTGACGTTCGCAGTCAGCCGGGAAGACAGTAAGCGCGTCAACAACGACCGCGGGCCGTGCGTGATCGTCGCGAGCAGCCCGACGTGCGAGTTCGGACGGGTCTTGCATCATGTGATCGTCAGTGTGGAACGCGTGCAGGATATGATCCTGTTCGTCGGTTGGACCCCACCGGAAACACTCGGCCGGCGCCTGCAGGACGGGTTGCGCAAGGTGCGCATCCTGGATCGTTGGTACGACTTGAAATGCGAAGTCCGCACTTTGCATGGCCTCAGCGCCCACGCCGACGGTGACGAATTGCTGCGCTTCCTGAAACCGACTCTGGTCCCGCAGACGACCGCCTACGTCGTCCACGGTGAAGCCGACCAGGCCGAGACCTTCGCGACGCGATTGGTCGCTGCGGGCGTCGGCCGGGCGATTGTGCCCGCGATGGAAACGAGCGAGTTTACGGGTGACATGCCCCGTGCGGTGGTCGATAAGGATGACGTTCCCCAATCCCGCGCCGAGGCGCGCGTGGCGATGGAGTAAAAGGTCACTCGACCACTGTCGCTTCCCCGGCGCGCTTGGCGAGCAGGTCGAGAATCAAATCGTCAATCCCCAGTGGCTTGGCGACCGTAAACGTCGTCCCCGGATGCGTCGCAGCGGCATCGGTGGCCAGCTGGGGGATGTCCTGCGTCCAATGTTTGCCCGGCCCGAGAAAGAACGGGCATACGACCACGCGGGTTGCGCCCCGCTGGACGCATTTCCCGTACGCCGTCGCGATTGACGGCTCTGCGAGTTCCATGTGTGCCGGTTCGACGATCGGGTGCCTGTCACCAAAGCGTTGAGAGAACATCGTCACGACGCGTTCGAGCATTTCGTTGCTGTCACGGACGCGCGAACCGTGGTCAACGATGATGATGCCGATCTTGGACATGCCGATAGCGTAGGCGCAGGAAGTGCGGGACGCCATCACGATACAGTTTCGTCGCACGTGAATTCCCGTCCGAGAAATTTGCTGCGCCTATGCCCGGATTAGTGTTGTCACCCGGGCGAAGACGAGTCACAATCTTCCTCTGCTAATGACGTCACACGAGAATGACATCTCGTGGTCCAACCTTCGGGGCATCGTTCGCGACTGCTTCGGTGGCTCGGCCGACCTCGCAGAGGTTAAGCCCCTGCTCGGTGGGTGCATCAACAATACATTTTGCCTGACCATGACGGACGGCCTGCGGGCCGTCTTGAAGCTTTCGGCGCACCGTGTGACGCATGCGTTTGTGGATGAGGAGTTTCAGCTTCGCCAAATGGGTGATGCGGGCATGCCGGTGCCGGGCGTGTATCGGTCGGTCGTGGGATCGCTCGACTACCCTTACAGCTTCATCATGATGGAGTTCGTCGACGGCATCGACCTGCACACCGCAAAGCACAAGTGCTCGGCTCAGGAATACGAACAGCTTCAGATTCACTTAGCGGGGTTGCTGAAGGAACTTCACAGCCACACGAGCGACCGCTACATGCGGGTTGGACTGGGCCAGCGAGAATTCGATCGCTGGCCCGATTTTTTTCGTGAGATCTATGGTGAGATCTGGCACGACGTCGAAAAGTCCAGCACGTTACCAATCAAGTGTCGCAAGCAGATCGGCCGCATCCACGAACGGCTGCCTCAACTGCTTGCGCACGACGATTGCCCGCGACTATTACACTGGGATTTATGGGCGATGAACGTGCTTGTGAAACCCACGCCCGACGGTTGGCGCGTCGCAGCGATGCTCGACCCCAACTGCAAGTTCGGTCACGCCGAGGCCGAGCTGGCCTACATGGAATTGTTCCACACGATCACCCCCGCGTTCATGGCGGCTTACCAGTGTGACGGGAGGCTGCCAAGCGAGTATCACCGGGTGCGAAAGCTGATCTATCAATTGTATCAGTTGCTCAACCACGTCCGGCTGTTCGGGAACGAGTATGCCAAGCGGACCATGGACCTTGTCGACCGATTACACACCGTTGTATGAGCGGCTCGCCCGTTGATGCTGCAAACCAACGATGACCGTCTGGACGAGCAGCAACGTCATCATCGCGGGCACGAATGTCCCCACCGCAAAAACAAGCTCAGCTGACGGAATGTTGCCGATGTTGTCAGTCAATCGTCATTCATCAATTGCTTTCGACGGCTTGGGCCGGATAATCCGACCCACCGCATGCCCCACCGGCTCGTGGCGCACTGGATTGGGAGCACAGCAACCATGATTCGAGTCGGCATCGTTGGCGTGACAGGGTACGGCGGTGGAGAGGCGCTCCGCCTAGCCGCGACGCACCCCCAGTTCGAGGTCGTCTACATCGCCGGTGAAAGCTCGGCCGGCTCCAAGCTCATCGAACGCTATCCCGGCATCGGTAAACTCGGTGACCTCGTCGTCCAGAAGTGGGACCCGACCGCCCTTCCCAACCTCGACGTGCTCTTCGCGTCCCTCCCCACCGGCGACTCGCGCGAGGCGCTGGCGAAAGTCCCCGTGGGCACCAAGATCGTCGACATCGGTGGTGACCATCGTTACGTCGACGGTTGGACCTACGGCTTAGCCGACGTGTGGCCCGACCAGATCAAAAACAAAACCCGCATCGCCAACCCCGGTTGCTACCCCGCGGCGTCGCTGGCGGCGCTAGCGCCGTTACTCGACGCGAAGCTCATCGACCCCCGGGGCATCATCATCGACGCAAAAACCGGTGTCAGTGGCGCGGGGCGTGGGGGTGGCGACTCGAAGTTCAGCTACGCCGAGGTGAACGAGGACGTCGCGCCTTACGGTCTGCTGAAGCACACGCACATGCCCGAGATCAGCTCGACGATCAAGCAGATCGCCGGCGACACGGGTGGGCTCGTGTTCACGCCACATTTGATCCCGATGACGCGCGGCATCCTCGCGACCATTTACGCCAAGGGCAACGCGACGACGGAACAATGCCTTGAGGTCGCGCGAAAATTTTACAAGGATCGCCCGTTCGTGCGCGTCAGTGACAAGCCACCGCATACGAAGTGGGCGCTGGGCTCAAACCTCACGTTTGTCTCTTACGCCGCAGACCCCGAACGAAACCTGGTCATCGCGATGGGCGTCGTCGACAACCTCGGCAAGGGCGCCGCCGGCCAAGCGGTGCAAAACGCGAACCTGATCTGTGGCTTACCCGAAACAATGGGCCTCGAAGGCACACCGCTTTGGCCGTGAATGAAATTCTCAACGCAGAGCCCGCAGAGCGAAGACGCAGCGGGACGCAGAGAAGAGAAACAGAAATTCGTTTTGGTTTTCTCTGCGTCCCTCCGCGTCTCTCCTCCGCGACTCTACGGTAAAGATTCTCTTGGTTATGTACGGAGTATTTGGAATGAATCAGTTCTGTGAAACCCTCGAATCGCGCACCCATCTGTCGGCCACGCTGACGGGGACTCGCACGCCGCGCATTGATGTAACCGACAACGTCGCAACCGTTGTCGAGGTCGCCATGGTCAGCCGCAAGC
The DNA here is from genome assembly GCA_038223165.1 of Tepidisphaerales bacterium. GTDB lineage: Bacteria > Planctomycetota > Phycisphaerae > Tepidisphaerales > Tepidisphaeraceae > DASYHQ01. Next base: position 6,081 of record JBBRHE010000162.1, read on the forward strand.
GGTTCACGATTTCGATCGACGGGGTCGACCAGGGAAAAGTCTTCAACATCGACAGTGTCCGTGGGCTCAAGTTCTACGGTGGCGACGGCGACGACATCTTCCGCGTCACCAACCTGTTCAAGGATGTCTCGATCGGCCGCAGGGAAAGTTACCTGTTCACCGACCGCACCACGATTGTCGGCGGTAACGGTGACGACCTGCTTATCGATGGTTACGGTGGCTCGCGCATCAACGGCGGCAACGGCAATGACACCATCACCGGCGCCGGTGGCGCCGACCGCATCGTCGGTGGCGCCGGAAACGACTACATCAACGCCGGCGCCGACCCCTCCGCTTCGGTGCAGGATGATGGAAGTGACATCGTCTTCGCCGGCTCGGGCAACGACACCGTCCTCGGTGGCAACGGCAAGGACGTCCTCTTCGGCCAGGCCGGCAACGATTCCCTGCTTGGTGGCAACTCGCGCGACGCCCTCTACGGCAACAGTGGCATCGACTTCCTCGACGGCCAGCGCGATCGCAACATCGAATATGCGGGTGGCCAGCTCGGTGACGTCATTCAAAGCACAAACGACGACGACCTCGACAAGTTTGCGGAACTGAGGAACATGAGCACTTACCTGCCCCGCCTCATCCGCGAATACGTGCTTAAAGACATGATCGCCGACGCAAATGCCTAACGCCTGACGAATCGGCCGTGTGCTCCACGTGCCGCCGCACCGTGGCACGGGTGTCCCGCCCGTGGAGCCCCGGTACTCCGGGGTGTCGGGCCGTATCCGGCCCGAGCTAAAGCGCGCAAGCGATCTTCGCGATTGCCGTGGCATCGGCGAGACGCCCATGCCATGGCGAAGGGGATCGCGCCGCAGGTCACCGTATGACAAATACTACTTCACCACTGTCGGTGGGTTCGGTGGCACCGGTTCGCCGATTGTGGTGGCCTCGATGGGGTCGAAGCCGTGGGTTTTGGACTTTCGCCGGGCGTGCCAGAACTCGTAGGCCATCGGAAGGATTGAGATCACGATGATCGCAAGGATCACGAGTTCGAAATTCTTCTTCACGATCTCGTAGCCACCGAAGAACCGCCCGGCGCCGACGCAGATGGTGACCCAGAGGATGGCACCGATGATGTTGAACATCCAGAAGCGGACGAAGTTCATCTTGCCCACCCCCGCGACGAACGGCGCGAACGTGCGGACGATGGGGACGAACCGCGCCAGGATGATCGTTTTCCCGCCGTACTTGTCGTAGAACTCCTGAGCGCGGAGCAGGTGCTTTTTGTTCAGCAGCTTGGAATCTTCCCGCTTGAAGACCGCCGGTCCGAGCTTGTAACCGATCCAGTAATTGACCGCGTCCCCGATGATCGCTGCGACAATCAGCAGGCCACTGAGCGTGTAAATGTCGATCCCGATGTTGCGCGCGCCCATCGCGCCGATGGCAAACAGCAACGAATCACCGGGCAGGAACGGTGTGATGACGAGCCCGGTTTCGGCAAAGACGATCGCAAACAGCACGAAGTAAAGCGTGGGCGTGCCGATGTAGTCGATCATCGACCGCCACTTCTCGTCGTCACCGAGGCCCTTGAAGATCAGTTCGTACAGCTTGGTCAGAAATTCCATCGATGCTCCGGAGGATGCGCCACCACCAAGGCAAACCGATTGCCCCGGCGGGCGTTACTTCTACGAGATCGGTCGATGGGTTTCCAGCTTGATAGGAAAAACGGTCGCTATTCTGGCGGTCGGGCTCCAATGCGTCGGGTGCGTAAGAGACGCGAAGGCGCGAAGTCGCGAAGAAACCGCGAAGGAAAATCCAAATACAGGTGGAATTTTGGTTGGGTCCTCTCAGTTGTCGAGGTTCGCCATCCTGCAGGTACTCCGCAGGATCTCTTTCAGCCCGCGGACAATGCGGAGATCCTTCGGAGAACCTCGGAATGACGGGGGTATCTCCAGAGGCTCGAAAAGTTGGTTTGAGGACTGATCATGTTTAGCGGCCGTTCCGAAGGGACGCGTGTCGTTTCGGATCGAACGAAGGGCGTCCCATCGGGCCGGCGGCTAAACGTAGGGGGTTCGCAATGGTAAATTGCTTCGCGTCTTGCTTCGGTTCTTGCTTCGCGCCCATCGCGGCTTCGTATCTCTGACCCCGCCGCGCCACGCGTTCCAACTCGTTCAAAAAATCCGCGGAATTTCGCCGACAAATTCAGAAGTTAGGCGTATATTAGGAAGCAGGTATGCGGGCTGTGAACAACACAGCATCGTGCCAGCTTTTGTCCACGTTCTTTGACAATTCGACTGCTCGGCAACCACCCGCGCGGCGGTAGCTTCTCGGAGAAACGACATGTCAGTTCACGTCGTTTGATGTCGGTTGTATGTCGGTTCCATGTCGGTTCGCGGTCGGTTTCAAACGCCCTTTTCAAAGGGTCTTTCACTGACCATCGGCCGCAACTTATGCGGTGGCAGAGTGTTCGGCGGAGGACAATGATTCATGGGAGGGAAATGGACCCCGAAAACTTTTATTTCACTGCCGTTGGGGTCGATCGTGAGAACGGATCGGCTCGGTCGCGTAGGGGCACGGTAGCAAACCCACCTCTCACGTCCGAGAAGATCGTGAGCCGATAAGGCCCCATGAGCCGTCC
>JBBRHE010000163.1:0-8642 GCA_038223165.1 Tepidisphaerales bacterium
ATTGGGAATTTTGTCGAACGCGTAGACCTCCGGCTTCCAGATGACAATGCCGAGCACCTTGCCCATCCACGTGTGAATCTGGTTGATGTAATGCACGATCAAATAGCCCATCAACAGCCCCATCCCCGCGCCGACCAATCCGATCGCCAGACCATAACCGAGAAAAATTCCCGCGACGCCGCCGCTCGTGGCGCCGACGCTTTTGATGATGCCGATGTCCTTCGTCTTCTCCACGACAATCATGTAGAAGATGCAGAAGATCAGGAAGATCGCCACGATGCTGATCATGCCGAAAAGCGTCGTAACCAATGAGATTTCGTTCTCGATCGCTCCGATGTAGATCGCCTGGCTTTCGAGCCACGTCTGCACCTTCACGTTTTCCAAGCCGACCCTTTCGACGTCGGTTGGCAGGCCCTGCACCTGCCGGACGACGCTTTCTATCTCGGCTTTGGCCACCTGCAGGTCGACGCCCGGTTTGACCTTCACGTTGATTTCACTGGCCCGGCCGGGCTCGTTTTCCCATTCGCCGGTGCGCTTGTTCTTGAAGCGCTTTGGACCCATGTCCAGGTCCTTCTGCAGCACGTCGAACGGCACGTAAACGGTGCTCGAATCGTATTGCCACAACTTCGTCCGGCTGTCGTCGACGATCCAGAAATTCCGACTCGCTGTCGCGGTCTGGTCGGGCTTCTGGTCGGTCCCGATGCGCGGCATGGTCATATAGACCGGCAACTTATAGAGAAACGGTTCACGGCCGATGATTTGACCGTCTTTGCCTTTACGGATGTCCAGTACGCCCGACCCTGCAATGAGGCCCGGCCACTCGGTCGCGGGGTCGTTGATGAGGTTGCCTTTGTCGTCTCTCGCTGCGTTGGGAAACCGGCTGCGGTACGTCTCTGCGGAGAACGGCAGCTTGAACGATGGGTTCTTCGCCCCCTCGTCTGCCTTCCGCTGTGCCTCGGCCCGTTCTTCCTTCGTGTTTTTCTTGTCCGCCGCTGCGTCGACGTATTGCTGATATTGCAGGTAAAGTGACTTGGGAAAATCGTTCACCCGACCGATCTGTTCAATCGGGTAACCGATGACCTGCACACCGCTCGACTGCTGGTTGTCGATATTGATGACGCCAAACGTCTTGATCAACGGCACCGCAGCCTCGACGGTGGGCAGTTTCTCGATCTTCTCGATCATCTCCTCGTAATTCGGAAACCCACTGAGCAGCGTCCCCTGAACGATCACGTCCCCACTGAGCCCGTGAAAGGACTCTTTGAACATCTTCAGCCACCCGCCCATGACGCTGATGACGACGAGCACCATCGCCACGCACATCATGACGGCAGCGAGGGAAACCCACGCAATGCGGCGTTTGAAGAGGTATTTGCGGATGAGGTGGAGTTTGTACAAAGATGCTTCCTGCTAGCGGCCAGAGGATGCGGCCATGCCTTTGACGCCCAGTTCAAAAATGCGATCGAGCGAGACGCCCCGCTTTTTGGCCAACTTATCCGCCACGTCTTTGATCGCGACGTCCACCTCCAAGGTGACCTTCGTGCGCGGGCGGGGATTGGCGACGACCATTTCGTGCAGCAGCCGTTGCTGCTTCGTCAAGGGCCTCGTTTTCGACAGGTCGATGGTTCGATCATATTTCGCGACCTGGCGATCACGCTCGTCGGCCGTCATCTCAAAGAAGGATTTTACCTTGGTCTTTTTCATGGGCGTTTCCGTCGAAGTCCGTGACGTTCTCTCGTGGTCAGGTCGCTCGCGTGCACGACGTAATACGCAGGCCGGTCATCTTCCGGAAGAGCGATGATATCCTCCAACGTCATCGACTCGTAGTCGATTTCGCCCGTCGATCGCAAAGAATAGATCACTTGCAGGTATCGGCCTTCTTCAGTTTGGCCGTGAACGAGATACTTGCCGTCCCCGATGTCGCGCGGAAACGGTGGCCGCTTGCGCTCGATTACGTGCTGTGCCTCGGCGCGGTCGATACCGTGTTTGGCAATGTGATCTTCATTCCATTCATCCCAGATAAACGCGCGGCTCAATGGGGTCTCATCAACGGAAACAAAATCACATCGCGGATGCTTTCCGAGCCCGTCAGCATCATGACCAACCGATCGACGCCCAGACCAAAACCACCAGCGGGCGGCATGCCGAACTTCAAAGAGTTCAGGAAGTCTTCATCGACCTTCTGCTGCTCTTCCTTATCACCCACCTGGTGGGCGAAATGTTTCGCCTGAACGTCCGGATCGTTCAATTCGGTGTAGCCAGGCGAGATTTCCTGGCCGTTGATCGCCAGTTCGTACACGTCGGCGAAGAACGGGTCGGCCTTGTTCTCGCGGGCCAGAGGGATGACGACAGAGGGGACTTGGGTGACAAAGGTTGGGTCGATCAGCGTGGGCTCGATGAGTTTTTCATACACGGCAACCAATTGCTCAGCCGGTGTCAAAGTTTCAAGTTCGACGGCTTTTCGCAGGGCCCAAATGTCCGCGTAGTGGTCGGCCGCCTGCACTCGAGCATCACCCTCTGGAAGTCGGGAAACAATAAGATCGAAGATCCGGTTGGCTTTGTCACCGATATCATTACGCAATACCTCGAACAAGTCAGGATCGGTTATTTCCAAGGACTGCTCTTTGTCCCACTTGATTCCAAGCCGCTCCTTCAAAAGGTCATGCATACTCACCCGCCGCCACGGCCGCGTCAGATTGATTGTCTTCGTCACTTCCCCCGCGGCGTTCTTGTGTTCGATCTTCAGCGTGCCGAACACTTTTTGCGCGATGTGGCAGATCATGCCTTCGACCAAATCCGCCATCGTTTCCCACGAGCCGTAGGCCTCGTAGGCTTCGAGCATGGTGAACTCGGGGTAGTGTCGGGGGCTGATGCCTTCGTTGCGGAAGTTGCGGTTGATTTCGAAGACCTTGGTGAACCCACCGACGAGGAGTCGCTTCAGGTACAGTTCGGGGGCGATGCGGAGGAACAGCGGGATGTCCAGCGCGTTATGGTGCGTCTCGAACGGTCGCGCCGCGGCGCCGCCGTGCAGGGGTTGGAGCATCGGGGTTTCGACTTCTAGGTAACCTCGCTCGCGCAGGTAATGGCGGACCTCGTCGACGATGCGGATGCGGAGTTGCATCGTGCGCATGACATCGGGGTTGCTCCAGAGGTCGACATACCGCTGGCGGTAGCGCTGCTCGATGTCCGTCAGCCCCTCGTGCTTAGCCGGGGGTGGCAGCAGGGACTTGCTCGCCATCGCGAGAGATGTGGACCAGATAGTCGCTTCACCGGTCTTGGTCACGCCGAGCGGGCCTTCGACGACGATTTGATCACCCAGGTCGAGCAAGTCACGAACGCCCCAAGCGGCCTCAGGCAGACGCTTGGCGTCGAGGGCGACCTGCAGGTCGCCGGTATCGTCGCGGAGGGTGAGAAAGCTGAGCTTCTTGCCAAAGTCGCGTTTGAGGATGATTCGCCCTGCTGCTTTGACGACCGGACCACCATCCTGACCAAATTCCGGCTTGAATTGGGCGCGGATGGCAGCCAATGATTGAATGCCCGGCGTAGCGCTGCCGTAGGGGTCCACACCCAGGTCCCGAAGCTTCTGAAGCTTCGCACGGCGTTCCTGTTCGTATTCGTTCGTCGTCTGCTGCGGGTCGCTCATATTGCTCACTGCGAAAAGTCCGGTGATGATAGTGATGCTGGCGGGAAAGTAAAAACGCTGTTGAACCGCGAGCGACTTTCCGGTCCCTCTCTTATGTACTCATGGGAGACCTCACGGTAAGGGTGATTGGGAATGGCGAGAACTTCGCGTCCCTCGAAATCATCCTCACCCAGCCTCTCCCGGAGCACCGGGAGAGGGGTCAGACTTCCGAGGATCGCATGATGGCTTTATTTACCGCCGCTGCTCGCGATCTTCGGTTCGTGTTTGTTCTCCTCATCTGCTTTGCGTCGTCCACCTTCGCCGCCAACCTGCGTGAAATCGAGACGCGGCACTACACGTTGCACACCGACGTCGACAATGCCCTGGCGAAAGACCTCGCGGCTCGTCTGGATGGGATGTACGAGGAATACGACCGCCGATTGGCCGATTTCAAGAAGGCCGACGCCAACGACAGCGCCAGGTTCGAGGTGTACGTCTTTGCCAAGCGCATGGACTACATGAAGTTCACGAACAACCGGCTGGCCAATAGTGGTGGGGTGTTCATTCCCGATCGCAACCAGTTGGCGTCCTACCTCGAAGGCCAAGGCCGTGACGCCATGCGGCGGACGCTGCAACACGAAGCGTTTCACCAATTCGCATTCCGGTCCATCAGTGGTTCATTGCCTCCGTGGTTGAACGAAGGGCTCGCGCAGCTGTTTGAAGAGGCGATCTGGACGGGCAAGTCGTTCATGCTCAACCAGGTGCCGCCACGGCGTACGCGCCAGTTGCATTCGGACGTTAAGGCCCGCAAGCTCGTTCCGTTCGACGATTTTCTCCCCATCACGCTCGATGAGTGGAACCACACGCTGACCACCGACGTCGAGCGCGGTGGTGTGCAGTACAACCAGGCCTGGGCCATGGTCCACTTCCTGGTCAACGCCGGCACGGAGAACGGTGGCAAACCCAAGTATCGCGACCGCTTGGTAAAGCTGCTAAAGATGACCAACACCGGCACCCCCGCCGACGCGGCGTTTCGCGAGGCGTTTTCGGACAACACCAAGGGTTTCCAGGACCGCTTCGCCGAGTACGCCGCCAACCTGCAACCGACCGCCGCCGCGACACTGCTCGAACGGCAGAATGTATTGGCGGACCTGCTGAAAGGTCTTAATGGGGAAGGCTTGAAGTTCACCGACATGAACGCGTTCAAAAACCGCGCGATGGGCGGTGGCTATCGACTGAGCTACTCGGTGGGCAACATCCGCTGGGAAACCGACCCCAATGTCGTCGTCTACTTCAGCGGCATCGACGGCAAACCCTTCACCCGCGAACAGCTCTACCTCGAACCACGCGGCGGAGCCCCACTTCCCGACATCCTCTGCAAACCCGGTGGCAAAACCCAGATCCGCAGCCGGTTCTACCGCGCCGACGGGGGCGCAATCGAACATGAAGTGCTTGTGGAAACGGCAAGGTAAACGCAAATTGCGCAGGATTGACTCTCCGGCCCCTTTCCCGGTACTCCGGGAGAGGCTGGGTGAGGGTGATTTCGAGTGACGAGAGACGTTCGCCATTCGGAGAAATCACCCTCACCCTGAACTCGCCCATGGGTACATGGTTGAGGGGCCTCAAACGCATCGCTCAGATTTAGTTCTCATGACGTTACACCCCACCGCTGCCTACATCGCCTTGGGTGCCAATGTTGGCGACCGCGAGGGAAACCTGCGCACGGCAATCGATTGTTTGAAAGGCACCGCAGGTATCACCGTCGATCAGGTCAGCCGATTCTACGAGACCGCAGCGATGGGTGGGCCGGCCAATTCCCCGTCATACCTCAACGCCGCCGCTGCGGTGTCGACGATGTTGCCACCGATGCGGTTGTTGCACCGATTGTTAGAGATCGAGCGCGACATCGGCCGCGTCCGCCGGGAAAAATGGGAGCCACGACCGATCGATCTGGATCTGCTGCTCTACGGCGACCAGATCATCGCGACCGACGACCTGCTCGTCCCGCACCCACTGATGCACGAACGCCGCTTCGTGCTCGACCCGCTTGCCGAGATTGCTGGTGACGTGGTCCACCCGACGTTGCAGCAGAGCATTCGGAACTTGCTCGACGGGCTGTCATAGATCTGCAGCTTCGTTCTCTCGATGCAATCAACTGAAACGCCCAAAAGCAAGCGGCGTGATGGCATTTCTTACTCTTGCGCGAATCCGTCGATCGCGTCGCGTTACATTGCCTTTCATCGTCGAATCGATACGCTCGACCGCGTGATCGTCAGTCAAACTATTCTCGAATGCCGGGCCGAGCGGGCGAAGATGTCGGGGCGCGTCGCGTTCGTGCCGACCATGGGCGCCTTGCACGCCGGCCACCTGTCGCTCGTCGAGGCCGCCAAGCGGCATGGGCAGCACGTCGTCGTCAGCATCTTCGTCAACCCAACCCAGTTTGGCCCGCGCGAAGATTTCACCAAGTACCCCCGGCCCACCTTCGACGACCTGCAGAAACTGGAAGCCACCGGCGTCGACCTCGTTTTCAACCCGTCGGCCGAGGAGATGTACAAGCCCGGCGTGCCCGATGCGACGATCGATCTGCCGTCACTCACAACCCAGCTTGAAGGCAAACACCGTCCCGGTCACTTCAAGGGGGTTTGCCAGGTCGTCGCGAAGTTGTTTAACGTCGTCCAACCGACCGCCGCGCTCTTCGGTCAGAAGGATTTTCAGCAACTTCGCGTCCTGCGCGGCATGGTGGAAGGGTTGGACTTCCCCGTCGAGATCGTCGGTTGCCCCACGCTGCGCGACCCCGACGGCCTTGCGATGAGCAGCCGCAACCAGTACCTGTCCCCCACTGAGCGCGAGCGGGCCCTGTCGATCAACCGTGGCCTGCGGCTCGCCGAGACCGAGATCGGAAACGGCATCCGCCAACCGCAGCGATTGCTGACGATCATGAAGCGCACCCTGCTCGAAAAGCACATGTCGATCGACTACGTCGCCGTCGTCGACCCGGATACGCTCAAGGACCAGCTAGAGAACATTACCGGCCCGGTCGTGCTCGCCGTCGCGGCCCGGGTCGGTAACACGCGGTTAATTGATAACATCACGGTAACGCCATAAAAATAAGGATGAAGGGTGAATAAGACGAGGACGTTCTTCGCTTTTTTCATCCTTCATCCTTCCGCCTTCATCCTTACTTCCCCATGCTCCAAGAACTCTTCACCATCCCCGGCCTTAACATCCCACTCTATAGCTATGGGCTGTTGATGGTCATCGGTTTCCTCTGCGCGACCCAGCTCGCCAAGTACCTCGCGCGGCGTACGGGTCTGGACCCTGAAATCGTCGTCAACGCGGGCCTCATCGCGCTTATCACCGGCGTCATCGGTGCGCGGTTGTCGCACGTTCTGGAGAACTGGCACGTCTACACGGATGTGTCGCGATCGGCGTGGGACAATTTCAAAGACGCCGCCAACATCCGCAGTGGTGGGTTGACCTATTACGGGGGCTTTCTGCTCGGCATGCCCTGCGCGATCGCTTACGGCCTGTGGAAGCGCGTCCCCATCCGTCACGGTATGGACGTGATCGCGCCGGCCCTCATGATCGGTCTGGCGTTCGGGCGCATCGGGTGCTTTATGAACGGTTGCTGTTACGGCGCCGTCTGCACCAACCCGCACCTGGGCGTCACGTTCCCGTATTACAGCAACGCGCACGTCGAAGAGTTTTATGCCGACCGGCTCGAAGCCTCACCCGAGGTCGTCCGCCCCAGCGATCGCGGTGGACTGGTGTTAAAATCCCCCGCCGAGCTGCGGGCCGAGTTTGGCGCTGCAGAAGCGAATCAGCTGATGGCCACCAACCGGTCGCAGGAAGTGTATCCCGCGCAGCTCTACAGCGCCTTCACCGCGTTCTTCCTTGCTGCGGTGCTGGTGGCGTTCTTCACGCTTCCGCACGCGCAGGGGAGTATCTTCATATTGATGATGGTGCTGGAAGGCTCTACGCGCTTCGTCCTGGAACTGCTGCGCTCCGAGCCCGCCGTCGCCGAGACAAGCCTGGGGGCGTTCAGCTTCAGCATGATCATCAGCATCGGCCTGGTCATCGGTGGCATCATCGGCTACTTCCTCATCCGAAGAATGGCCCCGCGAGATGGTGTCCTCACGCTCGCCTCGACCGAAGACGCCCACGTCAAACACCACGCCCGTGGCATGGCGGCGCGCGTTTAATCGTATCCCAAGGAACGATTAAGACAGCAGAGACGCGAAGTCGCGAAGGGCGCGAAGGGCGCGAAGAAATTCGCGAAGAAATGCTTCTGCCTCTCCTTCGCGTCCGTCTTCGCGCCCTTGGCGCCTTCGCGTCTCTTCTTTGCCAACCGCCTTGCTGCCCGTTCGTGCGGGTTGTACCCTTCCCGCGACCGCCTTCGCGCAGGCGCAATGATTTCCGTAGCGGCCCCAACCAACGGTCGTTACCCTAACCCTCGCATGAACACCCTGATCAAGAACGGCCGCATCATCACGGCCACGGATGACTACCACGCCGACGTCTGGATCGAAGGGGAAACCATCACCGCGATCGGTCGCAACCTCGCTGCGACCTTTCCACCGGCTGCCACCGCCGACAAGGTCATCGACGCCGCCGGCAAGCTCGTCATTCCCGGTGGCATCGACCCCCACGTTCACATGGAACTCCCCTTCGGTGGCACGGTCTCGTCCGACGACTTCGAATCCGGCACCCGCGCCGCGGCGTTCGGTGGCACCACGACGATTATCGACTTCGCCATCCAGTTCAAAGGCAAGACGTTCCAACAGACGATCGACGACTGGCACGCCAAGGCCGCCGGCCGGTGCGCGATCGACTACAGCTATCACCTGGCCGTCACCGAGTACGAGCCACGCCACGAGAAGGAATTCGCCAAAGTCATCGACCAGGGCATCACGACCTTCAAGATCTTTCTCGCTTACCCCGGCGTGTTCATGATTGACGACCAGACGATGTTCCGCGTGATGCAGAGCGCCGGCGCCGCCGGTGGCATGACGCTCGTCCA
>JBBRHE010000164.1:0-8611 GCA_038223165.1 Tepidisphaerales bacterium
CCTTGGAAAAGCTCACCGGTCACCTCGTCGCTGCCTGCAAGGCGGCCGCTGCCCACCCCCCGCGCGAGATCCATGTCGCCGGGACGATTCACCCCAACGTCACGATCCGCTTTGGACGCTGGCAGGCGATCACCACAGCGCCCTTCACGGGCAAGCTGCTGAAAGTTCAGCTGCGCAAGGTCGGCGTAACGACCATGCAGATATTCGTCGTCGACGAGGAAGAGAAGACCAGCACCCCGCTGACAACCAAACAGCATACCGATCCCGCGTTCGAAGGCGTCGACTGGCTGCCGAAGATGTGATTGGTCGTCTGGTGCCCGCAGTCCTGTTACACTCGCGTTCATGGCGAGTAACGAACGTTTTCCCCGTAACGCCAAGCCTGCTGATTACCACCGCCGTCCCGATGGGACGAAGCGGAAGGGCCCTCCGTTGAAGTCGAGGTCCACCCAAGTGCAGCCGCAGATTCAATCACCGTCGAAGCCACAGGGTAAGCCAGCGCAACCAACGAAGGTGACTGATTGGGGTGGCGTCGCAGAGTGGTATGACAAGCTCGTTGGTGACGAGGGAAGCGAATTTCAGCGCGAGGTGATCCTACCGGGTGTCGCGCGGCTGCTCTCGTTGAAGGCCGGCAACACGTGCGTCGACGTCGCGTGCGGGCAGGGTGTGCTCTGTCGATACCTGGCAGACCGTGGCGTGCAGGTGACGGGTGTGGACGCCGCCACGCCTCTTATCCACGCTGCTAAGGCGCGCAGCACGGCGGACATGCCGATCGAGTATCACATTGCCGACGCTCGAGAGCTGTCATTCCTGCCCGAGGGTACGTTCGACGCCGCAGCGTGCGTACTGGCGATTCAGAACATCAACCCGATTGGCCCGGTCTTTACCGGTGTCGCACGATCGCTCAAGCCATGGGGCCGCTTGGCGCTGGTGATGATGCATCCCTGCTTTCGCGGGCCAAAGGAAACCACCTGGGGCTGGGACGACAAAGCCGCGGTGCAGTTTCGGCGCGTCGATCGTTACCTGCTGCCGCGCAAGAGCCCGATCGTGACGCATCCGGGCAAAGACCCGGACACGTACACATGGTCGTTTCACAAACCGATCGAGGCCTACATCCGCGGGCTGCGCAGCGCGGGACTGCTCGTCGATGCGATTGACGAATGGCCAAGCCACAAAACCAGTACGAGCGGCCCCCGCGCCGCAGCGGAGAACTCGGCGAGGAAAGAGATCCCCATGTTCATGGCGATCCGAGCGATCAAGGTCGTCGGCATACAGGTCGGTGAAGATCGTGCACAACCAGCGGTCGACGCGATACCCGAGGAATCCGAATCCTAGGATGCCTGCGCCTTGTCCGCATTCTGTGCGTCTCTGCTAGTGAACCCGCCTTCGTCGCGTCTTCGTGGCATGGTGGTTAAAATCAATTACCTGCATTTTACGTCAGGAGACGACGCCAGTGCCCCAGTTTGTTTACGAGCCCACGTTCCAGTACGGCGAGGATGACACCGACTATCGACTGCTGTCGACCGAGGGCGTCTCGACGATTGACGTCGGTGGTCGCACGTTGCTCAAGGTCGAACCGTCGGCGCTGCGCACGCTCGCCAAGCAGGCGTTCATCGACATCAACTTCCTGTTCCGCGCCAAGCATCTGCAGAAACTGGCTGACGAGGTGAACGACCCCGAGGCCAGTGACAACGACCGGTTCGTGATCTACACGCACCTGCAGAACGCCGTCGTGGCTGCGGCCGGTCAGTTGCCCAGTTGCCAAGACACGGGGACGGCCATAGTCGTCGGAAAGAAGGGCCAGTTTGTGCTGACCGATTTCGACGACGCAGCGGCGCTGTCGGAAGGCATCTTCGACACGTACCAAGAAAACAACCTGCGCTACTCGCAACTGGCGCCAATCGAGATGTTCAAGGAGAAGAACACCGCCAGCAACCTGCCCGCACAAATCGACATCGCTGCCGACACGGGTGATGCGTACAAACTGCTCTTCATGGCCAAAGGGGGCGGTAGCGCCAACAAGATGTATTTCTACCAAAGCACGCCTGCGGTTCTGAACGAAAAGGATCTGGAGACGTTCATTCGTAGCAAGCTGAAGGAGATCGGCACGAGCGCCTGTCCGCCGTACCACTTTGCGGTGGTGATCGGGGGCACGAGCGCCGAGACGACGATGAAGACGCTGAAGCTGGCGACTGCAAAATATCTTGACCACTTACCGACGACCGGCAGTGAGGGTGGTCGGGCGTTTCGCGACACGGCGTGGGAGGAACGTATCCTCAACCTGACGCGCGAGAGCCGCATCGGCGCCCAGTTTGGCGGGAAATACTTCGCCCACGATGTCCGCGTCATCCGCTTGCCGCGCCATGCTGCCAGCATGCCGATCGGCATCGGAGTGTCCTGCAGCGCGGACCGACAGATCAAGGCGAAGATCACAAAGGACGGCGTGTTCATCGAAGCACTCGAGCGCAACCCCGGAAAATACCTGCCCACCGAGCAACCGAAGCTCGCGGCGGCTGTGAAGATAGACCTGTCGATCGGCATGGACCGTGTGCGCAAGATCCTCAGCCAGTTCCCTGTCAAAACCCGTGTCGAGCTGACCGGCACACTCATCGTCGCGCGAGACGCCGCCCACGCGCGGGTCCGCCAGATGCTCGAGGCGGGCCAACCGTTACCGCAGTACCTCAAAGACTATCCCATCTACTACGCCGGCCCCGCCAAGACCCCGACCGGCATGGCCAGCGGCAGCTTCGGTCCGACCACGGCCGGTCGTATGGACGCCTTCGTCGACCTCTTCCAATCCCACGGCGGCTCCATGGTCATGATCGCCAAGGGCAACCGCAGCAAAACCGTCACCGACGCGTGCAGAAAACACGGTGGCTTTTACCTCGGCTCGATCGGTGGCCCCGCGGCAGTCCTTGCGCAGTCGAACATCAAAAAGGTGGAAATGGTCGACTTCGAAGACCTGGGTATGGAAGCGATCCGCAAGATCGAGGTCGTCGACTTCCCGGCGTTTATTGTGGTGGATGATAAGGGGAATGATTTCTTTGAGGGCTTGTAATGAGCGAACGCTGGCAGCGCGTCGCCGACGCCATCGTCGACTTCCGAAAGCATCTGTCGGCCGATTTCCCCGCGATTGAGATGGCTCACCTTTACGATTTCACCAAGCCCGAACTTTATAAAGCATCGCGCAAAACAGCGCCTCACACGAAGGCCGGGGTATATCTGTTCTACGACGCGGAGGGCAAGCTCCTGTATGTCGGCAAAGCTTCCTGGACGTTCGACAAGCGAATCTGGCAACACGAGGACATCGCCGAGGCGCGTTATCTCGACGCGATTCCGTTCGAGTGGCATCTGTCGCACTTCGGTCTAGCCTTGGAGTACTTCCTTATCTCCCGGTTCAAGCCGCCGTACAACAAGCATGGCAGCGGGTACGACTACGCGGCTGTTGGTGCACGGGCAGCGGCCCCGACGACTGAACCCGAGTCGCCGGAGGAACCGTCAATTCCTCGGAGAGATTGGAGGCCAGCGGGCATGTCCACGTCTGACGCATACGCGAGGTTTCAAAAGAGCACCAACATCGGCTACGACGATTGGCGTGAAGGCACACCCTACGAGATGGAGGCGTTTGCCCAGATGTCGCAGGCGCAGCGAGACAACGTCACCGCTGAGATGATGGCGAAAGACAAGCTCGACTGGCGCGACATGGAGGTGCTGGCGGCCGTCAACTCGCGTGAGACGTTCGACCGGTTACGCGGCTTGCTGAGCAAGCAGGAGTCCGCCCAGACGCAGGCGTACGCGCTGCGAGAATTGGCGCGCATGCCGAATCGCATGTCCGGCAATGTGCCCGATGCCAAGCTACGCGACGTGCTGCTAGCGGTAACAAGTGGCGACGGGCTGACGCCGGCGCTGCTGCTCGTCGCCGACTACGCCGGGCCGTGGTCCAAGGGCGTATTGCTACGGGGTGTGCGCGATCGGCCGGACGTCGCGATCCACTTTGCGTCGGCGCTACTCGATAACGCGGGCCTCAGCAGTGACATGGCCGCGTTCGATCCGAAGTTTCGACCAACCCTGATCAAGCTGCTGCCCGAGAACACACCCATTGAACGCATGGCGGCGTTTTTCAAGGTGTGTGAATGGCTGAAGATCGATGCGGAAGCAGTCCCCGGTCCGCAGGTCACCGAGTGGTACAAGTGGGCGGAAGAGACCTGGCCACGCGAAGTGAAACGCGAAGACGACGAGAGCTAATCGGGCCGGCTGAACAGTACGTCAGCAGCATGCTTGAAGGTTTACCATGTCATCCCGAAGGGAGCGGAAGCGACCAGAGGGATCGCGATAATTCGAAAAGTTGTGCGGCGGGCAAGTTCCCTCGCGCCGCTACCGCGCCCATCGGCATGACAGTGCTTCTTGGGATAGACTAGCGTCACCTAATCGCCTGCTCCCTAGATGCCTTGTTGGCTATATCCTTGCCTACGATCCGTTGCGATCCGGATAGCAGCGAAAGAGAGCAATCCTATGTCAACTCGAACCGAACGCGACTCGATGGGCGAGATGCTCGTGCCCGCCGATGCCTACTACGGTGCCAGCACGGCGCGGGCGATCGAGAACTTTCCGATTTCAAACTTGCGCTTCAACCGAGCGTTTCTCGCTGCGTTGGGCACGATCAAGCTCGCTTGTTCTCGCGCGACCGCGTCGCTCGGTTTGATGGACGAACAGCGAGCGCACCTGATCGCCCAGGCGGCGCAGGAAGTCATCGACGGCAAGCTTGACGAGACCTTCGTCGTCGACATCTTCCAGACCGGTAGCGGCACCAGCACGAACATGAACGCCAACGAGGTGATCGCAGCGCGGGCCAACGAGATCGCCACGGGCACGCGCGGTGGGAAATCTCCCGTCCATCCAAACGACCATGTCAACATGCAGCAGAGCAGCAACGACGTCATCCCCACGGCGATCCACGTCGCGGCGGCGACGAGCATGCGTGAGTCGTTATTGCCCGCGCTGATGCACCTCGAAGAGCGCTTGGCGGACAAGGCACGTGAGTTTGACCTGATCGTAAAAATCGGGCGAACGCATCTGCAGGATGCGACGCCTGTGCGGCTCGGGCAGGCGGTCGGTGGATGGGCAGCGCAGGCTCGACTGTCCGTTGAACGTGCGCATCGCGCCATCGCGGCGCTGCGCGAACTGCCACTGGGTGGGACGGCGGTGGGGACGGGCATTAACTCGCATCCAGAGTTTGCCCGGCGGGCCATCGCGTTGATCGCCGATCGCACTGGCATTGATTTCGTCGAGGCCGCCAATCACTTTGAAGCGCAATCGGCAAAAGACGGTGTCGTCGAGGCGTCGGGGTTGTTAAAGACGATCGCGATCAGCCTCTCAAAAATTGCCAACGATGTGCGCTGGCTCGCCAGTGGCCCACGGTGTGGCATTGGTGAAATTTCGATTCCCGCGACCCAGCCGGGCAGTTCGATTATGCCGGGGAAGGTGAACCCGGTGATGAGCGAAATGGTGTTGCAGGTCGCCGCCCATGTGGTTGGCAACGACGCGACGATCGTGTTCGCGGCCAGTGGGCTGGGGAGCACATTTGAGCTGAACGTGATGATGCCGGTGATGGCGTATAACCTGCTCCAGTCGGTCGATCTGCTATCGACGGCGTCGCGCGTCTTCACCGACCGCACGGTCGCTGGTATGACTGCTAACCCCGAGCGGTGCGAGTCGCTCGTCGAGCAGTCGCTGGCCATGTGCACATCACTGGCCCCGAAGATCGGCTACGACGCCGCCACGGACATCGCCAAGGAAAGTTTTAAGACGGGCCGGACGGTCCGCGAGGTCGCTCGCGAGCGTGGGTTGATGAGTGAGGACGAACTGAACCACCTGCTCGACCCCCGGCGGATGACCAGCCCGCAGACAGATGTCGTGGAAAGCGGGGGAGGGTAAACTTCGGCCTCTCTCCCGTGTATACAGGGGAGAGAGGGGCCCAACAACCTTCGTCTTTTCAGGAGCGACCCAGACATGGATCAAAAGTTTCGCGTAGGCATCATCGGGTGTGGCAAACCGTGGAAGTCCGACGGTTCGACCGGGTTTGGCATGTCGCGACACCACGGCAACGGCTACCTCACGGCAGGGTGTCGCATCGTGGCGCTGGCGGACCTCAGTCACGAAAACGCCGAGGCATATCAGCGGGATGTGGGGGGTGACGTGATCTACACGGATTACCTCGAGATGCTCCGCAGTGAACGGTTGGACATCGTCAGCATCGCAACCTGGCCCCGGCTGCACACCGAGATGGTCGTCGCCGCCGCAGAGGCAGGCGTGCAGGCGATTCATTGTGAAAAACCGATGGCAGTGACGTTCGGTGAATCCAAGCGCATGGTCGAGGTCTGCGACGCCCGGAAGGTGCAGTTGACGTTCAACCATCAGCGGCGGTTCAACCCACCTTTCCTGAAGATGCGCGAACTGCTCAAAACCGGCCGCATCGGTCTGTTGAAGCGTATGGAATTCTCGTGCGGCAACCTGTATGACTGGGGCACGCACTGGTTCGACATGATGTTCTTCTACAACGACGAAACACCCGCAGAGTGGGTGATCGGCCAGATCGAAACACGTGACACGGAGGACGTGTTCGGCGTGCCCTGCGAAGGGCAGGGGCTGTCGCACATCAAGTTCAAAAACGAGGTGCGCGGGTTGATGGTGACCGGTCATCAGGCTGACATCGGCACACAGCAACGGCTGGTCGGCACCGAAGGGCAGATCGAACTCGTTGGTGGGGACGGCGTTCGGGTTTGGGCCAAGGGGCAAAGCGATTGGGAGACGATCATGCCCGATCCTGGCCCGAAGGACCTCGAAGCGGTCGCGCACGGTGTCGTGGACCTCGTCGACGCGCTACGGACCGGTCGCGAACCGCAACTGTCCGGGCACCGCGCGCTGGCTGCGACGGAGTTGATCTTCGCCACCTACGAGTCGAGCCGTCGCCGAGGGCGCATCGATCTGCCCCTGACAATCGATGATTCCCCACTGTTGGATCTCCTCGGCCGAGCGTAAGTTGACGCCGGCGGCGGAGTGTTATCCTCTCTATTTCATCTGCGTAACCTGCGCACGGACCGGCAAGTCCTGCGCTGTTGGAGGAGATTGCGCGGACCGCGCAAAAGCCGACAATCAAAATTCTGCTGCCCGAATTTGGCTGTTTTTTCAGAGGTTTTCCATCGATTTGGCGATCTTGCGAACGTGTGGCACCCCGTTTTGGCACGGTGGTTGTGTAGTACGGTTCGGGGCAAGACAGGATTGGAGCGCATCGATGGACAATGCATACGACGACTTGGGCACCCGGATATTGAACGCCGCACGCCTGGCCGTTGCGATGCACCTCCAGAGTGCGATTCAGCCAGAAGCTGCTCGTCGGCAAGTGGTGATCGGTGGAACCGGTCCCCACTTCGTCACGGATGACATGCCGAACGAAACGGTGAACCGCGCGGCGCGGGAGACGACATCCCGCGCCGCGCGTTAAGCCGGTCATCGTGAACAGTTGTCAGTGAACAGTTGTCAGTGGACAGTGGACAGCACATAGGGCAAGCGGTCCTTTCTTGCTACCCACGGGTGACTGCCCACTTTATTCACCTCGCAAGGATGCGAACTCATGCTCTACGGTCTATATCTCTCCGCTGCCGGTGTGATGGCCAACTCGCATCGCCAGGACGTCATCTCGAACAACCTCGCCAACAGTGAAACCAACGGTTTCAAGCGCGACATGGCGCTGTTCATGGAACGCGTGCCCGAATCGAAGAGCCGCATCGGTCAATACAGCGACCCCATGCTCGACCGCATCGGGGGTGGGCTGTTCATCGCGCCCAGCGCAATCGACACGTCGGCCGGTGAATTGGAAACCACCGACGGTCCACTGGACGTCGCGATCTCAGGTGAAGGCTATTTCTCAGTGCAATCGGGTGGAAAACAACAATACACGCGCGACGGTCGACTCATGGTCGATCGCAGTGGGCACCTGATCCAGTCGGGCACCGGCGCCAAGGTTCTGGACATCGCCGGCAAGCCGATCGAGCTCGACCCGTCGCGCCTGACCACGATCGCCAACGACGGCACCATCACCCAGGACGGTCAACCGATCGGCACGCTGGGCTTGTTCGAGATCACGGACGTCTCGCAGATCGTCAAGACCGGGGGCAACCTCTTCGCCGTCGCGTCACCGGCGGCGGTTCGCCCGACGAAGCCGGAGATCCGCACGGGTGTGCTCGAACGCGCCAACGTCGACCCGGCGACGGAGCTTGCATCTCTCATGGACTCGCAGCGTCAACTCGAGGCCAACGCGAACATGATCCGCTACCAGGACCAGACGCTCGGCCGGCTCGTCAACGAGGTCGGGAAGATCTCCTAAGCGATCAATTGCGGTCACGACTAGCCGCTAATCGCTAATGACTTTGCAATCCATAGTCCGATAACAAAACCATGGCCATCACCGCACTCAATGCCGCCGCCACTGGATTGAAGGCCCTGTCGACGCGGATCGACGTGGTCGCCAACAACCTTGCCAACGCTGAAACGACGGCGTTCAAGCGCAGTCGGGTCAACTTCGAAGATTTGATGTACCTGCAGTTACGCCAACCGG
>JBBRHE010000165.1:0-8491 GCA_038223165.1 Tepidisphaerales bacterium
CGTGCTGATTGACAGCGCGATGGTGATCGCCAGCGAAGTGTGCGCCCCGTCGTGCGGACCGGCCCATCCCAAGGACGCCAACAGCGGGTCGATCAGCGGCGCGATCGCCGGCTTAGTTGCGGCACCAAGGCCGAGGCTGGCGATCGTGATGCCAAGCTGGCAGGTGGAGAGGTAGAGGTCGAGACGCTTCTTGATATCCAGCGACAACCGGGCTAGCAGGCTCGTGGACGCGCGCTGTTCCAATCGACTGGCCCGTGCGCCTACGGCGGCAAACTCGGCGGCGACGAAGTACCCGTTCAGCGCCACCAACGCCAGGGCGAGCAATATCCACCAGACCGTGTACACGCTGGGAACGGTAACCGTTGGGTATTCGAATGTCGATTGTGGACCGTCGCGCGTCGCAACTGCGTGCACGACCCTCCCCAATCGGTCCCCAACGATCGACATTCGATCCACTATCGCTACATTGGTCGCGCGACACAGAAGGAGCATCATGGCGAGCGTTTCCGACTTTCCCGCGCGTGGTAAGGTGACCGCAAGTCAGCCTGACCGCATCACGTTTGCGCCCAGTGGCACGAACTACCAGTTGCATCTGGACACCGGTGGCGTCCCCTACGCCGGGCCGTTGAACGTTCCCGTCAATCTCCTCATCCGAGTGCAGGCGCGCAAGCTCTGGACGGTGTCGAGTGGGGGTGGGTTTGTCTCACCGATCTTCGGGCCACCCAGGACGATCCAGGGACGCGTGAAATTCGTCGGTGAGGGTGGCGCGATGGCCGTGCAGGCCGGGACGCACTTCATCATCGCGCTGCCGAACAAGGACGAGGCGTACGATCTGACCAGCGGTGACATCGCGATCGGGTCGATGGTGAACGTGGTCGCCCAACCGGGTGCCCTGTTCGAATGGCTCCAGACCCCGGTTGGCGTCGCGGTCCCGGTAACAGAGTAAGTGTTGTGAAGTAGAGGACGTGCGTCGTGGCGATCCTTCGCGTAAGTCAGATCGATATTGCAAGCGCCGAACAGTTGGCCGCCTGGCCGATCGGTGGTCCTGCGGCCATTGGTGCGGCTTGGCCGGGTGGGTTTAGTGCGTATGAGTTGCGGATCGTCCAGCAAGACGGTGAACCGGTCGCGAGCGAATCGGATCTGCGCCAGCGGTTGCGTCGGTTGATCTGTGAAGCGGTCAGCGCGTTTACACCGATCGACCAGACGATCGTCGCGCGACTCGACGGGCCGCTTGACGGTGTTGTGCCCGCGCTGGCATGGGGCCTCGATAAGAGGGTCGGCATGTCACCGGTTCGCCGCTGGAGCACGAATGATCCGCAAGCGGCAGTCAGTCTGCGCGTCGCTGACGGGGTGGATAGCGCCGCGAGCCTATGCGACGCCGTCGGCCCCGCGCTCGGGCGCGACGTGCGCTTGCGCGTGTTCGCGGTCGCGGCTGATCTGGTCGGTCCCCTGTTGGACATGGACGAGATGGACGACGAACGCTGGCGAGAGATTCTCGAGTCGTCGACGTACGTGATCGACACCGTCGCGGGCCTGCGGGGGTTGATCGTTGTCACGCGCATTCCCGCCGACGATGTAACCACGTCCCTTGCGACTCGCCTGTCACGTTGAACACTGCTGCCACTTTAGTAGCCACCCGTGACCACTTGCTGTGCGTTAACTGCGCACCCGGCGCTTTCAGGTGATTATAATTACTTCCTTCCATGTGTTTGCGACAGGTTAGCCAGCCTATAGGTTTTTATGGGCGGCGAGGAAAAATAATCTTTCCTAAATTGACATTGGCACGGTCGGCAAACATCGAAATTTTGTCGCACCGGCTTTTTCAGTGCCTAAACAGCGTTTCAATGTTCAAAATACTGTTGAGGACCGTCGTGGAAATCCCCATACTCTACCTGCCCGAATAATGAGCAGTAGACCGGGGGTGGACTGATGACGGATACGGGCAATGCAGGCTGAGCCGTGGAGGGAACGGCTCAGCCACAAAATATCGTTGGGACCGCAGTTCGCTGCGGTGATCGACAAAGAAGGCTCTGGTCCTCATGTGGGTGAGATCAGAGCCTTCTTCATTTTGTGGTCAGCTTGATGGACTTGCCACGTCAGTTCTTGGTCCAGCTTTAGAAACGCCTGCCTTTGCGACTCGTCAGCACTTTATCCAGCGACATCTCCAGCACGTCGCAGACACGATCGACATCGCGATCGGTCATCTGGCCGAAGAAGGGCAGCGCCAGTGTGCGTGCCGAGACGTATTCACAGACGGGGAAATCACCGTCCTTATGCCCGGTGATCTCAGCCATGTAGGGTTGGAGGTGGATAGGTGGGAAGTAATTGTTGCAACCAATGCCCTCGGCCCGCAGGACTCGCATTACGTCGTCGCGGTCACCCACCTCGAACAGGTCGTTCAGACGAACGACGAAGACAAACCAGGACATGTGCGTCTCGTCGTCAAGCGTGGGCAGGATGAGGTATTTGTTGGTCATCAACCGCTGCATGTACGCATGGGCGACGTGTCTGCGGTTCTCCAGGATCTCCTCAAGCCGCTCGGTCTGGGCCACACCGAGGGCCGCGTTGATCTCACTGAGGCGGTAGTTGTAGCCCAGCCGTTGGTGGGCCAGCCAGGCCATGCCTTCACGACCCTGGTTGCGCAGCGCCCGGCACGTGGCTGCAAAGCGGTCGTCGTCGGTGACGATCATGCCACCTTCACCCGTCGTAATCTGCTTGTTCGGGTAAAACGCGAACACACCGGCCCGGCCGAACGAACCGATGGGGCGCTCACCACTGTGTCCACCGAAGCCCTCGCAACAGTCCTCGATCAGCGTCAACTTATGTCGGCGGGCGAGTTGCTCGACCTCGACCATCCCCCCGGGGTGCCCGAAACACTCGACCGCGACGATCGCCTTGGTTTTGGGCGTGATCGCGGCTTCCAGTTTCTCGACGTCAACGTTCATCGACAGCGGGTCAATGTCGGCAAACACCGGTTTGGCGCCGACGAACAAAATGCAGTTGGCCGACGCGACGAACGAAAAGGGCGTCGTCACCACTTCGTCACCGGGCCCAATGTTGGCTGCGAGCATCGCCAGGTGCAGCCCGCTTGTGCCACTGTTCACACCGATGCCATGACGTCGACCAGCGATCTTGGCGCAGGCGCGCTCGAACTCTTCGATCTTCGGACCGATCGACAATGTATTTGTGTGCAGGACTTCGACGACGGCGTCGATTTCCTTCTGGGTGATGTCAGGTCGCGACAGTGGGATGGGCGTGGGCATGGCGGTCTTTCGTACGACGGGTGGCCCACCCGTGTTCTGGAGGATAATTTCGAGCCAATGCACGGGCGGGCCGCCCGTGGTACGAAGGGAAGATTCGACTATACTCGCCGGTTTCCCTCGTCCGATAACATCCATGTTATCGACTGAAAGGTCTGTTTCGCATGAGTCGTGACCCGAACCGCAAGAAGGACAAATCGCTCAGGAACTTCTGGCGGGCAAGCCGATTTCTCTGGCCGTACCGCCGGACGGTGATCGTGTCGATCCTGTGCGCTGTGTTTGTAGGGGCGGCCACGACCGGTGGCATTGCGGCGTTCACGCCGATCATGAAGGTCCTGTTGAACAACCAGACCGTCTCCGAATGGGCCAACAGTCAGATCGTCGCCAAACGCCTTGGCGTCTCGTTTGCCGATGAGACCGCCGAGGTCCGTGTCGCCCGTGTGGAAGACCACAGCCCAGCGGACCGCGCAGGCATTGAGAAGCTTTATATCCTCATTCCTGACGTGACCTCCGCAGAGGAACGCCGGGGACAACTCAAGCGGTTAGCCGACCCTGCGACGACAACCGCCACGCTGACCGCCCCGTTCACCGACGGCGTTGCGCCACCGGCGACGAAGACCGTATCCCTGGGGCCCATTCCGACATACCTGCGACTCGGTGGCCGGGTCGCCGGTCACGTGCCGGACAACCCGCTTTACGCGATCGCGATCGCATTCGGCGTCATCGCGACGATCACGACGGTCGGCAACGTTGTACGCTTCTTCCAGGAGTATCTCTCCGACCGCGCCGCCATCCTCGCCGTCAACGACATTCGCCGGCATCTGTACGACCACGTTCTGCACGTTCCCATGTCCTTCTTTGGTCAGAAGGGGACCAGCGACGTCACGAGCCGATTGGTTCAAGACGCTTCGGGCCTGCAGGAAGGCTTCAAGATGCTGCTCGGCCAAAGTGTGCAGGAGCCGATCAAGATTCTCTTCGCTTTTGGCCTGGCGATGTTCCTCAGTTGGAAGCTGACGCTCTTCATCGTGCTGTTCGGACCGATCATGTTTGCGGTCATCAAGAGGTTCGGCAAGAAGATGCGCCGAGCGAGCAAGGAAGCGATGCAGAAGTCGTCGCACATGCTCGGGCAGATTGAGGGGACGCTGATCGGCATCCGCGTCGTGAAGGGTGCCAACGCCGAGCGATTCGAACGGCGGCGCTACGCGAGCATCATGCGCGGGCTGAGCGTTCAGCAACTGCGCATGACGCGCATTGACGCCATGAGCTCACCGATTATCGAGACGATGTCTCTTTTTGTCATCGGCACGATCGTGATGTACGCGTCGTACATGATGCTGGTGCAGGAACGACTGGACAAGACGACGTTCTTCCTCGTCATGATCTGTTTGGGCGGAATCGGCGAGAGCCTGCGTCGGGCGAGCAAGATCAACAACGTGCTGGCCAAGTCCAACGCCGCTGCGACGCGGGTGTTTGAAGCGATCGACCTGCCAAGCGAAAAGGCGCGCACGGATGAAGAAAAGGCCCTGCCGCGCGTGAGGCTGGCGCCGATCCAGTCGGTCGTGCGATTCGAGAACATTTCATTCACCTATCCCGGTGCCTCCAGCCCCGCATTGATCGACGTCAGCCTGACGGTTCAGAAGGGCAAGAGCGTAGCCGTCGTTGGTCGCAACGGCAGTGGTAAGACGACCCTGTTGGCACTGCTGCCACGATTTTACGACCCAACGCTGGGGCGCGTGACGATCGACGGTGTCGACGTGCGAAACGTCACACTGAAAAGTCTGCGCGATCAGATCAGTCTTGTAACGCAGGACAGCGTGCTGTTCCCCGGGACGATCGCAGAGAACATTGCATATGGCCATCCACTGGCCCATCTACTGGCATCGACCGATCCGAAGGACATTGACAGTACGCGTGACCTTCGTCAGCAGATTGAGCACGCCGCCAAGAAGGCGTTTGCACACGAGTTCATTCTGGAAAAGGCCGGTGGTTACGACCACCCACTCGACGGGCTTGGGGGTGGGCTGTCAGGCGGTCAGAAACAGCGCATCAACATTGCTCGGGCGATTGTGCGCCAGTCACCCATCCTGATTCTCGATGAAGCGACCAGCCAGGTTGACGCCGAGAGTGAGCACCTGATTCAACAGGCGATCGAAAGCCTGATGCACGAGCGGACCACGTTCGTCATCGCCCACCGCTTCAGCACGATCCTGTCCGCTGATACGATCGTCGTAATGGATCGCGGTCGCGTGGTGGGGCAGGGCAAGCACGAGGAACTGCTGCAGACCTGTGAGACCTACGCGCAGCTTTACGAGCGGCAATTGGTCGCAACGCCAGGCTAACCTTCACCCAGCCGAAGCCAACGAGAAACGCTTGCGACCGATACAGGGTAGCAAGCGTTTGGATTGTCACTTACGCTTATCAATCGGTAACCCGAAGTGTTACGCCGCGCCCACCGACGTCGAACGAGCCGGGGGGTCACTGGCCGGGAACGATTCCATCGCGGCCTCATCCACACTGTCGGAGGGTGCCTGATTGGAATTGCTCTTCAAATCGTGCTGGTGCGACGGAGTATCGGACACCGAGCCTTTCTTCGACTTGCCGCAACTGCCGCAAGTCAAACGCTCGACCAGACTTCGTCCGGTGGCGGCTCGATAAGCGAGGCAGGCGGAAAGGCCTAGCGCACCCAGGCCAATCAGTCCACGATGTCGCAAGCCCCACAGGCCGGTCATGACACCTGCTGCTGCAAGCATTGAGGACTGGCCACTATCCTTCTTGTCCTGACGCATTGGAATGAACTGATCTCCAACTTTTTGCACTACGTATCGGGGGGTCGTTGCCATGGTGATATCCTTTCGATAATCGCTTGTATGATACACCGGGCAAACCGCGGGCCAACGAACGGAAAGCCGAACTCAACCGCTCAGACAGAGGTGATCGCGACGCTTTGACCCGTCATGCCAACCCGATTTGACACTGTAGGACTCTTATCAGGTGCCTTGTCGCGGTGCGGTACGACCGATAGAATCGTACCTCAGATGCTCCAATCGGGGGCAGCCGAGACCTATTTGACGCAATTCGAGCATTCATGACCGACAAGGCAGAACACCCCCCCATTCCCGAAGCTTTCGCCGCCCTTGGAATCCGCCCGTCGCTCTTGCGCGGGTTGGCCGAGGCCAAGTTTGTGACCCCGTCGGAGATTCAGGCGCTGTTGATCCCCGAGGCGCTCAAAGGCGCCGATATCCTCGGACAGGCGCGCACCGGTACGGGCAAAACCGCAGCATTTGGCCTGCCGGTCCTGCAAAAAGCTGAAAAAGGTCTGTCGACCCAGGCGCTCATCCTAGTCCCTACCCGCGAGTTGGCCGTGCAGGTGGAAGAGGAGATCAAACGGCTTGGTCAGTTTACCCCGATCCGCACCGCCGCCGTCTACGGTGGGCAGAAGATTGCGGCGCAGATGAAGCATTTGAAGCATGGGCCCGAGGTCATCGTCGGTACGCCCGGGCGGGTGATCGACCTGCTCGACCGGCGTATCCTGACCGTCGAGAACATCCGTTTCGTCGTCCTCGACGAGGTCGACCGCATGCTCGACATCGGGTTTAGAGACGACATCCGCAACATCCTCTCGCGCGTGAAGGGAATGCGCGGCCGGGTGCCCAGTGTGCGCGATGGAGAACAGGAACAACCCGCTGCCGAGTCGTCCGAACCGCAACAGCAGACGGGACATCAGACGATCTTCGTCAGCGCGACCATTTCCGATGAGATCGACAAGCTCGCTCGTCGCTACATGCGCGAGCCGGTCAGCAAACTGATCGCGCCGGGCGCCGACGACAAGCCGACCGTGGAGAAGGTTGAACAGTATTACCTCAGCGTTCAACCGTGGGACAAATACCGATTAATGCGCCAGTTGCTGGAAAAGGAAAACCCGGACCTGGCGATCATCTTCTGCCGCACAAAGCGTGGAGCAGAAAAGCTCGCCAAGAAACTTCACGCCGACGGCATCGAGTGCCGCGAGATTCACGGCAATTTGGCGCAGAACAAACGCGACCACGTGATGAAAGGTTTCAGGGGGGGCAAGTTCGATGTGCTGATCGCGACCGACCTCGCCAGCCGTGGCATCGACGTCGCGGACATCAGTCACATCATCAATTACGACATTCCCGAAGACCCAGAGGTTTACGTCCATCGCGTGGGTCGCACGGCGCGCATGGGCAAGGGTGGCAAGGCCTTCACGTTCGTCGGCAAAGAGCAAGGCGACGAATTGACCAAGGTCGAGAACCTGATCAACATGGTCATCCCCGTCGCGACGGTCGAAGGGTTTGAGCCGCGTCCCGCACCGGCGGATTGGACCGACTACAAACCGGGTGAAGGGCCGACGGGCATCCCCGCAGCGCCTCCGGTCGTGAACCGCTACCTGCGCCCGTACGGTGCCACCGCGACACCGTCCACGCCCGTGCCGTCGGTCGATGGGTCAGTGGTTGAACAACCCGCAGCAATGAAAGCCCCACCGCGCACGATCGGGTCAAAGATCCCGATCAATCGCCGTCACAAGCGCCGGAGATGAGTGTTATGTCCAATCTTGAACTTTCGGCGTAATTTGCCATAATAAGCTCTCTTTCGCCGATCCAGCGGGTTCGGTGAAGCATAAGTCCAACGAGACAGCCACGGGCGCGGCCACATGACCACGAAGACGACGACGAAAACGACGACCACGACGAAGTAACCCACGGGTTCACTTCGCTGGTTTCGTTTAAGTCTGCGTTCTGAAGTTGGTCGAGCCGCATTCGTGGCTGAATGTTTTTCGGGAGCCAAGTTATGTCCGCCAATGTTGCCGTCGTCGGAGTCACCGGGGCCGTGGGTCAGGAATTTTTGAATGTCCTGGCCGAGCGCAACTTCCCCATCAAGAACCTCAAGCTGCTCGCCAGCGCTCGCAGCGCGGGCAAGACCGTGTCGTTCAAGGGGACGGACTTCACGATCGAGGAATTGACCAAAGACAGCTTCAAGGGCGTTGACATCGCGCTGTTTAGCGCCGGTGGCAGCATCAGCAAAGAGTTCGGCCCGATCGCCGTCGCTGCGGGCGCGGTGGTCGTCGACAACTCGTCGGCGTTTCGCATGAAGGAGGGCGTACCGCTCGTGGTTCCGGAAGTGAACCCCGAGGCGATCAAGAAGCACATCGGGCTGATCGCCAACCCCAACTGCAGCACGATCATCATGAACGTGCCGGTCTGGCCGCTGCA
>JBBRHE010000166.1:0-8422 GCA_038223165.1 Tepidisphaerales bacterium
TCCTGCGTGCGACAGAGGTGGGTATCGAGCGGTTCGGCATGACCGGCCATGAACGGGCCATCCTTTACCAATTGGCAATCGAGACGGGCTTGCGTGCGGGTGAATTGCGGTCGCTATGCCGCGCCTCGTTCGACTTGGACGGGGCAGCGCCATCGGTCAGCCTTCCCGCCCGAGATACGAAGAATCGGACAGCTACCCGCCTCGAGCTGACCCGGCCCATGCGCGACACGCTGGCGGGCCATCTGATGAACAAACTGCCGACGGCGATGGCTTTCAACCTGCCTCCGTCGACGCATACTGCCGAGATGCTTCGCGCGGACCTTTTAGACGCCCGGACCAACTGGATCAACGCAGCGAAAGCTGACTTGAAGGAACGCAAGCGCCGGTCGGACTCGACGTTTCTGGCCGAATCGGACGACGTCGGCCGCGTGCTGGTTTTTCACTCGCTGCGGCACACCCGCGGCGTCTGGTTATTCCAGCACCACCGCGCCACGCCCACCGAAGTCCGCGAGCTGATGCGCGTCGGTTCCCTGCAGCTCGTCGACCGCTACACGCGGTCATTCCGGGTCACTGACGACAAGCTCGTACACCGCGGCCCGGACCTGGGCCCCGCGGCGCCCGACGGTGCGGCTGAGGCATCGTAACGCCGCATCGCTGGAGATACCTACCAACACCCAACCCTGTCTTGTGCGCTGCTGGGCGCGTCTCGATGGATTTCGTAAGTTTCCGATAGACGCCGCTGGACGATCACCGACGCCTAACACCTCAACAAAAAACCCCTGATTTCGTAAAGAAATCAGGGGTTAATGCTTGTCGCACAAGCGATTGGGCGCGGAGGGATTCGAACCCACGAAGGCATAAGCCATCAGATTTACAGTCTGACCCGTTTGGCCACTCCGGAACACGCCCGGTCAAATTAGGTCGTGGAGTATAGGCCGCCACGCGATGTTTGCAAGGATTGGTGGTCACGGTCAGGGCATGATGTCTTCCGAAGCCTGTCGCGTGGCGGGTTGGTTGGCAGGGACGCTGCCACGCGGCATTGTCGGGGCGGGGGTTATGGGCGGAGAATCTGGATGCAGGGCAGGCATCGAGGTAGCTTTGCTCGCTGCGTTGGGAGGCGTGTTGGGGGCGGGAATCATCACCGCATTGGTCGATTGCCGAGGGGTTGGCTCACTGTCAGCGGGAATCGTGTTGCCATCGTCGGACGACTTAGCAGGAGCAGCGGGTGCAGTTGTTGCGGGCGCGGCAGGTGGCAGCGATCGCTTCGTTGAGCGGCACCCCGCAAGTGCGATGAAGAACAAGAGCAGCACACCGCAGCGGGCAACGATCGTCATGGGACGTAACATCGTCGAGCCGTCACATCACGTCAACGGCGCTAACGGGCGTTGGGTGCGTGTGGCCGCTACAATTTCGTCGTGATCGGTTCCGCCAAGACGTTCGGCCAGCGGTTGATAGCCTGGTATGACCGATCCCGCCGCGATTTGCCCTGGCGGGTGGATCGGACAGCAGACCCCACTGTCCTGCCCGATCCGTATCACGTCTTTGTTTCCGAAGCGATGCTACAGCAAACGCAGGTCGCGACGGTGGTGTCCTACTTCCATCGATTTATCGAACGTTTTCCCACCCTTCGGTCGCTGGCCGAGGCCGATGAACAAGACGTACTTCGTCTTTGGCAGGGATTAGGATACTACTCGCGGGCGCGCAACCTGCGAGCGGCGGCGCTGCGGGTGATGAGCGACTTCGACGGCGAGCTGCCGCGCACGGTCGTCGAACTGTTGACGCTGCCAGGCGTAGGTCGGTACACGGCAGGTGCGATCTCGTCGATTGCGTTTGGCAATCGCTCGCCGATCGTCGATGGCAACGTGGCGCGCGTCGTCTGTCGGATCGACAAGATCATGGCCGACCCGCGCGAGCGTACGACAGCCGAGCTACTTTGGGCACGCGCTGAACAGATTCTTCCTCACGAGCGACTCGGTGACTTCAACAGCGCTCTGATGGAATTGGGTGCCACAGTCTGCATCCCGCGGTCGCCGCAATGTTTGATTTGCCCGGTGAACGCACACTGCGAAGCGTTCGCTGCGGGTGTGGCCCAGCAAATCCCACCCCCAAAGGTCGCGAAGCTGTCGCCGCTGGAAAAGCGTTGGACATTCATCGTGCGCGCGGGTGACCGCTTCCTTGTTGAGCAGCGCCCCGCCACGGGTCGCTGGGCGAGCTTATGGCAGTTTGTCACAATGCCCGCCGATGATGGCGATGCCGCTGCGCGTTTACAAAAAGCGATTGGACTGCCGGTTTCTGCGATGCGCGCAATGGGCGAAGTGACGCACGCGCTGACGCATCGTCGGTACGAGTTCACGGTCTTCACCTGTGAAGTACACCAGAGTGACGTGCCTTCGCGAACCTGGGTAACGCTCGCAGAACTGGATTGCCTGCCACTGTCGCGCCCACAGTTGAAAGTGGCGCAGATGGCGCACTCGCTACAGGTTGACATCACACCCATTAAGGCACCGAAACGCTCGAAAAAGCAGTCTTCTTCGTCGATCTGACAGCCTTCTTTGCCCCGTTTAACAGCCAATCGTATATCAGACGTGGACCGGCCGATGTTGATGTAGGCGGTATGACAAAATGCGTGAAATAGACGATGACAACGAAGACAATTTCGCGAAGGATCCGCGTGGCGCCGGAACGCTGACCGTGCTTGTTCTGCTCGTGACGGCAGCGGCGATCTTCAGTTATCTGGGTGCATATAAAGTGTCGGCGGCGCTTGTCAGTGCGGACCTGCTTTCACCGTGGCCCCCCGCTGCGGACCCGCGACCGAAGTGGCTGGTCATCGGGTTCCTTGTGGTGATCTTAAGCTGTGCCGGTGTTGGTGTGATCATGCGCGTCGCCAGTTGCCGCAGCCTGCGCGACATTGACCGCATTGCGAATGATGATTGATTTAGACCGCAGCGCGCGGTCGCTCGAGCGATACGGCGAGTTGTTGAAACACGAGCGGCATGTTGACGTTCGCGTCGAGGTAATCTTCCGACCGCACGATGGCCTCGATAATGTTCGCTGCTCGCTCGATCTCTGCTTCGCCGTCACTGGCCAACCTCGCACGAATGTGCTCGGCGGCGATACGCAAGTAGAGCCCTAGCGCTTCGCGCGTTGCCTGATCCTTGCTTGACAGTTCGTCCCGCTCAAGCTGCTTTTCCGCGTAGGCGTCAGCCGATTTTTTGAACATGCCCCAAAGGTCGTCGGCGTGCCCACCTTGGAAGATGGTGTCGAACGTCGCCGCGACCTCGCGGGCGCGGGGCAGGACGCCGTCTTCGATCCACTTCAGCGCAAGTCCGATGCTGCCCCGGGCAAAGGTCGCTGCATCGCGAGCGTCGGTGTCTCCGATCCCCCGCCGTTGCAGCGCAGCCGCGACGACTTGGTCCGGCAACGCGTTGAACACCACTCGCTGGCAGCGACTACGGATCGTCGAGAGCAGCGAGTCGGCCTGGTCGGTCAACAGGATAATCAGCGTCCGGCCGGCCGGTTCCTCTAGCGTCTTGAGCATCGAGTTCTGCGCTGGCGCTTCCATCAGCTCTGCCTGCTCAACGATGAACACCTTGCCCCGACCCATCAGAGGCTTGTTAGCAGCCTTCGCGTTCAGTTCGGCTCTGATTACGTGGATCGACAGCGAAGACCCTTTGCTCTTGCCAGTCTTGTCGTGATAGCGGATCAGCTCTTTAACGATGACGTGGTAATCCGGATGCGCCCCACCGGCCATTGCGCGGCAGCTTTCGCACTTTTCACACGCGCGATCGCCGTTCGGTTTCTCACACAGAAAGAGTCCCGCCAGCGCGAGGGCCGTAGTTCCCTTTCCCACCCCAGTTGGACCGGCAAAGATCAATCCGTGCGGCAGACGGTCTGCGAGAAACGCGCGGCGCAACGTGTCGATCGCGCGGTCCTGGGCGAGGATGTCAGCAAACGTCTTCATGGCTTTCTGCCCACTGTTCGATGTTCCCATACGAGCGGAGCAAATTCATTCAAAGATTGCCTTAAGCACATCCACGTGCACCGACTGCTGATCCCGATCCGCTTGAATAATTCGATAGCGTTTCGGGTCCGCTGCCGCTTGCGACAGGTAATTTGTGCGGACGCGTTCGTGGTATTCCATCGGGCGGCGTTCGATGCGATCTTTGTTGACCAGATCGCTGCCAGTCGAGAACAGCAGCTTCGGTTGCACGCGGTCCATGCTGGCCTCGGCGGACATGTCGAGCAGCACGGTCAGGTGCGGCCATCCACCCTTTACCGCGATGTTACCAACGGCGCGAATCTCTTCGGCCGTGAGGTCGTCCCCACCAAGCTGATAGGCGAGTGTGCTACTGATGAAACGGTCGCTCAGGACGACCTTTCCGTCGTTCAACGCAGGCCGAATTATCTCGTGCATCATTTGCGCCCGAGCCGCCATGTAGAGCAGCATTTCGCAGCGGAAGCCGATCTCGTCATGATCCGGGTTGAGAAGGATGCCACGGATGAGCTCACCGACTCGCGTCGTGCCCGGATCGCGCACGAGCAGTACGCGCAATCCGTCGCTCTCAAGGCGATTGCGGAGCATCGCAGCCTGCGTGCTCTTGCCGCAACCTTCAGTGCCGTCGAAAACGATGAACTTGCCGTGCAGATCCGTCATGCGCGCTCGCCATCCTAGCGGTCTGTGGGCAATTTTCATCCTTTGGGCAATCGGTCGGGACCGGCACCTTCGAGTATAGTGACCCGGTCGTCATGCCACGCAGAATCCAACACTCCGTC
Organism: Tepidisphaerales bacterium; assembly: GCA_038223165.1. Lineage (GTDB taxonomy): Bacteria > Planctomycetota > Phycisphaerae > Tepidisphaerales > Tepidisphaeraceae > DASYHQ01. Next base: position 4,774 of record JBBRHE010000166.1, read on the forward strand.
GATGCCTTCGAACGTGCCCGCGCTGTCATGCCCGGCGGAGTCAGCTCGCCTGTTCGCGCATTCAAGGCAGTCGGTGGCACGCCGTTGTTTATCCGTGAAGCGAAGGACTGCTACGTCACCGACATCGATGGCAACCGCTATATCGACTACGTCGGCAGCTATGGCCCGATGATCGTCGGCCATGCGAACGATCGCGTCGTCGCGGCGCTATCCAAGGCGATCGGCAAAGGAACGAGTTTTGGCGCACCCACAGAGTGCGAGACCGCATTGGCGACAAAAATCATCAGCGCGCTGCCGGGCGTCGAGATGGTGCGGTTCGTTAACAGTGGGACCGAAGCTGCAATGAGCGCAATCCGACTGGCCCGCGCCGCGACGGGGCGCGATATCGTCATCAAATGTGTCGGCAACTATCATGGGCATGTCGATGGATTACTGGTCGACGCCGGCAGTGGAGCATTGACACTCGGCCATCCCAGCAGCCCGGGCGTTCCGGCGGCGACGGCGGCGAAGACCGTCTCGGTTCAATACAACGACTTGGGCGGCGCTCGCGAAGCGTTTGAGCGATTTAGCGGGCAGGTTGCCTGTTTCGTCGTCGAACCGGTCGCGGGAAACATGGGGGTCGTTCCACCGGTTGCGGGATATTTGGAGGGTCTGCGACAGTTGTGTTCGGCCAACGGTGCCCTACTTCTCTTTGACGAAGTGATGACCGGCTTCCGTGTGGCTTGGGGTGGCGCGCAGGTCATGTACGGCGTGCGACCCGACATTACTTTGCTCGGCAAGGTGATCGGTGGTGGCCTGCCGTGCGCTGCGTACGCCGGCTCGCGAACGTTGATGGAACAGCTCAGCCCTGTGGGCAGTGTTTACCAGGCGGGAACGTTAAGTGGCAACCCCTTGGCAATGAACGCGGGTCTGTCGACTCTAGAGATTCTGGAAGAGTCGGGCACCTACGAAACGCTCGAATCCCGCAGCACCATGCTCGCCGCTCAATTGGCGAACGCCGCAGCATTGGCCGGTGTGCCGGTAACGCTCAACCGCGTCGGCTCGATGATCGGCATTTTCTTCACGGCCGCACCGGGCCAATCGATCACCAATTTTCGCGAAGCAACGGCATGCTCGACCGAGCGCTATGCCCGATTCTTCCACGCGATGCTGGACCAGGGCGTTTACCTGGCACCAGGAATGTACGAGGCAGTTTTCGTCGGACTTTCCCATTCGCAAGCCGTCATCACCCAGACAATCGAAGCGGCGCGAAATGCATTCGCGATTGTTGCGAAGGGTTGATGTTGGACCCGTTTATTCCTTGCACCAACGAAGCGGCCCCCAAAACTTATGGGGGCCGCTTCGAACTTACGTATTTAGAACGAACGGCTTAACTAGCCCTGCAATAGCGATAGCACTTGCTGTGGCATGCTGTTGGCGGTCGACAGCACGCTCGTGCCGGCCTGCGTCAGGATCTGGGCGCGGGTCAGCGCGCTCGTTTCCTTGGCGAAGTCGGCATCACGAATGCTGCTCTCACTGGCCGTTACGTTCTCGAGCGCAACGCCAAGGCTGCTCATGTTCGTGTCGAGCGTGTTCTTCTCGAACGCGCCCAACCGACCGCGAAGGACCGAGACTTGCCGGATGGCCTTCTCGATGATGCGACTGGCCGTCTGCGTGTCGCCACCGACCAGCGTGCTGTTGCCACCGGTGACGACGTCGTTCAAGAAGCCCGTCTCGAAGTCGCCGAGCTTGCTGGCCGCCACCGACGAGATGCCGATGTTCACCTGCTGGTTGAAGTTGACGGCCTGGCCCAGTTGGAACAGCGCGCCACCACCGGTGATCGCGAAGCTCTTCTGGCCCGTGCCGAACGACCGGTCGAGCGTGAGCTCGAGGTCGAGCGTCGTCGTGTTGATCTTGAGATTCCGACCGTCACCGACGGTCAGAGCTCCATTGATCGTCGCAACGGCGTCCTGCCCGACCGTGCGGGCCTTCGAGTTGCCGTTGCTGTCAGCCGTGGCGAACGAACCACTCTGCGCGGTGATCGACACGAAGCTCTTGGCACCATATTCGGCGCTGCGGAAGCTGATGCCGCTGGTCGCGTTGGCGCTACTGATGCCGCGGGCGACGACACCGGTCGAGTCACTGATCTGGTTGACCGCAAACGCAATGGCCGACGCCTTGGTGCCACTGGTGAAGGTTAACACCTGCACGCCTTCACTTCCGGTGATCTCGAGCGTGACGCTGTTGGTGATCGCGCTCGTCCGGAACTGGAGGTCTGCGGTCTTGGCGCTGGTCAGCACGTCCACCTGGACGGGCATGGTCGCGTTCGAGCCGAAGTTGGCCTGGGCAATCGACAGCGACTTGATCGCGCTGGTGGCTACGCCGCTGGTCAGGTAATCGAGGCTACCGTTGATCAACTGAAGACCAGCGAAGGTCGTCGTGTTGCTGATACGGGTGATGCTCTCGACGGCCGAATCGACCTGCAACTGGTTGGCCGAGATTTCCTCAGGGCTCAGGGCGCCGGTGTTGGCCGCCTGAACGATCATGCTCTTGATATTGAGCAGAAGGTTGGCGACTTCGGCTAACGCGCCTTCAGTCGTCGAGATGACGTTGCTGGCACGCTGGTTGTTGTCGATCGCCTGGTTGATACCACTGATCTCACTGCGCAGGCCCTCTGACGCGATGAGGCCGGCCGGATCATCGGCACCACGGTTAATCCGCAGGCCGCTGCTAAGGCGGGTCATCGTATCGCTGAGGTTTAGTTGCGTTTTAGCCAGCCCACGCTGGGCGGTCATAGCGGCAACGTTTGTATTAATACGGGCCATATCAATCCTCCGTGATTGTGAATGGCTTGCCGGGCCCTATTGCCCGGGCGAAGAGGTCCGATCCTTCGGACCTGGAGATAATGCGGAACTCGGAATTCGGAATTCGGAATGAGGGGAAGAACGCTCTTCGCTTCCGCATTCCCACTTCGACCTTCCGCATTCGTTACGGTTTCTTCTGGTCTTTGTCTGCAGGCCCTTTCGGACCGATCTTTCCAAGACCCGAAAGATCCTCGGGTTTCACTTGCGCCGCGGCCCGGTTTTCACGCCGGATTGCGTCGTAGACTTCCTTGCGATGGACGCTGATCTCTTTTGGGGCATTGATCCCCAGACGCACCTTGTCACCGCGGATGTCAACCACGGTGACCTCGATGTCGTCGCCGATCATGATCGTCTCGTCGCGCTGACGGGACAGCACCAACATGTCTGGCTCCTTCCAGGTTAAAAGCAGGGATATTCGCCCGCACACAAATGGGGCAAAGCCTCGCTTTGGAAGGCTTGGACGCATCGTCGCGCCAAGCCTGCACCGGAAGAACGATCGTGAATCTCGTGTGCCAAAATCGAGTCGAACGTCTGATCGATCGTTCAACACTTCGCACACGCGATCTCAGGTGCCGCGGGCCCACTTATTGTAGCCAGCGACTTCGTTCTGTTCCGGCACTCGCAAAAGTTCCGTTGGTCCGCGGTCGACTCCTTTCGACCGGGACACTCTGCCAATGGGGTTACCAAAGACAGGGCTGAGACTTGCAACGCGACTTGCGTCGCAACTGCGCATCTCACGACCAGGCTCATCAGCCCGGCCGCAAACCGACGTATTACGCCGACTTGGCCAGCGGCGCCTCCTGCGT
>JBBRHE010000167.1:0-8273 GCA_038223165.1 Tepidisphaerales bacterium
CACCCCTTTCCGCGACCGCCCCACCCGGCAAGCAATTCTCCCCGCTGGTGAGCCAGTTTCTGGATTACCTGCACCTCGAGAAGCACTTCAGCGACTACACCGTCAAGAGCTACGGCGCAGACCTCTTCCAGTTCGGACAGTTCCTGTCCGGCTCGATCGGTCAGCTACCCGGCGCTTCCCTCGGTCGCCAGGCGACCGGTGAGGAGATCGACGAGCGTCAGGTGAAGTGCGAACCGCTCGCGATCCGCGAGTTTCTCGCTTACCTGTACGGTCAGAACTACACGAAGAGCACGACGGCGCGAAAGCTCGCGACGCTGCGCAGCTTTTACAAGTTTCTGATCCGCCGCAGCCTCGTCAGCGTCAACCCGTTGTCGACGATCCGCACGCCCAAGCAGGAAAAGCGCCTGCCCAAGTGTCTGGACCTCGAACAGGTTCAGAAGCTGCTCGACGCCCCCGGTGATGCCGACATCCTCGCTGCCCGTGACAAGGCGATGCTGGAAGTCCTGTACAGCAGTGGCATTCGCGTGAGCGAACTGGTCGAGCTGGCGATCGCCGACATCGACCTGCAGGAAGGTGTGCTCCGCGTGCAGGGCAAGGGTCGCAAGGACCGCCTGACACCCATTGGCAGCCAGGCCATCAAGGCGATACAGCGCTACTTCGAAATGCGCGCTGTTGACGGCAAGAGCCAGGCCGGTGGCAGCGAGCGCGTGTTCCTCAACAAGCACGGCGAATCGCTCAGCACCCGCTCGGTCCGCCGCAAGCTCGACAAGTACCTCGTCAGCGCCGGTCTCGATCCGGGGATCAGCCCGCACACACTGCGTCACAGCTTTGCGACGCACCTGCTGAACAACGGCGCCGACCTGCGCAGCGTCCAGGAACTGCTCGGTCACCAGTCGCTCAGCACGACGCAGATCTACACGCACCTGACGACCCAGCGGATGAAGGAAGCCTACGACAACGCCCACCCACGGGCCGACTCGTCGACCATCCCTCACCCTTCGTCGCCGTCGATCAAGCCGTATTACCCAGCCAAGGCAGGGTAACTCGTCGGCGCCTCAATCAGTGAAGACACAGAACCGTCCGGGCATCGCGCTTACACGCGATGCTCGGACTTTTTCTTTTAACTTTCAACGCGTGATGCGGTCCGTTAGAACCATGCCTTCTTCTGAACGACATATTCCTGATAGAACTGCTCATCGGTCTTCGTCAGATAGATGACGCCCTCGATCAGACCGATGATGCCCATGATGATGCCACCGAACCCGCACGTGAGCACGGTGGTCAGCAGCATGATCAGCGCTGGCGTCGTCATGCCGAGGATAAACTTGTGGATGCCCAGCCCACCGATCAGGATGCCGCAAATGCCGGCGGCAAGGCGCTTGCTGTCGTTGGGGTTGTACGGTGGGGGAGCTTCATAGTTAGTGGGTTGTGTCATATTTAACATCCGACATTACCGAAACATTCCCCGTTTGTCTTGAGAAGCCAACTCTCGTGACAGTCAGTCCTTCGGCGGCGACCCGCTTAGCCGGTTCCGCAACCATCGCTTTCGCCATTCGGGCTGCTGGTCGTCACGAACTTCCTTCCAAAGTCCGCGACCTTTCTTCCTCGATTCGGTTTCGGCGATCTCAAACTGAGATCGAAGTGAGTGACCATGCCGCCGGTCGGCGTAGGCCTGACCGTCGCGGATCAGGTCGAAGTTGAAGTTGTCGCTGTCGGTGACGTAAAGGTAGGCAAGCAGTCGACCATAGTGGTCGCGCGACTGCGTGCCGTCGAGCTTGACCGTTACCTGCTTACCCGCCAGTCGGGCCCGGGTGTAGGCCGTTGCCCGGTCACCCCAATGGCTTGGCGGGTCCATCTCGGGCGCGTCGACGCCAATCAACCGCACGCGCGTCTTCTCGCTAGACGTTCCCTTGATGTACAGCGTGTCGCCGTCGACTACCTCGACGACCGTCAACCGTTGGCCGTTGAACGTCGACCAGTCATCCCCCTTGTAGCCAAACGCGCCACCCCGATCGAGCAGGATCGACAGCAGCGCGACGATCAACGTCACGATCCCACCCGCCCGCAGGCGCTTGCGACGCAGCAGGAGCTTGGGGATCGGTGACTCGCTCATACGGGCAGGGTTCCTACTCGTGCCACAGGCGGCTTGCCCGCCCGTGCCCTTTGACTGAGAGGACAAGGCACGGGCAGGCCGCCTATGGCACGAGGCGCCGGCGCGCTACCGCGCCGTGGCAATCGCGGCGCCCAGGTCGAAGGCTTCGTGGACGATCTGCAAGGCTTTGGCGGCGTCGTCCTTGGAGATGATACAGCTGATCTTGATCTCGCTCGTCGTGATGTTCTGAATGTTCACCTTCGCGTCGGCCAGCGCGCGGAACATCCGCTGGGCGACCCCCGTGTGCGTCCGCATGCCGACACCCACTACGCTGACCTTGGCCAGGTCGCTCTGGTAGTTCGGTGCCGATTTACCGCCCAAATCGCGCACCAGCTTATCCACCACCGGTTTGATATCCGCCAAATCACCATGCTCGACCGTGAACGAGATGTTGGCGGTGTTGTCGTCCATCACGTTCTGGATGATGTCGTCGACGACAATGTTCGCTTCTGCGATCGTGCCGAAGATATCGGCGGCGATGCCCGGCTGGTCGGGCACGCTCTTGATCGTCACACGAATCAGGTCCTTCTTGAGGGCAGCGCCCGATACGACGATGTGTTCCATGTTCGGTGTCTCCGCGACGATCCACGTACCCTCGTTCTCGTTCTGACTGTTACGCACGTGCAGCGGCACGTTGTACTTCTTGGCAAACTCGACCGCCCGCGTCTGCAGCACGCTGGCGCCCAGCCCGCTCAGTTCCAGCATTTCGTCGTAACTGATGCGCTCAATCTTCCGCGCGTTCTTCACGATGCGCGGGTCTGCGGTGTAGATACCGTCGACGTCGGTGAAATTCTCGCACACGTCGGCTGACAAAACGGCGCCGATCGCCACGAGCGTCGCGTTGCTGCCACCCCGACCCAGCGTCGTCAGGTCGCCCTCTGGCGTGATGCCTTGGAAACCAGCAATGATGACGATCTTGCCATGTTCCAACTGATCAAAAATCCGCTGTTTGTTGATCGATTGGATGCGGGCTTTTGAGAACGCATTGTCGGTGACGAGCCCGATCTGCCCACCGGTGAAGCTGATGGCTTCATGACCCTGCGCGTGGATCGCCATCGCCATCAGCGCGATCGTCACCTGTTCACCGGTAGCGAGCAGTTGGTCCATCTCGCGCTTCGGTGGATGCGTGTCACACCCACCATATGAGCAAACCTGCTTGGCGAGGTCGATGAGGTCGTCAGTCGAGTCGCCCATGGCGCTGACGACGACGACGACCTGGTTGCCGCGCTCTTTCGTCGCGATGGCCCGCTTGGCAGCGCGGTGGATGCGCTCGGCGTTGGCGACACTGGTGCCACCGAATTTTTGGACGATTAAACCCATAGTGTGTTCACGACAGATAAAGCCTGCCGAAGATTGCGGAATGATAGTGGACGCGTGCTGATTGCTCAACGTTGCACCGTTTAGCGGCTGGACCGCAGGTCCGCATTTTCCCCGCGCGCAGGTGATAGACGAAACGCGCGGACCTGCGGTCCAGCCGCTAAACGACGCGGGGAAGGCAGTTTGCCAATTCTGGCGGAAGTTGCCGGGTATCGTCAGAGGAATTACCCTTTCTGCATGACCTACGCCGAACTCGTCCAACTGTACTTCGAGCGATCCAACGCATTGCAGTCGTATTGGACGCTTTACGTTGTCATCATTGGTGGCCTGCTGGCGTTCGCGTCCATGCGTCAACGGCGGGACCGGTTGACGACGCTGTTGGTCACGGTGCTGTTCATCTTTTTTGCGTATAAGAACCAAGGGGCGATTCAGGATACGTCCAAGCAACGGCTGGTGATTCTGTATGCGTTGGACACCGCTCCTGCCGACGACAATGCGCTTGTGAAAGTCGGTCCTCTGCAAAGCATACTTCGCCCGACGATGGTCCAACCCGACCTCGCTGGCATCCGCAACTTCCACTACACCTGCGATGTCCTGACCGTCGCCACCCTTTGGGCCATGGAACGCCGGCGTCGCGTGATGGCCGAGGAAGCCAAAGCCGCGACAGTGGGGCAGCCGCGGTAAAATGGGAAAGCACAACAGCGTTTTCCTGGGACGTCTTGGGACATGCCGGGACATCGATGTGCCGCCCGAAACTATAACGCTGATTTTTTGATTTGTCCGCGAGAATCCGGGTGGATTCTGCGGCACAGTTGCTGGCTTCAGACCGCTGGCCGGCATGTTGAGTCGGTGAGACGAAGACGACTGGGCTAGAGCAACTTTATCCTGGACCGTAGCGTGTCATCCCGATGGGAGGCTTGCCGACCTGAGGGATCTCAAAGTGCCGGAGGCTTATCGTCATTGGAGATCCCTCGAGTCGCTACCGCTCCCCTTCGGGATGACATTTGCGCTCGGCGGACGCTACGTTTGAAGTGAGGATTCTCTAACGCCCACGGTTGACGTGACGGGCAGGTCGTTCTCCCCTACCCGATGCAAGAAGGCCTCGGTCAATCAATGACCGGGGCCTCCTCGTTTCTACTCAGCTTCACGACACCAGGTCGTTTACTTCACGCTGTTCAGCCCGTCGACCGCAAAGTCGATCGCTTCCAAACTTGCGGGGACGGCGGCACCCATGCCGAAGAATTCGTGGGTCACGCCGTCGTAGTTCTTGTAGCGCACCTTCACGCCAGCGGCTTCAAGTTTATCCGAGTAGGCTTTGCCCTCGCTCATCAGTGGGTCGATGGTCGCGGTGATGACCGTAGCCGGGGGCAGGCCGGTCAGGTCGGCCCGCAGGGGTGAGGCGTAGGGATTGGCTGCATCGGACGGGCTGGCCAAGTAGTGGCCGGAGAACCACTTCATCATGTCGGCGTTGAGTGGTTTGGCCGTGGCATTCTGTCGATACGACTCGGTGTCGAACGCGTGGTTGGCGACGGGGTAGACGATCAGCTGATACGTCGGCATCTGGACCTTTTTGTCGCGCGCCTGCAACGCCGTGACGGTCGCGAGGTTCCCACCGGCACTTTCACCACCGACGGCGACGCGTTTGGGGTCACCATTGATGCTGGCGGCGTTTTTCACAACCCACTGGTACGCAGCAAACGAGTCGTCCGACGCTGCGGGAAACTTGTGTTCCGGCGCCAGCCGATAGTCGACCGACACCACGACGTGTTTGCCGGTGCTGGCCAGCGCCCGGCAGGAACTGTCGTACGTGTCGAGCGTCCCGAGCACCCAACCCCCACCATGGTAATAGACCAGCACGGGGAACGGACCGTTCCCGTCAGGCGTGTAGATGCGAACTGGAATTTGACCCGCCGGTCCGGTGATCTTTCGATCTTCTACCTTGCCGACCGGAATCTGCACGGGCTTGCCTTCCTTGACGAGTACGGCTTTCACCGCGTCAGGTGGGCCCGGTTGCTTACGCGCCTCGGCAGGTGATAGCGTCTCGATCGGCTTACCGCCCATCGCACCCAGCGCGTCCAGGACTTCCTGCATGTCCTTGGTTGGCTCGGCGGACTTAGCGGAGAAGGGCTTGTCGGACGACTTGGAGGGTCGGGGTTCGTCCTGCGACGTGCAGGCTGGCAGGGCCACGAGTGCGACGCCGCAAACCGCGGCTGAGATTAGATTGCGATACATGAGTCTGCTCCTTCACAACAATGCAAAGCGTCAACTGTGTGACGCGTGTGAAGACAGCCTTAGCAACCGCTGCGCCGCAGCAGCGCGTTACAGGTTCCCACCGTGCAGGAAATACTCCATCAACTCATGACCTTTCTCGATCTTCAGGTCACTGGCGGCGGCGTTGCGCTCGTTGTACGGACCTTTGACGACGCCCCGCACGCGCGTGCCCGCCATCGTGAACGGGCTCGGCGCGTAGCCGTGCTTTCGGGTGGCGATGTTGGTGGGGTGGTCGGGCATGACGAGGATGCGCCAGTCGGGAAACGTGCGCAGTTTCTCGAGCACCGGCCCGACGACGTAGCGGTCGATGTGTTCGATCGCGTCGACTTTCGTCTTGAAGTCGGCTTGATGACTGGCCTCGTCCGGTGATTCGACGTGCGACAGGACGATGTCATAGTCATCAATCGCCGAGACGGTCGCGCGACCTTGGCCGGCGTAGTCGGTGTCGTGGAAGCTGGTCATCCCTTCGACTTCCAGCACGTTCCAACCGAGCAGGTTCGCCAAACCGCGCAGCAGGTCGACACCGGTGATCATCGCGCCGCGCTGCACCTTGAAGCGATCGTTAAACGTCGGCAGGCTCGGCGCATGACCTTGGCCCCACAGCCAGACCTGCGTCGCAGGGTTGTAGCCGGTCTCGGTGCGCACCTCATTGATCTCGTGTTTGGCGAACAGCTCGGCGGACCGGGTCATGATGTCGCGCAGGATCTCACTTCCCTTACCGCGCGGCAGATACTTGCTGATCGGTTCTTCCGGAAACTCGTGCGGCGGCTTGGTCGTCAACTGAAAATCCTGTTCGCCACGATAGACAAGCAGATTGCGATAGCTGACCCCGAAGTGGAACTCGAACCCACTAAGGTTTAGCGCTTTGGACAGGTCCCCAATGAGTCGCTGCGCCTCGGCGTTGGTGATGCCACCAGCGGAGTGGTCCTTCATAATGCCGTCAACGACCGTGACGAGGTTGCACCGAAACACCCAATCCGTCGGCGACAACGGAATGCTCTGCGCCGCAGCTTCCAGGGGCGCACGACCGGTGTGGTAAACCTTGGGGTCGTACCCCAGCAGCGTCATTGTTGCGACGTCACTGCCACTTTCAAACCCCGCTGGCACTGTGCGTGCGGTCCCTTGACGACCTTCCATCGCGATCCGATCCATGTTCGGTGTGTGGGCCGCTTCGAGTGGTGTCTTGCCACCGAGCTCTGCCAAAGGTTCGTCGGCGGCTCCGTCGGGGATGATGATGGCGTATTTCATACAGGGCTTGATGCTCGTACTGCTTCCCCAGCTTGTCAAATCCACGGCATTCAAGGACTTCATTCCACCAAGCATCAATGGTTTTCCAAACCATATGGTTCGGCCGAAAAAGCGTCGGGAAAAATCGCAAAAAAATTTGCTATCTCCTAAAAATGGAGTATTATAACTGAACCAATTGGTTCATCTAACAGTCAACCGAAGCGTCTATGAACGTCATCTCTCTTGAAAACACTGACATCGAGAACCGTGTGGTGTCGAGCTTGCGGAACTCGATCTTGTCCGGTCGGTTTGGTGGTGATGGCCCGTTACCCAGTGAGCGCGTGCTTTCCGTGGAACTGGGCGTCGGGCGAACCACGTTACGGCAGGCGTTGGACGAACTGACCCGTGAAGGGCTTGTCCAACGGGCGGGTCCGCGCATCCGAACGGTCGTGCGGCCACGGACCGGTAAGGACGTCGAGGGTGAGGCCTGGTTGCGCCGGGCGGTTGCGGTGCTGGCGCCCCAGTTGGGCACGGGTGGCGACCTCTCGTCACGTACGCTGTGGCTGCGTTTTGCGACGCTGGGCACGGTTGAAGCGCTGCGTAGTGAAGGGTTGCACGCGATCACATTGAACGTCGCCGAGCTGGACGTCGATGACGCGGCGCGGTTGGCACAGGGTCGCCCACTCGGCATGTTGGTGCCAGATATGCCCGACGTCACGCCGGCCGTCCTGCGGTCGGTCGATGCGTTTCGCAAGGCGGGAGTTCCGGTCGTCGCGTACGGTGGCAACCCCGATTACGGGGACGTCGATCGGGTGCTCAGTGATCACGAGGCCGGTTCCTACGAGCTGACGCGGTGTGCGATTGCCGCAGGGCACCGGCGCATCGCTCAGTTCTGGCCTAGACCGTGGGCCCGGTACTGGTATGAGGCGCGCGACCGGGGTTATCGCCAGGCGATGACCGAGGCGGGCCTCGCGCCGTTAGCAACGATCGAATATCCGTACCTGGAACCTGCCGCGCTGGACCACGAGGCGTTCTCGTACCGTGTGCGCCACGTCGCCGGGTTTCTCGTCGATGGGTTGACCGGTCCCGAGCGGATCGACGCGCTGCTGCTGGGCACCGACCGCGACACGTTCTACGCCACCGCCGCCGTCCGCCTGTTCGGGCTACAACCCGGTCGGGACGTGTGGGTCGCCGGGTACGACGACTCGGCCGATCGGTGCGAGGAACGCCAGTGGGAGGCCGAGCCGCCCGCGGCGTCAGTGAACAAGGACAACGAGGCGATGGGCGAGGCAATGGTCGGGCTGCT
>JBBRHE010000168.1:0-8255 GCA_038223165.1 Tepidisphaerales bacterium
GTTCCAGAAGGATGGCAAAAACGCATACCGCGCTTACGTCTTCTCCTGCGACGGTGGCAAGACCAAGTGGATCGCATACCTTCAGCGATACACCGACGAGGCGAAAAAGAAGATCGAAGCCGCGACCGCCGACCCCAACAAGGCCGCCGAGCCCGGCATGATGGAGATGGTTCAGATGACCGGCCTGGAAGTGAAAAAACCCGGCCCGGCTGCCTGGATTAAGAGCTCCGACTACGAGAAGTCGCGCACCGTCGTCGAAGTGAAATGCCCGGATGGCACCCTCGACAACATCGAAGCAGTCAGCCCGTAAGCGGGTCGACGAGCGGCTCACGAATAATAAAGACGGCCTGGACGACCATTCGTCCAGGCCGTCTTCGTTTGCGTGTAATGATTGACTTCATCCTGGCCCCTCTCCAGCTACGCCGTAAGACGATGGGTGATTCGAACTCCCATAAACGCGGGTAGTCGCAGTGCGGCCCCCTCTCCTCCGCGTACTCGCGGTATGACCGGGAGAGGGCTTTGGTGAGAGCGTGTGTACAGCCGAATGACGTCGTCGCGTGCTTGAAGCGTATTCTCCTATCGCGAGGAATGGCCCACGCGTGAGCAGGTAACAGAGATTTCCGGCCACTTTCGCCCCCTCACCCTAGCCCTCTCCCAATACCCTGGAGTACCAGGGGGAGAGGGAACCAGTTTACCCTCACTCTGACGTCTTGCATGACGTGGGAGAGCGGCCAGAGCAGGCACTTTACGAATCACAACAACACCCCCACCACCGCCGCCGTCATCAGGCTCGCGATGGCGCCACCGACCATGGCGAGCAGTCCGATTCTCGACAGGTCCTTCCGGCGTTCGGGCGCAAGGCTGCCGATACCACCGACCTGGATGCCGATGCTGGCGAAGTTCGCGAAACCACACAGCGCATACGCAGCGATAACCGCAGTGCGGTCACTGAGGTATTCGCCGTTGGCAGCGAAACCGGCACGCATCTGGTCGTAAGCAATCAGTTCGTTCAGGACCGTTTTCACACCGAGCAGTTGGCCGACCTGCGACGCCTCGCTCCACGGGATACCCGTCAACCACGCTGCCGGCATCAGGGGATAGCCGAGAATCGTCTGCAGGGTGATCGCACCCAGGCCCGTCTTCTGCCCCGCCCAGGCGAGAATGCCGTTCATGAGCGCTACCAGCGCGGTAAACGCAATGAGCATTGCACCGACGTTTATTGCCAGAAGAAGCCCTTCGCTCGTGCCCCTTGCCGCAGCATCGATGAGGTTGGCGTCGATCTTCTCGACCTTGAACGATACGCCACCGGCCGTCTGGGGCACTTCCTGTTCGGGCAGGAGCAACTTCGCGACGAGCAGGGACGCCGGCGCGGAAATCAGGCACGCCGCTGCCAAGTGACCGCCCACATTGGGGATAAAATCCTGCAGCCAATACGTGTAAAGCCCGAGCACACCACTGGCGATGTTGGCAAACCCTCCGACCATGATCGCCATCAGTTCCGACCGCGTCGCCGCTGCGACGAACGGTTTGACCATCAACGGCGCTTCGGTCTGCCCGACAAATACGTTGGCCGCGGCGCTGAGCGTCTCGGCGCCACTGGTGCCCATCGTTTTGCTCATAACCCAGGCAAGCCCCTGCACGATGTATTGCATGATGCCACTGTGATACGCGATCGCGGTTAGCGCACTGAAGAAGATGATGGTCGGCAAGACGAAGAACGCGAAGATCGCCCCGGTCTGCGCGTACCCCTGCGCTGGCCCGGCCAGGTCGGGTACACCGGTGACGGGCACGGTCAGGTCTGTCAGGTTGCCGAAGACCATCTTGGCGCCTTCCTTGGTGAAACCAAGCAGCGCGTTGATCTTGTCGTTCACGTATTCCAACAGCGACGGTGCGCGCAGGACGATGATCGCAAAGATGAACTGCAGCGCCACGCCCCACCCCACCGCCCGCCAGGGGAAAGGTTGACGCACCGTCGGGCCGGCCAACGGCGCGGTCTTCGCCCATCGCCGAACCATCAACTGGCCGACCGCGAACGCGAAAAAGATAAACACGAACAAGCCGAGCAGGGACTGCAGTCGAGGGAGGATGGATTCCATGTAGACGTGTCGTCGTTAGGCGAAGGCGGTTGAGCGTCAGGATAGCGGGCAACTCGTCAAGATGCACGATGTGTTTCTTCACCTGTACCATGGGCGGCCCGCCCATGGTGCCTGTACTCAGGCATGTCGGACGGTACGCCGTCCGACACAACAATCGCGCCCGCGAGGAATGCCAAAACTGCACGCACCTGCAAGCAGACTTGCGCCAAGGCCACCAAGCTCGCCAAGAAGAATTGAGGTCAGGGACGCGCTTTTCTCCGTGTTCTTTGTGTCCTCTGTGGTGAATCCTGCGCGTTTCGCGTTGCTTGGCATTTCCTCACTTGGCGTTCTTGGCGTCTTGGCGTTCATCTCTCGTTGCGGGCAGAAGAGAGGATCGCTGGCGCTCGTTAGCTCGGGCCGGGTACGGTCCGACGCGACGGGGTACGTCGCACATGGGCGGGCCGCCCATGGTACGTCGTCATTTCAACTCGATCGCGCTCAACCGGCCGTCCAGAAACGCCTGCAGAAAATCGGCAGCGGCAATGGCGTCGAGTTGTTGTTTGCGCTTGCCACGGGTGAGTTTTTCACCACCCCGCTTGCGGTCGTTGAGGGACTGCTCGGCGGCGAAGGAACTGAGGCGTTCGTCGACGTAAAGCACCGGCACGTTCGCCATGGTTTTGAGTTTCGTCCCCCACTCGACCGCCGCCCGCGCCGCCGGTCCGACACTGTCGTCCATATTCAAGGGCAATCCCACGACGACGCGCGTGACGGCTTCCTTCCTGATCAACTGCGCGATCGGCTCGAACGCGGCGTCGGTCCCGATCACCTGCAGCACCTCGTACGGTGAAGCGAAGCGACCCCCCTCGTCACTCATCGCGAGGCCCACCCGCCGGGTGCCGAGATCGATGCCGAGCGTTCGCATTCGTTCGTCCCTTCCATGTCAGGAATCACCGTCCAACCGAATCCGAACTTATACCTAATTTTAATGTTGACAATTTTTCGCCCGTGCGATAGAGTTGAATCGTGATTCACGTCGCGCCATGGCGCAACGCGAATCTCGTTGCTCTTTGAAAACCGAATAATGGGCTCAATTCGACGACGGTTGTTTCGTGTCGTTTGTATGTCGGTTCGCGGTCGGTTTTATGTCGGTTTCGTCAGGGTATTTTAGCCTGACGATAACCATAACATATTATTTTTCTAGCAGTTACAACTTTAACGGGCAGGGAACGGGCTTAAAACTTTTATTTCGTTGAGCCAAAGCCGCCGGGGTTACTGATACTGCTTCCCGTACCGTTCGTTCACCTTGGCGACGAGTTCCTTGACGCGTTGGGCTTCACTTTTGGGGCAGACCATGGTCGCGTCCTTGGTGTGGACGATGATCATGTCACTGAGCCCGATCGTCGTGATGAGGTGAGCCGGGTCGTCACTGACGACGATGTTGTCGTCGCTGTCGACGAAAACGAAGTTGTCACCGGCGGTGGCGTTGTTGTGCTCGTCGGTCGTCAGCGTCTCGGCTAGCGCCGGCCAGGAACCGACGTCGAGCCAGTTAACGTTCATCTCGACAACGGCAACGTCGGCGGTGCCCTTGTGCTGACTGGCGGGCTCCATGACGGCGTAGTCGATGCTGATCTTGGGCAGTTGCGGGTAGATGTCGTTGACGGCCTTGGTTTGACCGGGTGTGTCCCAGGCGCTGGCGATGGTCGCAAGACCCTTGTAACTGTCGGGCAGGTGTTGCTGCAGTTCGGCCAGAACCGTGTCGGCACGCCAGACGAACATGCCACTGTTCCAGTAGTACCGGCCACTCTCGACATACCGGTCGGCGGTCGCTTTGTCGGGCTTTTCCTTGAAGGCCTGGACCTTGTAAGCGCCCGTCGCGCCACGCTTGAGCGTCAGGTTCTCACCACGCTGCACGTAACCCAGACCGGTGTGGCCGTGCGTCGGGATGATGCCGAACGTGACCAGGCTCATAGGCGACTCGGCGACCACGTCGAACGCGGTCTTGAGCGCGGCTTGGAACTTGTCGATCGGTTCGATGACATGGTCGGCCGACACGACGGCCAGCACGGCGTCCTTGTCACGCTTGTGCAAGACCGCAGCGGTGAAACCGACCGCGTTGGCAGTGTCGCGACCCTGGGGTTCACCGAGCAAGTTGGCCTTGGGCAGCTCGGGCAGGTTGGCATGAACGGCGTCGGCGTAGGACTGACCCGTGCAGACGAAGATGCGGTCGGCCGGCAGAATGCCGCGCAACCGCTCGTAGCTCAGTTGAAGCAGGCTCTTGCCACGCACCACGGGCAACAACTGCTTGGGCGTGTTGCCCCGTGACAAAGGCCAAAGCCGTGTCCCCGAACCACCCGCCATGATGACGCCGTATTGCATGTTGTAGTGAGTAGGCAGTCGGCAGTAGGCGGTAGGCAGAAAAGACGAACACTCGCATTTCCTGCCTACCGCCTACTGCCTACTGCCTACTCCTCCTCAAACCAAAAACTTCAAATCCCGTTTCACCACCGACGCTTGCATTGCCTTGTTTAGATCGGCCAAACCGTCGCGGCCCATAAGCGCGGCGGTGCCGGCTTTGCCCAGTTCGACGGCGGGCGTGTTGTACGCATCGATTTCCAACAGTGCCGCTAGATAGCTTACGGCCGTCTCGTACAGGTAGATGAACTGACCCACCGTTTCCGGGGATATCTGGGGCAGCATCAGGCTCATTGTCGGACGTTGGCTCACCAGCAGCGCGTGCTCGGTCGCCAATTTCTCGGCATTGATGAGCGTCTGCAGGTTCGACCCAGCCGTAAACGCCAGACTTGGGATCGACTTCAACCCCGCGGGGATCGCGATCTTCGAGCCGAACCGCTCGACCTCGACCATCGTGATCAGCTTGTCGTTTGGGCCCTCGCGGTACAACTGAACCTGACTGTGCTGGTCGGTTGCGCCAAGGGCCTTGATCGGTGTGATGCCGGTATGAACGTCCTTGCGCTTCAACCCATGCTGCTTGCCGAGGCTTTCGGCGACGAGCTGACCGTACCAGTCACCGAACGCGTACAGCGAGGTGCTGTAAGGCATCAAGACACTGATCGGCTTGCCCTTCTGCAGGAGCAGGTAATGGATAGCAGCGATCATGGCAGCGGGGTTGGCGAAGAGGTCGGCGTCCTTGACGCGCTTGTCCATCTCGCGCGCGCCAGCCATGATCGCGTCGACGTCGATGCCCGTGATGGCAGCGCTGAACAATCCGACCGCCGACAGGATCGCAAAGCGCCCGGGCACGCCCGATGGCACGTCGAGCGTGCGATACCCTTCCTGCTTGGCCAGTTGACGAAGCGCGCCGGTCTCGGGATCGGTGGTCGCGATGACGTTCTCGTTGTACTTCTTGCCAAGCTTCGACTGCAACAGGTCTCTAAACAGGAAGAACCCCGCGGCGGTCTCGACCGTCTCGCCACTCTTGCTGACGACATTGACGATCGTCTTCTTGGCCTTGGCGGTCACCAGTTCGAGCAGCGACTTGATCTGGTCGGGGTCGACGTTGTCGACAACAAACACCTGTGGGCCAGGACGCGTGCGGTCGGACAACAGGTTGTACGTGTACGGGTTAAGAGACTCGTGCAACGCGCGGGCACCCAGCGCGCTGCCACCAATGCCCAGCACAACGAGCACATCACAGCGGTCGCGGAAGTGTTCGACCTGGCGATGGATGGCATCGGTGACGTCGTCGTCGAAAGGGAGGTCGCGATACCGAAGCTTGCCGGCCTTGCGGTCGTCGCTGAGCAGGCGCGTGATGGACTTGATCTGCGGCGCGAGGGCTTTGAGGTCCTTGTCGGCCACTCCGTGTGCATCGCCAATCGCAGCAGCGGTGGCGTTCTTCCAGTACAGCCGAATCGTGTCCATACGTGTGTCAGCCTGCTGAGCGACCGCGAGTCGCAAAGCATACGCAGATCGAAGGGAAAGGCCAACGGGTGGAACATGCCAAATGCAGAACTACTGTCGTGTACGACGGCGCGGACGGGTGCCTTCGGGCTCGGGCTTTTTCACAGGCTCGATCTTCGGGGGTGGGTCGGGTGTGACGAGCGTCAAGTTCGGCATCCAGAACTTCATCACGCGATAGTCCAGCGACGCCTCGGTGGTGATTGGTTTGAGCTGCTCTCCCTTGAGTGGCCCACTTGTCGCGCGACCATCGAGGGTCCAGAGGCTTTGACTATCGGTGTCGATCAGCATCGTGCCGCGTTTCTCGTCGGGCACTGTGATGTTGAACGAGGGGAACAAGTCGTCCTTCACCCGGCGGTCGTACGCGCGGGCAATACCCGCAAGGCTCGCGGGAAGCAGCAGCGCTTTCGTCTCACCCGCGGTGAAATTGGCCGGGCCGTGCAGGGTTTCATCGATGGCGGCTGGTTGGGTCGTCGCGACAACCGTCACGCTTGGCGACGGGTCCTGCTGGGTCGCCTCTGGCAACGGGAACGCCGGCACGAGCGGTTGTGTGGGGCCACTGGCGTTGACGGGCAGCATGACCTTGGTCATTGGCCTAACGGTTCGCCATTGCTGCCAGGTCATCTTGTAGGTCTGCACCATCGAGCGGAAGCCGGTCGGTTTCTCACCCTTGTTTGTCTGCCCGGTCACACCGTTGATGAACTGACCGTAACGGCTGTTATAGACGAGCAGCCCGTTGCCCGCAGTCGACACGAGGTCGAGTTCGCGCGACTTGATCGCCCGGTCGACGAACCACGCGGTCGCCTTGTTCGCGTAGGCATTCCAGATCAGCATCAACCGCCGTTCGCGGTCGGGCTGGAGGATGACGGGAGACGAGAACAGCGCCGCGTACGGATAAGCGAACGCGTCGTCACCCACGATGACGCCGACGACGTAATCGTCCTCCGCGATCGACAGCGCCTCGTTGGCTTCGACAAACGCAGGGTCCTCAACGATCGTCCACCCCGCGGTCGGGCCGGCGGTGAAGGCGTGAGCAAAGAGCGCGAGCACGGGCGCCAATCCGATCAACCACCACGCCCGCCGGCGTGCGGCGACGACGAGCGTGATCAGCGCCATGCAGAAGACCAGCGACGCCGTAATGAGTGGCCACTGCAACCGGCGGGCGATGTAGATGACCTCCATCCCACCCGACAGCGACGCCCAGTCCGGGTGCGTTCCATACGCCACCACCGCGGCCGTCAACGTTGCCAGGATCAGGAAGGAAAGCGGAGCGAGCACAGGTGGGACGATAACGAAAATCGAGGATTGAGGATAGAAGATCGAGGATCGTGCGGTCTAACTCCTCTCCCGGTACGCCGGGAGAGGCTGGGTGAGGGTGATTGGAGTTACGAACAGCTCTCACCACTCGCAATCACCCTCACCCTGACCTCTCCCACGCGTATATGGGAGCGGGGCCGGAAGCTTCCATCCCCGTTGCCCTACCCTACAATCCCCCCCATGCCCACCGCCGTCGCCGCCGTGCAGAACCTCAGCAAGATTTACCGCAAGCCCGGCACCGATGTGGAGGTCGCGGCTTTGCGGGCCATCAACCTCGACTTCATCAAGAACGAGTACACCGCCATCATGGGCGCCAGTGGGTCGGGCAAGAGCACGTTGATGAACATCATCGGGTGCCTCGACCAACCGACCAGTGGCCACTACATCCTCGGTGATACCGACATCAGCCAACTGGCCGACGACGAACTATCGGAAATCCGCTCGCAGCGGATCGGGTTCATCTTCCAGAACTTCAACCTGATCCAACAACTGACGGTGCTGGAAAACCTCGAAGTCCCGATGTTTTACCTGGGCATCCCCCCCGCTAAGCGCAAGGCCAAGGCGATGGAACTGGCCGAGCGGGTCGGGCTGACCGATCGCCTCGACCACCGGCCGATGCAACTGTCTGGTGGCCAGCAGCAACGCGTCTGCATCGCGCGGGCACTCGTCAACGACCCACTGATCGTGCTCGCCGACGAACCGACTGGTGCGCTCGACAGCAAGACCGGTCACGCGGTGCTCGAACTCTTCGACGAGCTGGTCGCCGATGGCCGCACGATCATCCTCGTCACCCACGACCCCAGCGTCGCCCACCGTTGCCAGCGGGTGATCACGCTACATGACGGACGGGTGCAACGAGATGAGCGCAACGCCCGCCACGCCGTAAACGCAGAGGCGGGACAGTTGAGCACGTGAGGTGAGAATAACGGGACATCCAGAGGGACATCC
>JBBRHE010000169.1:0-8206 GCA_038223165.1 Tepidisphaerales bacterium
CACTGCCCGATTTGTTTCGCGCGATTTTGACGCGGAATTCGACCCAGTAAATCAGTAAATCGACGTCGCCGAGCGACGACGACGTTAGCGACGAAATCAACAAACAAGACCAACAAACCCTTTAGGAGTCTGACACCCATGAGCGAGAAGTCGACCATCCGTCCGCACATTGGAAAGAACATCATTGAAGCCAAACGTCGCGATGACGACGGGGGCGCGATTCAGGAGCCGCTGCTCCTGGGCATCGACTTGGGCACCAGCCGCTCGTCCGTCGTCAGCCTTGATGGCAAGCGTAAGACGATTGAGAGCTACGTCGGTTACCCGAAAGACGCCGTCGCCAAGAAGCTGTTGAAGGCCGACGTGATCTACGGCAAGCACGCCCTGGAAAACCGCCTGGCCGTCGAACTGTACCGTCCGCTCGAAAAGGGCGTGATCAAGGGCACGTTTGATGGTGAAGGCGCCACGGTCGATGCCGAGGGTCGCAACGTCGAGGCCGCTAAGGACCTCGTCGGTCACCTCGTGGAGATGATGGAGCCCGGTCGTGACGAGCTCATCTACGCCGTTATCGGTGTTCCGTCATTGGCCAGCTCGAAGAACAAGCAAGCCATGATCGACGCTGCCAAGGCTTCGTGTGACGCGGTCATGCTCGTCAGCGAACCGTTCACGGTCGCGTACGGCATGGAGCGCATGAGCGACATCCTCGTCATCGACATCGGCGCCGGCACGAGCGACTTGTGTCGTATGCACGGCACCGTGCCGACCGAAGAAGACGAAGTGACGATCCCCATCGCCGGTGACGCCGTCGACGCCAAGCTGCTCGAATTGATTAAAGCGGCTTTCCCCAAGGCATCGGTCACGCAGAACATGTGCAAGTCGTTCAAGGAACAGTACGGCTACGTCAGCGACACGAAGGACAAGATCGAAGTCCTCTTGCCGGTGGATGGCAAGCCCACGCCGCACGACATTACGCTCATCATGCGTGAAGCGTGCAGCATCCTGATCGACCCGATCGTGCACGGCATCCACAAACTCGTCAGCACGTTCAACCCCGAATACCAGGAGCGGTTGCGTAACAACATCCTCCTGTCCGGTGGTGGCGGTCTGATGCGTGGCCTGAACAAGCGCATCGAAGTTGAGATGGAAAAGATCGTTGGCAGCGGCAAGGTGACGATCGTCGAGGAGCCCCTGTACGCCGGCGCCGTCGGCGCATTGCAGTTGGCCCAGGATATGCCCGCCGACTATTGGCAGCAGCTGCGATAGTCCCCAGCCACCCGGCCGGAGATTGCAACAGATAACCCGGGCCGGCACGTTTAACGACGTGCCGGCCCGGTGTCGTTTGAGGGCATGTGATACGGATCGGGACTAAACTGGCTTGATGTGGCACAAGTAGGGTGGGCACTGCCCACCCTACACCAGCGTACAAAAATTTTTACGATCCTGTGAGAAATGACGGATTGGATGCGCAAGCACAGGACCCCGCTTCCCGCCACCCTGCGACCCGCGTATGATCGGGTGTCCCATGGCCAACCGGAAGGAAAATTTCTCGCCGCGGATCGATAACCGCAAGGCGTTTCACGAATACTTTATCGAGGCCAAGGTCGAGTGCGGCATCGCGCTACTGGGCAGCGAGGTCAAATCGATCCGTTACGGTAAGGCGCAAATCAACGAGGCGTTCGCGCGGATCGAGAAAGGTGCCTTGGTCCTGCACAACGCGCACATCGACCCGTACGCCATGGGCAACGCCCACCATGAACCCCTGCGCGAGCGCCTGCTGCTTGCCCACAAGCGCGAGATTCGCCGGCTCGAGAACGAGTTGAAGGTGAAGGGCACGACGCTGGTGCCACTGGCGGTCTATTTCAAAGACGGCCGCGTGAAAGTCGAGATCGGCGTCGCCCGCGGCAAACAGCAGTTCGACAAGCGGGCCACGATCAAGAAAAAAGAACAGGATCGGGAGCTGCGCCGGGCGACGATGAGCCATCGGCGCTGATTCCGCATGCCGCCCGGCCACACCGAACCAATCTCAGGTGAGCGTGCCAACCACTGCGGTGCGGGATGCACGGCGTCGCCGGATTTGGTCGTCAATTTGTCTTGGGTCGATGTATGCCTTTGACTTCGCCGCCGAATGATTAGCTCGTGACCGTCGCAAGGCACCGATCGATCCGTGCCAGCGTCTTTTCATTCCCCAGAAACACCAGGCAATCAAAGATCGGCGGGCTGACCGCGGTGCCACTGATGGCGACGCGCAAGGGTTGGGCTACCTTGCCCAGGCCGAGTGACTTGGACTCGCAGAATGTTTTGACGACGGCTTCGAGCGCGTCGTGGGCCGACCAGTTGGGGGCGTCGCTCAAGACGGTGCGAATGTCGCGCAATGCGGTCAGACCCTGGCGGTCGTTTTTGAGCAGGACCTTTTCGATGGCGTCCGGCGCAAATGCGATCGCGTCGTCCGGTTGAAACAGGAACCGGCTCTTCTCATCGACCTCGCGCAAAATGTGAAAGCCGACGTTCATCGTCAGAACCTTGTCCAGTTGCTCGTCCGTCGCACCATTCAACGGCGACTCGGGGTTTACCTTCAAATAATCGCGCATCGCTGAGATTAAACGCTCTTTCGGAGCCTTGGCGAAAAAGTCAGTGCTGAAGCTTTTGAGCTTTTCACGGTTGAATTTGGGGTTGGAACTGATGATGCGGTCGAGGCTGAAGAGTTCGACCATTTCCGCGATCGTCATCTGCTCGCGGTCTCCGCCGGGGCTCCAGCCTTGCAGCGCGAGGAAGTTCAGCAGCACTTCCGGCACGTAACCATTTCGGCGGAAATCGTGAATCATGATTTCGGGCAGGTCGCCTTCGGTGAGCCCGACGACTTTCATTACCTTGGGCTGCTCCGACAGGTCGAGCTGCATGGTGTCGGTCGTGAACCACTCGTTGAGGCGAACCGCAGGCAACCCACTGACCGCTGCGACGTCGTCGATCGTCTTTTTCGTGCTGCGCGTCCAATCGGCCACCCGCTTGCGGATGCGCCGGTCGCGGTCACGCTTGCTCAGCTTTTCACCGTTCTCGGGGTTCAACATGACCGACAGGTGCGCATAGGTCGGCCGCTCGTAACCCAGTGCTTCCTGCAGCGCGATGTGGTTGACGGTGTTCAGCAGGTGCTCCAAGCCGCGTAGAATGTGCGTAACCCCCATCTCGGCGTCGTCAACGACCACACCGAAGTGGTAGGTTGGCATGCCGTCGCCTTTACGGATGACGAAGTCCTGCACCTCGTACTGCGACTGCACGATGTCCTTGCCGAGCGTGATGTCGTGAAAGCGATACTCCTTTACCGGCATCGCAAAGCGAACCACCGGCGTACGACCCTCATCTTTGAACTTCGCCAATTGGTCGGTGGTATACGTCTGCCGCTTGTAAATAAACGGCCGCTTGGCGCGAGCGGCCTGTTGACGCATCGAATCGAGCTCAGCGGTCGATTCCCATGCTTCATACGCCTTCCCGTCGGCAATCAGACCGTCGATCAGGTTGTTATAGAGGTCGAGCCGCTTCGACTGAAACACAAGCTCGGCGTTGTCCCAATTCAGGCCCAGCCACTTCAGATCTTCCAACAGTTGCCGGGTCGCTTCATCGGTGCTGCGGGCGAGGTCGGTGTCCTCTATGCGCAACAGGAATTTCCCGCCCGTGTGCTTGGCGAGCAGCCAGTTGAACAGGGCCGTACGGGCGCCACCGACGTGCAGATAGCCGGTCGGGGAAGGGGCGAAACGCGTAACGACGGTTTGATTCATGGGTTGAAGATTATCGCTGATTGGAAGGGTGAAGAGAAGAGACGCGAAGTCGCGAAGGCGCGAAGAAAACGCGAAGGAATTCGAAGGAGTGAATGGGTTTTACTTCGCGTTCCCTTCGCGCCTTCGTACCTTCGCGTCTCTTATATATTTTGCTGGGCGACCAGACGCCGGTGGGCGATCCGGCCATGTCCCCAGAGCCACAGACCCCACAGCACGTACGCGAGCAGACTAATACCGAGCGTGTATCTCGGCTTGGTGATGAGCAGCAGGAACAGGCCAACGAAGATGACTAACTGCATGATCGACCGCCGGCCGCGGAGGTAGCGGTTGACGACGTGGGGGTAGCGGATCTCGCTGATCATCAACAGGCCGGTGCCGAGCACGAGGACGGGCAGGATCCAGACGCCGACATTGGCCAGCGTCGCGAATCCGTCTCCGCGCAGTTGTTCGATCATGAGGACGAACGCCGCAATGGCGCCACCCGCGCCGGGGCTGGGCAGACCGAGGAAGCTGAAATGGTGTTGTTCACCGTGCTCGTTAGAGACGTTGAATCTCGCGAGGCGCAGCGCGGCGCACGACATGTAGATCGCGCCGATTGCCCAGATGGCTCGCGAGATGGAGTAATCAATCTGGTAACCGGAAGTCTTAAAGACCTGCAGCGCCAGGAACGCGGGGGCCGCGCCAAAACTGATCACGTCGGCAAGGCTGTCGAGCTGGCCACCGAAGTCGGTCGTGTGGCGGGTCAGACGCGCCAGTCGGCCGTCCAGGGCGTCGAAAATCATCGCAAAGAAGATGAACAGCGCGGCCCATGTGAAATGGTGGGTCGCAAAGCTGCGCGTCCACGGGTCCGCTATCCCTTCAGAATTGACTGACATCGCTGCAACGTACATCGAGCCAAATCCGCAGATTGCGTTGCCCAGCGTCGCGAGGCTTGGCAGAAAATAGACGCTCCGGATGTACGCCCGGCGACCGCGCCGCCGAAACCGCCGCCGGCGGTGAGCGCGGCGCTGTTCGGGGGTCCGTCGTTCTTCGGTCGGGGTCGTCGTCATGGTCTTGGTCCGCTTGTCGATTCCCTGCATTAGTCTTCAATGGAGAGCGGCGAACGCGCTCGCTGGCTAAGCATATGTCACGAACGCATTAAGCCGGGGTCGCGCGGCCGACGACCGGCTCCAAGTCAGGGTCCGGCGTGGTGACATGCTTGATCGTGTGAATCGGGTTCCCAAGGATAGCCACCACGTCGCTGGCGCCACGAACGGTGTCACCAATGCTCACCTTCACCGTCGGGGCCAGGCTCTTGGCGATCGTGAGTTCAGTGCGGCTGCCAAACTTGATCATGCCGATGCGCCCACCGCGCTCGACCTGTTCACCGACCTTCACGGTGCAGATGATCCGCCGCGCAATCAAACCGACGATCTGCTTGATGACGACGACGGGTTTATCCCCGTTCGGTTCGGCCATCACGATCGTGTTACTCTCGTTGTCGCTCGAAGCTTCGCCGTGCTTCATCGCGTTGATGAACTTGCCATGCTTATAGCGGACATCGATCACCTTCCCATCGCACGGGCTGCGGTTCACATGGACGTTGAAGACGCTGAGAAAGATGCCAATGCGCACCGCCGGTCCACCGATGATGTCGTCGTGGTCGATTTCGGTAATGTCCGAAACCTTCCCGTCCGCCGGTGAAACGACGGCCATCTGCTCGACAGGGAGGTCGCGCTCCGGGTCGCGAAAAAAGGCGAACAAAAACACCAGCACAGGGATAACGACCAGCGCCAGAGGCCACCAGACAAACCCCAGACCGGTAGCGGTAAGCGACAGGACGACCGTGCCAATCAACATTTCGCGCCAGCCGTGGCGTGTAAGCGGAACCATTCGTGCAGGCTAAGGCCGAGGGCGGTCGGGTGTCAATCCGCTATATGACAGTTGGTTGGGAGCCACGAAGGCCCAAAGGAGCGAAGGGGCACAAAGGCGTCGAGCATAATCGCCGTACTACGTTCATTTGTTTCTTCGTGTTTGCGTGGCTCCCCCGTTTCCGGCGAATATTCGGATTTCTCCCCCTTACCTGTCTGCGGGGATCAGTTAAAAGGAACGTACGGCAGTCTGCCCGGTTCAGCTTGCCGCTGGCAGAACGACGAGGTTCATGCACGTGACCGCAAAGCCATCCAATACATCTTCCATCCGGCCCGCTGACCCCGTCGACACACTGCGCTTCATGTTCGCGGTGGGCATCGAGTGCTCGTGCCCGAAGATCGCGGGCAACGTGCGCGTCGACCAATTGCGCGACACCGGTCATTACGAATTGTGGAAGACCGATCTTCGGCTCGTGCGCGAACTGGGGCTGCGGTACCTGCGTTACGGGCCACCGATCTATAAAATCTGTGCCCAGGAAGGTCGCTACGACTGGAGCGAGCTTGATCCGGTGATGAACGAGATGCGCCGACTTGGCATCGTGCCGATCATCGACCTATGCCACTTTGGATTGCCCGACTGGATGGGGGACTTCCAGAACCCCAACTGGCCGATGTGGTTCGCCGAGTATGCTCACGCGTTTGCAGAGCAGTATCCATGGGTGCGGTATTACACGCCGGTGAACGAAATCTACGTCACCGCGCTCTTTAGCGCCAGCTATGGCTGGTGGAACGAACGGCTGATGAGCGACCACGCGTTCGTCACCAACATCAAGCACTGCTGCAAGGCCAGCGTTCTGTCGATGAAGGCCATTCTCGATCTGCGACCAGACGCGATCTTCATCTTCAGTGAAAGCACCGAATACGTTCACCCCGGCAGCCCGGACATGGTGATCCAGGCGCACTTCATGAATGAACGTCGGTTCTTATCGCTCGACCTGCTGTTCGGGCATGACGTGTCTGCGACAATGTACCGCTACCTGCTGGCCAGTGGCATGACGGCCGAAGAATACCTCTGGTTCCGCGACATCCGCGACTTGCGCAGCCACTGCATCATGGGGACGGACTATTACATCACCAACGAACACATGCTCCGTTCCAACGGCACGAGCATCGGCGCCGGTGACGTGTATGGCTACTACGTCATCACGCGCCAGTATTTTGACCGCTATCGCCTGCCGGTTATGCACACGGAGACCAACCGTGCCGGCAAGCATGCCGTCGAATGGTTGTGGAAGGAATGGATGAACCTGCTGCGCCTGCGCGAAGACGGTGTGCCGATCGTCGGCTTCACCTGGTTCGGCCTGGTGGACATGAAAGACTGGGACAGCGCCCTGACCAAAATGCGCGGCAACGTGAACCCGGTTGGCCTCTACACACTGGCTCGCAAGCCCCGCAAGGTCGCCCACGAGTACCGCCGGCTCGTTGAGGAATATTCCCACCTGCCGATCAGCAGCAGCAAGTTCCCAATTTTGACGGCGTAGGATCTCCCGTCATTCAACAAAGGACAAGAGGGTCGATGAGCCGCGCGAGGTGATGATCGTCATCATGCGACAATCGAGAATCGCTCGAAGTTCGAATCGTCCTTGCCCGTCTTTGTCCGGCGAATCGGGAGAGGACGGGTTGCTCTATCCCAGCAACGTCTCCAGATCTTCCTTCTGAAGCCCCGAGATCAGGCTGTTGTCCTCACCAATGATCGCTTCGGCCAGATCGCGTTTCTTAGCCTGCAATTCCAGCACTTTCTCTTCGACCGTGTCTTTCGCGATAACACGGTACGCAAAGACGCTGCGCGTTTGCCCGATGCGGTGGGTTCGGTCGATCGCCTGCGCTTCGACCGCGGGGTTCCACCAGGGATCGAGCAGGAAGACGTAGTCGGCCGCCGTAAGGTTCAGGCCCAGGCCACCGGCTTTGAGGCTGATTAGGAAGAGCTTGCAGTCGGGGTCGCTTTGAAATCGTTCGACGCGACTCTGCCGGTCGCGTGTTTGGCCGTCGAGGTATTCGTAGACGACGCCGTCCTTGTCCAGTCGCGAGCGGACGATCGAGAGGAACGAGGTGAACTGCGAGAAGAGCAGCACTTTGTGGTCCTCGGCCATCACTTCCTTGATTTGGGCCAGTGCCGTGTCGAGCTTGGCACTCGGCTCGTCGACCTTGGTTGGGTCGATGAGGCCCGGGTGGCATGCCGCTTGCCGTAGGCGCAGCAGCGCTTCGAGGACCTGGATCGTCGCCCGGCCCATTCCGACCTTGCTGACGGTGTCCATAAGCGAGACGCGGTAGTGTTCCTTTAACTCGTCGTACATCTTGCGCTGGTCGCCTTCCAGTTCGCAGAAGATGGTCTGCTCGATGCGCTCGGGCAGTTCCGGCGCCACCTGTCCCTTCGGACGCCGCAGGATGAACGGTCGCAGCGCCCGACCGAGCGCTGAGCGATCGGACGCGGTGGACGATGCATCGGTCAGATCGTCGAACACGGCGTTGCTGCCGAGCATGCCGGGGTTCAGGAACTCGAACAAGCTCCATAATTCCGACAGGTTGTTC
>JBBRHE010000170.1:0-8206 GCA_038223165.1 Tepidisphaerales bacterium
ACCAAACCGGCACACCTGGCGATCCTTGCTGACATCCCCAATCTTGCACCCCCAGCATTCACAACCGAATTCTCCAGCCATCGCCTCGTGTGGGAAGCAATTGGCGAGCAGTTGACGACCGACCCGTTCGCGGTGGGGACCGACGTCAACGACTACCTCTACCGCAAGCTGCGCAACGCAGGCATCGACCCTGCATCGGTAGACCGGCTGGCGTTCATCGACGGCCTGATCCTGCCGGCGTTCACGGTTGGTGTCGCGGGTGTGCTGCTGGAGGCACAGGTGCCGCTGACCCTGCACGGCGCCGGTTGGGACGCCACGCTCTGCCGCGACCACGCTCGCGGGCCAGTGCATACGCGCCAGGCGTTTGACGCGATCGTTAATGGCGCCACGGCGCTCGTGCGCCCTTGGCCGGTCGTCTTCGCGCACGAGATCGACGCGACCGGTCGACTGGTGCTGACCGTTGCCCGTTCGCGATCACAGTTCATCGCCGACGCGCGGGCGATGCTGGAGGACGCGATGCCACCAGAAACAACCGACGCTGCCCTGCGGGCCGAGCAAGTCTTGTGCGGACTGTCGTGACGCGATGAATGGGTAAGACCATGGCCGACACACCGACAACTTCGTCACCGATCACATGGGATGCATCGCTGTACGACCGCGCGCACTCGTTCGTCTACGACGCTGCTACCGACTTGGTCGACATCCTCGCGCCACAGGCCGGCGAGCGCGTGCTGGACGTGGGTTGCGGCACAGGACCGTTGACCGCAAAGCTCGCAGCGGGTGGGGCGAGTGTGCTGGGGATCGACTCGTCCGACACGATGGTCGCAGCAGCGAGGCTGGCGTTTCCGAAGCTGACGTTCAGCGTCGCCGACGTCCGCACGTTCCGCGACCCGCAACCGTTCGACGCCGTGTTTTCCAACGCCACACTGCACTGGGTCCGCCCACCCGGTGACGCCGTGGCGTCGATCTTCACGGCGCTGAGGCCCGGTGGGCGATTTGTCGCCGAGTTTGGTGGCAAGGGGAACGTCAGCGCGATCCGCGCCGCGATGGAGACGGCGTTGCGTTCGCTGAACGTCGACCCGACAGCGCTCAGTCCGTGGTATTTCCCCTCCGTCGGTGAATACGCGTCACTGCTGGAGGTTCACGGCTTCCAGGTCGCGACCATCACGACGTTCCCCCGGCTAAACGTCCTCGACGGTCCAGCCGGCCTTCGCAATTGGATCACGATGTTTGGCGGGACGTACGTGAACGCGGTGCCGTCGGACCAACGCGACCACTTCTTCGCGATGGCCGAAGAGGCCGCGCGACCGCGTCTGTTCCACGACGGTGCCTGGCACGCCGACTACCAGCGACTTCGTGTGGTGGCGACTTCACGCCGATGACTAACTCTGCTATCGTCGCGCTCCCGCTGTTTTGGAGATGACTTGATGCCGACAACGATCCCTGCCTTACTGACGCTGTTCTCCCTGTTGCTGCCAGCCAAGACGTGGTTTGCGCCGGATCAACCGTTGAACGTGAAGAACGATTCGTCCGCCATGGTCACACTGGCGTTGACGAGCTTTTCCGGCGCGTCGGTCGAGGCGCGTACTGAGGCCAAGCTGGATGCGGGCAAGTCTGCTGACGCCAAGACGATCTTCCCGCAGCTCAATCAGCCGGGCACGTACATCCTGTACGCGGTGCCGGAAGGCAAGGCGTTGCCGGAATTCGTGGGCACGCCCCTGGTCATCAGTGTGCGCTCGGACAAACGGCCCGGTGGACCAGCGGGGCCGATCGTGACGAAGGTTGATCCGCTGCGTTACGCGACGATCGAGACGCCCAAGGGGACGATGACGCTCGTGTTCTACTTCGACGTCGCACCAAACACCGCGGAAAGCTTCCTGTCACTGGCTGCGGGTGGGTACTACGACGGGCTGGCGTTCCACCGCATTGTGCCGGGCTTTGTGCTGCAAGGGGGCGACCCACGCAACGACGGTACGGGTGGGCCGGGTTATGCGTTGCCCCCCGAGTTCAATGATCGACCTCACGTCGAGGGCGCGCTGTCGATGGCGCGAATGGGCGACCCGAACGAAGGGCCCGGCGTTCTGCCGCGCTACGAGTTCGCTTCCAGCGCGGGCAGTCAGTTCTTCGTCTGTCTCGACTACGCCAAGACACGCCAGCTCGACAACCGCTACACCGTCTTTGGGAAGGTGATCGAAGGCATGGACGTCGCCAAGGCGATCGCCGCGACGCCACTGAAGGATGAACGTGCGGGCATTCCGGCCGAGAAGCAGGTGATGACGAACGTGAAGGTCGTCCCCGTCACACCGGGAAACAATCCGTACGCATTGCTTAAACTGGAAGTGCCAAAGTAACAGACGGCTCGACGATCGGTCGGCGATCGTCTATAGTTATTCTTCTGGCCGTCGTGAAAGCGGCCGGGTCCGATGCAAGGGTCGGCTGTGAACCGGGTCAGGTCCGAAAGGAAGCAGCCCTAAACAGAACCGGTTTTGTGCCGTCGTGTCCCCGGCCGCTTTCCGACGGCCTTTTTGTTGCGCGGCCCGCTCGCTTATCATCACCCACCATGACGCGTGTCTTCATCGTAGCCAAGACCGATAAGCCCTCCGTCGCTACGGCGCTGGAAGAACTACAGCCTTGGTTGGCGGCGAGAGCGCAGGTCGTCGGGGTCGAGCGGGACGGTGAGAACAAGCTCGCGAACGTCGAGGCAGACGTTGTCGTCGTCCTCGGTGGGGATGGCACACTCCTCTCGGCCGCTAGGCGATTGAACGGGCGCGGCATCCCACTGATGGGTGTGAACTACGGTCGACTTGGGTTTCTGGCGAGCTTCACACCCGACCAGATCAAAGAAGGCTTCGAACAGTTCCAGCACGGCCAACTGCCGATCTCAAACCGCAAAGTCCTTCAGGCGATGGTCTACCCGCGTGGTCAGCACGCCCACACGTTCCACGCGACGGCCCTAAACGATGCGGTCATCACCGCGGGGGCGCCGTTTCACATGGTCGAGCTGGAACTGTGCGTCGCGAGTGAAGGGGGCATCCGCTACTTCGGCGACGGTGTGATCGTAGCCACGCCGAGCGGTTCGACCGCGTACAATGTGTCGGCCGGTGGGCCGATCATCGACCCTGACGTCGACGCCCTTTGCATCACACCCATCTGCCCGCACAGCCTTTCGTTCCGGCCGGTGGTTGTGGGGCTTGATTCGGTCATCGAGATTCTCGCGATCCGTGTGAACGAGGGGACGACGCTCTTCTGCGACGGGCAGGCGAGCACGAAGCTCAACGAAGGCGACCGGGTCGTCGTCAGCCGCAGTTCGCACGACGTGCGGCTGGTCGAGAACCCTCGCACCCGGCAGTGGCAAAGCCTTGCCGACAAGCTCAAATGGGCCGCGACCCCGCGATATAACGAGTCGCGGTAGCGGATTTCCCGCTGGACGTCTGGCGGTCCGACTGCCGATGATGACGAAATGCTAGATCGACGCATGCGAAAGACGATCATCCTAGCGACCACCGTTCTGCTGACCGGGCTGCCGTTACTGGCGCAGACCGCCACGACGCGTCCTTCAGAGTCGGCCGGCGCGGCGCTGGACCGCATGCTGCCCGGTGGCTCGACCGCCAAACCCCTGGCGCCCGCCGCGGTCGGCAGTGGCGCGACGACCCGGCCGGGCATAGCGCCCGGTGCACCGGCAGCGTCGGTGATGCGCGAAGGCACGTTGCTCGTCGACCGCACGGGCCGCATCGTACGTACACCGGATGGTTCGCAGGTCGAGTTCGTGTTCGACGCCGACGGAATCGCGCTCAAGGACACGCCGGTCATCATCCTGCCGAATCTGAAGCTGCTCGCGATGGAACAGGCCGCCGCCGGTGTGAACCGCGATTTGCGGTTTCGCATCACGGGGATGGTGACAGAATACCGCAGCCGCAACTACGTGCTGCTGGACAAGGTCGTCGTTGTGCCGGACAACAAAGAGCGGTTCTAACGTCCGTCGTCTAACCTGCCTGTCATGCTTTTCCTTTCGCCGCTTTGGCTGCTGGCGCTGATCCCGTTTGCGGGATTGGTTGTGTGGTCACTCGTGCGACGAGGGGCGACGGTCGATGTTCCCTTTGTGCAGTTGTGGCGCGGGGAAGCGACCTCGATACAGCGCCGTGGTGCCCGTCGGCCACCGTTAACGGTGCTGCTGACTCTCGTCGCGATCCTGCTTGCCCTTTTGGCCGCTGCGGCACCGGCGCTGCGAGGCGCGGACCGAGCGGGCGTTACGGTCATCATCGACCGCGGCGCTGCGATGTCGCTGGACCTGCGGTATCGCGCGGCTGCGGAAGACGCGATCAAACAGCTGTCGGCTAAAGGGCTCACTGCGACGGTCGTGACCGTACCGCGGTTGGCGGGTTCGATAGATCGTCCGGTCGATGTGCCACCCACTGCGGTCGATTCCCGCGACGCGCTGTCGGCCGCGGTTTCCGAACTTGCGCGTCGCGACATGGCGATCGTCGTCGTTACGGACCAGGATCTCGCTGCGTTCTCATCGCACTACGTCAGCCGTTTTGCGCCTGCACCGCCAACAGACCGTCTGGCGATCGCGCATATCGCGGCGAAGTCGTCACCGGCGACGCAGGTGATGGTTCGGTTGCGGAACGATTCCGATACCACGACGGCTAACATCACCGTCGCATCCACCACGTCGCAACAGGTGACGGTGAACCTTCCACCGCGCGGTCAGACGCGCGACTACTTCCTCGACGTGCCGTCAGTCGCCACCAACATCGCAGTGTCGGTAGGCGAGCAACTGGGTCAACAGGCGTGGTTGGCGTTGCAGGCACCCCGGCCTCATGTCGAGGCGGTTGGGCCTGTATCGCCGTCGGTCGAACGCGTGATCGCTGCCTATGCTCGTGCCCGCCCACCGAGTTCGATGGGTCGTCGCATCAGGGTTACGGCATCACCGACCGCCGTGCAGGGAATTGGCTCGATTGTGTTGGTAGGCGAAGGCCCGTCACGTCCAATCGTAGG
This sequence comes from Tepidisphaerales bacterium, assembly GCA_038223165.1. Taxonomy (GTDB): domain Bacteria; phylum Planctomycetota; class Phycisphaerae; order Tepidisphaerales; family Tepidisphaeraceae; genus DASYHQ01. Next base: position 4,999 of record JBBRHE010000170.1, read on the forward strand.
GCGGATCGAAGTTCACGATCATCCATTGGCCCGCGACGTCGACTGGCGGCGACTGGTCGAGGGGTCGACCGTCACCGGCCGCCCACCGACGGGGTATTCGCCTGTTGTCCTCGCTGGCATCACACCTCTGATCGCGACGGGCCCGCAAAACCAGGTCTGGGTCGGTCTGCAGGTGCGCGGCGACGCCCAGTCGGTCGATTGGGTCGTCCTGTGGACGCGCATTTTTGACTATGTGGCGGACGGTGATGCCATTGTCAGCGAGTGGAGCGCATCGTCTGCCCAGCCGTTAGACGAAAATTGGCGACAAATTCGCGGCAAGAGCCCTAACGGCACCGAACCAGGACTGTGGCCGGGCCTATTCGGTAATGCCGAAGGGCGGTTGCTTGCGATCAACGCTGGTGAGATCGTGCCAAACGCCACAGCGACGTCAACGGAAAACTGGGCAAGCCAAATCGTCTCCCAATCGGTCGCCAGGACGGCTCGACCGCTCGCGCCGTTTCTGCTGATTGCCGCACTGCTCTGCGTTGGCGTAGCGGTGCTCTGTGTGACGGTCCGTCGCGGCCAAGGCTCCCGCTTGACAGTCCCCTAGCTGGTTACATACCCTTTCCTTACGTAGGTCGCGGTGAACGGCATTTAGCCGATCTTCCGCGGCCCTTTTTGTCTAGCTGCCGTCGGCGTCCCTGCCCTGCGGATTCACAAGACAAGACTGGAAACCAGCCATGTCCGAAACTATGCCTCCGCTTTCCGTGACGACGTTGAAAGACGTCCGCATCGTCGAGTTCACCAACAGCAAGATCCTCGACGAAGCGAACATCGCCGACATCGGCGCAACGCTCAACACGCTGATCGACGAACGCCCTCAACCCAAGCTTCTGCTCGACTTCGCGACCGTTGAGCACCTGAGCTCGGCGGCACTGGGGATGTTGATCAACGTCAACAATCGCGTGAAGCAGAAGAACGGTCAGCTGCGGCTGGCCAATATCGGGCCGCATATTCTCGAGGTCTTCGTGATCACGAAGCTGAACAAGCTTTTCCGCATTGCCACGACGCGCACCGAGGCGCTGGCAAGCTACAACACCTAGTCGCAGCAATCACTGCAGCAAGGCGAGGGGCTGGCGAAGGTTTGCGAGAGAGTGCTGATGGCCGGGACAAACCATAACGGCAAACGTCCAAGCGACAGCGGCGGTGGAAAGCCGTCATTGCGCTTCACCATTCCCTCCGAATACGCCGCCGGTCGCGACGTGCAGAAGCAGATTCTCGACGGCGTCGCTGCCAATGGGTTCAACGACCAATCGACCTTCGCGATCAAGCTGGCGCTGGAAGAGGCTCTGATCAACGCTATCAAGCATGGCAACAAGCTTGACCCCAAGAAGACCGTGAAGATCGCCGCCAAGGTGACCCCGAAGGTCTGTGAGATCGAGATTGAAGACCAGGGCCCCGGCTTTTCCCGCAGCGACGTCCCTGATCCCACTCTTGAAGAAAACATCGAGAAATGTAGCGGTCGCGGCATCCTGCTCATTGAAGCCTACATGGATAAAGCCAAGTGGGACCTCGGTGGCCGACGGTTGAAAATGTCCAAGAAGAACGCGCCGGGGAAGTAAGGCTGACCCTCCACGCTATCTGGACTGCGCACCAATCCCCAGCAATCCCGTAATCGCTGCGATCGCAATGATCCACGTTGCGTTCACGTTCCACACCCACAACGCCACCAAACTTGCAGCCGCAAACGTGATGGCGGTGGGGGACACGACCGCATAAGGCACCAGCTCGATCAGAACGGCGGCGATCAGACCAACGACGGCGGCGTTCATCGCGTCTAACGCTCCGCGGGCAACGGGCATGGTTCGAAGTCGAGCGAGGATCGGCGCAAACAGCCAGACGAGCACAAACGACGGCAGGAAAATCGCGATCGTCGCCACCAGCGCCCCGGCGACCCCACCGACCGTGCCGCCGGTAAAGGTTTGCGCGCCGATGACGAAGCCGGCAAATGTCGCGGTCGTCAGGACCGGGCCGGGCGTGATCTGACCAACCGAGATCGCGTCGAGCAACTGCCGCTCGTCGAGCCACCCATGTCCGTCGACCAACCCCGTCTGCAGATAGCTCAGCAACACATAGCCACTCCCGAAGAGCGTCGCGCCGACTTTGAGGAAGTACAAGCCCATCCAGAAAAGCCCATGGACAAAGGACGGATCGAACAAGGCGGTCATCAGCATCGTGGGCCACGCGACAACGCGCACCCGGGTCAGGCGGGACATCACGACCCACCGCGCCACACCCAGCAACGCCGCCATCGCCAAAATGATCAACTCGGATTGAGGCCATCCCCACCGATGCGCAACCATCGCCCCTGCGACCGACCCAACGGCGATGATGACCGGAAACGATGAGCGCAACGTCGTACGTGCAAACCGGACCGTCGCGACCGCGACAAGCGCCACGACCACTGCGTGCACGTTCTGCATCATCCGATCGACAACCGGCAGTGATCCATACGCGCAGTACGCCCACGCGATCGGCAGGATGATCAAAAACGCCGGTGTGATGAAGCAAACCCCCGCAACGATCAACCCGCGCCACCCGGCCCGCAGCAGGCCGATGTGAATCGCTAACTCGGTCGAGTTCGGTCCCGGGATGAAGTTCAGCGACGACACGATGTCGAGGAAATGCTGACGGTCCATCCAGCGTCGACGGGTGACAACTTCATCCTCCATCATCGCAACATGAACCGCTGGCCCACCGAAGGCAGTAAATCCCAGCCGGGTGAACAGTGAAGCCAATTCACCCAGGGGACTACCGGCCGGCATCGCCGCGGGAGTGGGGGGAGGAGTTGTGGTCGTGTCTGCCACGGACCAGCAATATCCGAAGGCCCGGTCAATTGGTCAAGCAACTGGTAAATTGCTTCAATTCAGCTTTGCTTTGGTAAGTGGGGTAAGGCATAAGCCGTCACACTGTATTTGGTCATGTAAACAAAGCACTTTGTGATTGACCGCCCGTGAAAACGGGAGGATAATTTGGCAAGTGTCCACATTCCGCATCGACACACTATCGACCCTTAGTCGACAGATGGGATTTTCACCCATCGATGTCCGCCAGGCTCAGCTTGCGTCTGCAGAATCACTGTTGCATACGATCGACCCTGCCAAGGCCTACCCAGCCGATTTTGTCCTTTATCGCGTTACAGGTTACCGCCCGAAGAATGTCTCGGCCG
>JBBRHE010000171.1:0-8186 GCA_038223165.1 Tepidisphaerales bacterium
CCACCGAGCGTGCTGCCGAGCCAGTTGCCGTTGTACATGAATGACCTGAACGGTAAGGGGCCGGGGTTGCTTTCGGACCTGGCGCCCAAAACGTCGGCAGGGCCGACGATGTCGATCTCACTGGAACTGCTGGACGCCAACCAGTACGGCCGCGAGACGCAGATTCGCGATCTGACCGAACGTGTGATCTACGCGCTGGCTGCCGGCGCGAGTCGGATCGACCTGCCCCTGCCGTTCACCGTGACGAAGACGCCTGCCGGCATTACAAAGCAACCGCAGGAAATGCTACTAATCCAGCGGACACTGATCAGCGCGTTGTCCGGCGCGACCTACATGGGCAAGCTACCGATGGCCGAGGGAATCGAAGCATTCCTGTTTGACCGCAGTGGGCAGGGCATCGTGATTCTCTGGGACCGCTCGGCCGTGCCAGGTGACAAACGCGGCACGGTAAAACAACTGACGATCGACCTGGGAGAACAACCGGCACGACTGGACCTGTGGGGTAACGTGTCACCCCTGCTGGCAGCGCCGGCGGCGCAGGGCGCGGGGAAGATGCTGCTGAGCGTGGGGTCGATGCCGACCATCCTGATCAACGTCGATGGTCAGCTTGCACAACTGCGGGCAAGCGTCGGAATCGACAACCCACTGCTCGAAAGCAGCTTCGAGCCGCACACGCGGCACGTTCGGTTCACAAACCCGTACAAGCAGTCGATCGCCGGCCAGTTCAAGCTGCGCGCTCCCAAGGGCTGGACACTGAACCCACCGACGTTCACGTTCAACCTCAACCCGGGTGAGGTGTTCGACCGCGAGATCACGATCGAGTTCCCGTACAACAGCTTCGCCGGGCCCAAGACGCTGTCGGCGGAGTTCGTGGTGCAGGCGGATCGGAACATCAGCTTTACCTCGCCCATCGCGGTCAACCTGGGCCTGAGTGACGTCGGCATCCAGACGCTGGCGCTGCGCGATGGCAAGGACGTGCTGGTGCAGCAGATGATCAGCAACTATGGAAACAAGCCGATCGACTACACGGCGTTTGCGATCTTCCCGGGTCAGGCGCGGCAGGAACGACTGGTGACAAACCTCGGCGCCGGCCGCACGACGCTCAAGCGCTACAAGTTCACAAACGTCACCGTCCCTGAGAACACCGCCATCCGCAGTGGGCTTAAGGAGATGGTCGGGACGCGCGTGCTGAACGAGGAAGTGCCGATTCAGTAGGGCGAGGCGTTCCAAGATCGACGGCTTGGCAACTGGCCGATGAACCGACCAGCTCGATATGATGGGGAACCTATGGCTGACACACAACTCGAATACCAGTCGTCGATTCGCGAGAACGCGCTGACGCCACCGCAGGGCCTGTTCATGCTGGTCGTGCTGGTCGGTTCGCTCGTCGCGTGCGTAGGCATCTTCGCCCTCAGCGCGAGCTTCGGCTCGCCCTTAGGCGCGGTGCTGGCGGCGCTGGGGTTTGTGACGTCGATCTTCCTCCTGAGCGGTGTCTTCACGGTCAACCCGAACGAGGCCAGGGTGCTCGTTCTGTTCGGCAAGTATGTCGGCAGTGTGCGGCAGGCGGGGATCTACTTTGCCAACCCGTTCTACAAGAAGACGACGATCTCCCTTCGTATTCGGAACTTCGAGAGCACGAAGCTGAAGGTGAACGACCATGACGGCAACCCGATCGAGATTGCGTCGATCGTCGTGTGGAAGGTGACCGACAGCGCCGAGGCGTCGTTCGAGGTGAACGACTACGAAGACTACGTCCGCGTGCAGAGCGAGTCGGCGGTTCGCGCGCTGGCGACGATGCACCCGTACGATGCGCATGAGTCGGGCCAACTGAGCCTGCGCGGCAACACCGGTGAGGTCGCCGAGCAACTGAAGCGCGAGCTGCAGGACCGCGTGGGCAAGGCGGGTGTGGAGGTGCTCGAGGCACGCATCAGTCACCTCGCGTATGCCCCGGAGATCGCCGCTGCAATGCTGCGGCGCCAGCAGGCCAGCGCGATCATCGCGGCGCGGCAGAAGATCGTCGAAGGGGCGGTCAGCATGGTCGAGATGGCGCTGCAGCAACTGTCTTCGCGCGACATCGTGCACATGGACGAGCAGAAGAAGGCCGCCATGGTCGGAAACCTGATGATCGTCCTTTGCAGTGAGCACAACGCGCAACCGGTCCTGAACACGGGCATGTCCAATGCCTGAGTCGACGCGCCTGGCATCGTTCCCAAAGACCGCCACGCTCGGTGGCCGTGGGACGTTCACCCGCATCATGAACCAGCGGGTACGCGAGAACGCTGATGTCTTCTCGATCCACGCAGCGCCCAACGGGACGTCACAGTCGCGGCTTGGACTCAGCATTGGTCGAAAGGTCGGCAACGCCGTCGTGCGCAACGGCATCAAGCGCATGATCCGTGAGGCCTTCCGCTTGTCACGCAACGACTGGCCGGCGGCGTACGATCTGGTCGTCATCATTCGGCCACACGACAAGCTGAAACTGTCCGAGTACGTGTCGCGGTTGCATGGCACCGTCAGCAAGCTCCATCGGCGGTGGACGGCCAAGGCCAAATGAGCTGGGCGTTGATCCATCTCGTGCTCCTTTACCGCGCGACGGTCGCGCGATTCATGGGGGGGCATTGCCGTTTCCACCCGACGTGCAGCCAGTACGCTATTGACGCGATCGAAAAGTACGGTCCATGGCGCGGTGGCTGGCGGGCGGCCAAGCGTATCGGGCGGTGTCATCCCTGGGGTGGACGAGGTTATGATCCAGCATGAAGTGTCACCAAGGTTTCATCGTGGGTATCACCGCTTTGCTGTTGGGCGCTGCGGTGGGTTGTGGCAGCAGGGGGCCGAGGGATTACGTCCCGACCGCCGAGCGGTTTACGCTCCGTGGGGAACGAGTCCCGCAGAACGACCAGACGCTGACGGTCGCGACATTCAACCTGCGCGGCATGAGCATGCCGCAGTTGCTCGCTGAAGACCTGCGTCAGTTGCCTGCGATTGACGTGTGGCTCTTCCAGGAAGTGCCTGTGCCACCACTTGGTGAACCTTTGCAGCCCACGATCGACAAGCTCCGCGCCCTGCTGCCGGTGGGTGACTGGCAGGGCGTGGTCGCGCGGATGAATCCGGACGATGTCGATGGCAACGGATGGGAAGGCCAAGCGACACTGAGCCGCCTGCCGATCTCCGGGGATGCCCAGCTTTGGCCGCTGGAGACGTCCGGGCCCAAGCGCAGGCGCGCGTTGTCGGTGATCGTCGAGACATCGGTCGGTCTCGTGCAGATCGTCAACACGGACCACGAGGTCAGCTTCCTCGACCCGACCTACGGCAACCAGAAGCAGACGAGCAGCCTGGTCGCCCGTCTGCGTCGCAACGCTGAGCAACCCGCGATCGTTGGGGGAGACTTCAACTCCGCGGGCAACGCGTTCCGCTGGCGCACGTCGACGAAGGACGTCAGTCAGATCGTTGATGAGCTCGATGGTGCGGGCTTTTCGCCGTTGCCCGATCGGGCCAATGCCCAGGCGGCTCCGACCTACAAGCTCCTGTTTGCCGGTGTGCAGATCGATCATCTGTTCTCCCGTAAGCTGGACTGCCTTGAATGGGAGTCGCCGGTCGCTAGTGGGTCTGACCATCGACCGGTCTGGGCGCGATACCGGTTGATGCAGCCGTGATGGACTCGGCTGTGCGAACCCGCCATAATCGGAATCATGGCTCCGGTTCGGGCGTATTTTGCCAACATCTACGACACCGTTCGATCGATCACGATCGGTATGCGCATCACGCTCAAGTACTGCGTCCAGCGGACCGTCACGGTCCAGTACCCCGAACGCAAGCTCTCGTTTGCCCCACGGTACCGGGGTATTCACGAGTTCGAGGCCGAGAAGTGCATCGCGTGCGACCTGTGCGCCAAGGCCTGCCCGGTCGACTGCATCTACATCGACAAGTCCGGCCCGCGGCGCATCGACAAGAACACGGGCATCATCGACGAGGCCGACCCCAAGAACGGCAAGCTGCTGCGGTTCGCGATTGACTACAGCAAATGCCTGTTCTGCGCACTTTGCACGGAACCTTGCCCGACGCTTTGCATCCACATGGGCAAGCTTCACGACCTGTCTGGCTACAGCCGCAAGGACACGGTTGTCGAGTTCGCCGAGCTGGACAAGCAGGGCCTTCGCACCCCGTTGCCTCTCTGGATGGAACGCAACAAGGACAGCATCGGTTGGGTCAAGGACGAGTACGACCGGGTGAAGTCCGGTAAACTCGCGCCGTCGACCGCGGACATTCCGGTTATCAAGTAAGCAACCCATTCAACCTCCCAGGGTCGATTTCGACCCGCATCGCGATCTGGCAGACCTTTTGGACGTTCCGACGCCCGATAACTCCCGTTTTGCATACGGACATCTCCTACTGGTCCAAACTTTCCGATTGTTCCACTAATGCCGCACGTTTGTGCATCCGATGAGAGGGGTGCAATCGCAACTGGATCATCCATAGCGGCTCTTAGTAAGAGAGTCGCACTTGGAGGTCCAGAGGTGGCCGGCCTGCACCGTGTTGGTGTGGGTCGCGACGTCCGATGTGGACGTTTGCCCGGTGAACAGCGGCTTGTTGCCGCGGGTCATGCGGGGTAGTGGGACGCCTGTCACGGGAGATAGATATGAAGGCGCTGAAGAACCTGGTGTCGAAGTTGGTTTCGGATGAACGCGGTGGTGAAGTGCTCGAGTACGCACTGATCGCCGGTCTGATCGTGGTCGCCGCGATTGCGACGATCTCGGCCGTCGGTGGCAAGGTCACCGCTCGTTGGAGCTCGCTGAACGCGGGTAGCTGGTAAAGGCTGCCCGCGCCCGGAATGCCCGTCAGTGCGAGGGCGTTCGGGGCGCAGCGAACGCAATTCATCGGGAATCGGGGCCGGTCTTCAGTGCGGGGGCCGGTCTCGTGCGTATCCGAAAGGGTATCTCCCGATCTTGAGTGGAACCGTGCGGCGCACGTTGCGTGTCTCGCGTGACACAACCGCCACCTGAAGCAGGAGGGCGCATGTCGCCAGTAGCGAAATTCGTTCGACGTCTCCTTTCCAGTGAGCGTGGATCCCAGTTGACCGAATGGGTCCTGATCTGCGGTCTGATCACCGTCGCCGCTGTGGTGTCGATCGCCGGCATCGGCACCAAGGCTGCCGCCCGTTGGTCGAGTGTGAACTCGTTCATGCCCTAGTCCTCCTTTTCCGCTGGTTCCGATAACAACCATGTTTCGCATGACGCTCCTACCGTTCGCTCCGTTGATGATCGCCTTGGTTTGGGCGGCGTTCGTGGACGTGCGGACGCGACGCATTCGCAATGAGCTGACGTTGGCGCTGGTCGTCACTGGTTTTCTCCAGAGCTTCTCAACCGTCGGCACGACTACGCCGATGGGATCTGGTGTAGGGCTGCTCGTCGGCTTCGGCATTGGTTTGGCCATGTTGCTCCTGGGTGGCATGGGTGGTGGGGACGTGAAGTTGCTGGCCGGTGTGGGTGCATGGATGGGCCCATGGGGTGTCACCTACACGGTGCTGGGCGCTGCGATCGTCGGGATGATCTTCGTCCTGGTGAACGCGACGCGCGACGGGACGCTCAAACGGCTACTGAGCAGCACGATGTTGCTTGTCGCCAACACGATGCAGATCGGTCAGATCGGTGTGATGGAAGCCGTGGAGAGCAGTCGGGCGCACGTCAGTGTGGGCCGACCGTTACCGTACGCGGTGCCGGTGCTGGTATCTGCTACGTTCGTCGTGCTGATGCAACTGGGAGTAAGACCATGAAGTCATTGACCAAGCAATTTACCGGTAACCGTCGCCGTTCGTATCGCGGCGCTTCGTTGCTGGAGATGACGGCGTGCATCCTGGTGCTGATGCCTTTGTCCTTTGGCGCCGTCGAGTTTGGTGACGCCTTTTTCAAGAAGAACACCCTCCAGGGCGCCGCCCGTGAGGCTGCCCGAGCCGCGATCGTCTCCGGCGCGACGACGACGACCGTCCAGGACGCCGCCAACGCCGTCATGACCGCCGCGGGTATCACTAATTCACCGACCGTCCGTTACACGATCGCGATCACCAACACGAGTGACACCACGGTCAACCCCGCTACGGTCGCCGCGGGCACGGCGATCAAGGTTACCGTCTCGGGCACCTGGCGCAACCTGGGCATCCGCCCCATGGGCATCATCGATGCCAACAAGACGATCCGTGGATCGGCCGTCATGCGCAAGGAAAGCTAACGCCTCAGGTTCGTAGCCCAGTCGGCCCGAACCCGCGCTGATGGACCCACCGTGCGAAAATAAAAAATTGAGGTCCCCTTTCCTCCCTCTGAAACGCCTAAATAGCGTCAAATTCAGTGTTTGCGCCTTGTGCCGGTCGAAAATACATGTCGCACAACCGACATATAAACGACATATAACCGACATACAAACGACACGAACCGACGGCCATCCAGGCAAGCCGCTTTATTCAGTTGTCAAAGAACAGGGTGGGGGGCTGAAAGAGCCTGAATCCCCACAGAACTACATCAAACTGTATTCCTGTGGTCCCGTGTAGTCAACATAAAAGTTAGCATTTTGTTTGGAATAAGTGGGGCGGTCTGACGCTATGGATAGCCGGTAAGCATCGAACCGGCTTATTTCGTTGAGAGGGATTACCAAGTTGTCATGCCGAACGCAGTGGTAGCGACGTGACGGATCTCGATGGAGCGAGCGCCATCTGATTATCGAGATCCCTCGGGTCGCTACCGCTTCCTGCGGGATGACACTTGGGCTACACCGTTATCGGGCGTGTCCCAGACAGGGTTTGGGACGACACGCAAGTTTCTAACCAAGCACCCTTGCTATCTTTCGGGCCGAACTCCGCTCATCGACCACTCAACTGCCTGCCCGATAACCATCCCATTTTGCACAAAATGATGGAAAACGGATTTGCCTTCTAAACCGGCTGTGTGGTCTGGACGACCTTATTGGAGGGAGCACTAGACAAACTCCCATTTGGAGAATTGATTATGAACCTGAAGACTTGGGCGCCGCTTGGGGCGGCAGTGGTACTGGGGCTGGTGGCGGCGATGGTCGCCAAGAACAGCATGTCGAAACCGGAGATCGCCGCCAGGGCGCCGTCCGAATCGCACATCGTCACGCTCAAGCGCGACGTGGCGGCCGGTCAGGAGATCACCGCCGAGGACGTCACGTCCAGCGAGCTCTCAAGCCCGATCGCTCCTCCGGGCACGTTCACGAACGTGACGGAAGTCATCGGTCGCGTGACGATCGCCCCGATGGCGCTCGGTCAGCCGGTTCTTCAACCGCTACTGGCCCCCAAAGGTGCCGCAGGTGGCCTGCAGGCGTTGATCCCCAACGGCATGCGTGCGATCACGATCGACGTCAGTGAGACGACGAGCGTCGGTGGCATGATCGGACCGGGTTGCCTGGTCGACGTGCTGATCACGCTTAGTGGTGAAGCGGCCGGTCCGACGACCAAGACGCTCGTTCAGGGCGTGAAGGTGCAAGCCGTCGGTCAGCGCATGGGCCCACCGGCCAAGGATGCGCCCCCGGAACAATACCGCAGCGTCACGCTGCTGGTCACCCCGAGTCAGGCCGAGACGGTCGAACTGGCCTCCAACGCCGGTCGCCCGCGCCTGGTGCTTCGTTCCAACAATGACATCGCCGACGCGAACACCGCCGGCATCAGCCTCGCCGAGCTTCGTGGCTCGCGTGGCAGCAACGTCGACGACCTGGCTGCGACCCAGCAGGTTCTGGAACACTCACCCTTCAGCAAGCCGTCGACCCAACCGACTGTCAGCCCCGTCACCTCGAGTGATAGCTGGGATGACATTGCTCCGCGTCGCACCACCCGTCGGACGGTGAAGGTCATCAAGGGTGGTGTGCAGAGCACCGTGACGTTCGAGACGCCGCGGGCACCCAGTGGCGCGGTCGTCGACGTCCCGCGTGACGAAGTGTTTGCCAACTAACGACGCGTCACCGCTGACGCACGTGTGTGTGAACGGAATCACTCTCTAATACAAAAACGAGGCTGTCCAATGAACGCCAAGATCAACACCAACAAGATCGCTCGCCTGTCGCTCGCCGTCGGCGCAGCCCTGAGCGCGATGTTCCTCAACACCGGCATCGCCGCCGGTCAGACCCCTGCGACGCAACCGACGACGATGACCAAGGGGTTGACCACGCAACCGGCTGACTCGGGC
>JBBRHE010000172.1:0-8095 GCA_038223165.1 Tepidisphaerales bacterium
CGTCGCGCCGAGGTCGCCGGTCTGCAGGCCACCGGTGTGCAGGACGTTGTGCAGGATCTTGAGGTTCGGGCTCGCATCGTGCTTGATGATCGACCGGCCGGCGTTGTACATCGTGTTCCAGGTGACCTGGATGTTCTTGCCGGTCGTGCGCACCGCGGCGGTGTCGGTGGCGGCGTAGTCGACGTCGGAGATGACGTTATTCGTGACGATGTTACCATCCCCCTGCACGCCGATGCCGTTGCCGGCGCTGTACTGAATGCGGCTGTCCTTCACGACGCTGTTGTGACCCGCGATGATAATACCGCTGTCACGGTTGCCCTCGACCCAACCGTTGGAGACGAGCGTAAACTGTGACAGATACTTGGCGTCGACCTTCGAAATCGTGCTGTTGCTGCCGATGCGCATCGTGTTGGCGAACGTGCTGAGGCCTTCGATGTTGATGTAAGACCGGCCGTTGGCATCAAAGCTGTAGGCGCGCTTCTTCACTTCGACGGTGCGGTTGTTGGGACTGTCGGAAGCGGGCGTCCAGAGGTAAAGCTTGCCGGATGGGTCGCGGAACCATTCACCGGCGCTGTCGAGCATCGTGAACTTGCCGGTGAGGTAGTACGGTGTGCCTTCCTTCACGCCACCATCGTTGCTGCTGCTGAGCGACGCGGTGAGTGAATAGGTCAGTTTGCCGTCGGACGACACGTTGACCTTGCCAGTCTGCGCGACCCAGCGTTCACCCGGCAGGACCTGAATGTATGCGCCGTTGAACACACCCGCGGCCTTGCCCTTCAGTTGGGCGTCGTAAATCGTCCCGGACTGCCCACCCCACGAACCCGAATCGGCCGATGCCTTGACCGGACGCGAGACGTCGAGCGAAGTGTTGGGCCAGCGGGCCTCAATCATCATCTTTCCGTCGACGAATACCTGGTTCTTGCCAAAGCCCAGGTCCCACGACTGGTCTGCCTTGTAGACGTTGCCGCTGTTGACCGACCAGTTTTTCACCACGTCGGCACCACTGACGACGACCTTTTCACCGTTGTACGCCTTGAACGTGATCGGCTTACCCGACACACCCGAGCGGGGAACGGTGACTTGTTCGCGGTAGGTGCCACCCCGGATATACGCCGTGTCACCGGCCTGAACCGTGCTGGCGGCTTTTTGAATGGTTTTGAAGGGAGCGGAAAGAGTGCCGGCGTTCGAGTCGCTGCCCGTCGTCGAGACGTAGTAGCTCGAGAGAAGTTGACGATCTTCCAGAGTTTCAATCACCGCACGCTGCATCTGCGGCGCCACAGAGACCGTTGAAGACTTGCGAAGGGAGAGGGAGCGACCGATGGAAAACAATCGGGGCATAGCGTTCCTGTTTGTACGAACAAAATTACAACCCTATCAGACACCATCAGTTTGGCGTCTGATAACCACACAGGGGCTAAATCCGCTGCTCATTACTCGCTAGGTCAATAATCGGCGCATTCTCAGCACGACCTGATCGTCTGAACACGTCCGATATTGCTAGCGAACACCCACGGAGAGAGACACACCGCGACGACCCAAACTGCCCGGCGTCACGGCGGGATTCGTCCGCCCGATACAACCGTCCTTCCCGCAGGAAGAACGAGGCGGACTATACGGGTGTCAATGGGTCAAACAACCGATTTTACCCGGAATGAGAAAAAAAAGTTTGCTGGGCGCGAAGCAGGGAAATGACGGGATATTGGGCGAATTGGTGATATTTGGGTGATTGTGCCGGTTATACGATCACAAATGGTCCGGTGCGCACTCTTGAAATGGCCAGGGGCAAATGTCTTCATTCGACCGCGTATCAAACGACCACCGTTCCTGATGAACGGGAAGCTGCCGCGCCACTACTCAACCTTGCTGACTTGCGGTTCGCCATCTTTGGGCGGTCCGTTGCGTTTGCGACGTTCGCCGGGTTGGGTGGTGGGTGCGGTGACGAGCTTGATGCCTGCGGATTCGAGCAGTGATCGGCCTTGGCCGGCCTGTAAGAGTACAACACTGGTGCCGGCCGGTGGTGCACCTTCGTCGATCACGATGTGCGTGTCGTTCGACGCGCCGAGCTTGATCTTCGTCGGCTTGACGGTGTCGCCCGACTTCACGAAGACGTATGAGTCAGGCCCCGCAGCATAAACGGCGGCCATGGGGACGGCCGGGACGTCTTCCAGGCGATCGATGAAGATTTCTGTCGTCACACCGATGCCCGGTTTCACACCGGCCGGTGTTTCGTCCAGCGTGAGTTCGACGGGGTACTCTTTCAAGTCCGGGTTCCACCAGCGCTGGCTGCTGTCGGCAAGGACGCTGATGTTCGAGAGCGTCGCGCCGATCGGTTGTGGAATGCCGACAACTTTCACGCTCGCGCGCATACCGGGCTTGAGACGGGTGACCTGTGATTCCTGCACGCGGACGACCGCTTTCATGTGCGACGTGTCGGGCAAGCGAAACATGGGTTGGCGCTCGCGGACACTGGCGCCTTCCTGCAAGGGGTTCTGCGCGTTGCGATCCCCACTGGTTGCGTAGATGACGATCCCGTCCGCTGGTGCCATGACGGTGCAGGCAGCCAGTTGCTGCTGCAGGCGTTGCATGCGGCGCTTGAGCGTGCTCAGGGCAGCAGACTTGGCGTTGGCGTCGGCGGTCTTCTGGGATAGGTTGCTGGCGTTCTCACGCTTCGTGCGAGCCAGTTTCTGATCCGCCTGCGCGACGGCGTTCTTCTTGGCGGCGAGGTCGGCGGCGTGGGTGTACTTCGTCAGCACGTTCAGGTCGGTCTGCGCCTTGTCCAACGCTTGCCGGGCTGTGGTCAGCTCCAGCTCGTCGTTCTTTACGTCCGACGCCATGACGAAACCCTTGGTCGCCAGCTCGCGCGTCTGGCCGAGTTCTTCGGTCTTGGTCTGAAGGGTGTTGACGGCCATCTCGGCGGTCGTCTCGGCGGCCTTCACCTGGGCAGGGTAGGTGCCCTCGGTGTATTGCTCATAGTCGAGCTTGGCGAGCAGCAACGCCACGTCGGCTGCTTCGAGGTTAGCCGAGTTGGACAGACGCTGAATCTCGACCATTTCGGTTGCGGTCGTCAACTCGGCGTCAGCCTTTTGCAATTCCAGTGTCGTGTCTTCGATCTTTTGATTGATGGCCGATGAGTCGAGCGTGGCCAGCAGGTCACCCTTTTTGACGTTCACACCTTCCTTCACCACACTCAGGACGGTCGTCTGCCCCTCGACTCTGCACGACACCTCGATGTTCTCGGTCGCCTCCAGTTCACCGTCTTTCGAAAACCGGATTGGCAGGTCCATGAGCGCGACTTCAAACGTCGGCAACCCGGCCGACCCGATTGACGCGCTGGTGCTGCGATTGACCACCAAGTAGTAACCCCCCACCGCCACCGCGGTCGCAAGTAGACCCCCGACCGCGAGCACACTCCATCGACGGGGTTTGGCGTCCATCATCTCTCGAACCGGCACGGCGATCTGACTCATGGTGTAAACCCAAACCCGGTAATGGTTTAACTGCAGGTTCCTCGCGACAAGCGAAATGACGCTCGTCCAACCTGTCAATCGGCAAAGGTGGAAGTCCGTCAGTATAACAACTGTAGGCTTACTTTGTTTCGGGGGTGACTTGATTCTTCGACTTCCGGTGAATTGTCCCGACGGTCGGTCGGCACCGTTGGGGACACCGGTAAGGTCTTACTGATTCAGTTCTTGTCGCGTTTCAGCGAATCCACCGACACCTTGCGATCCAGCGCTCGTCCGATCGCGCCGGCTTGGGGGTCGACGCGTAACGTCCCACTGTCGCGCATGAACCGTAAAAGGGAGATCTGCAGGTCGGCGCGCGCAACGTCGTAGTCGTCCTGGGCATCCAACAGATCGCTTTGTGCTTCGACCAGATCGCGGGCTTCGGTGTTACCCTGCTGCAGCTTGATGTTGGCGAACTCAAGACGCCGTCGGGCCAGTTCGATCGCGCGAAACGCGATGTCCAACTGAGTTTGCGACGATTTGATCGCCCGGACCGACTCACGGACGTCGGCTTCGATGTTGTCGCGCAGCAATTCGTACGATCGGCGGGCCCGTTCGAAGTCGATCAGGGTTCGACGATAAACATTCCGCTCGGCGACCCGATCGACGGGCAGGTCGAGCACCACACCTGCAGAGTATTGCCACGAGCGTTCGTTCAACTGCCGGCTGAGCGCAGTGTCGGCACGGTTACCAACGCTCGTTTGACCCGTGATGTTCAGGTCAGGCAGCAACCCGTTCTCGGCGTTCTCGATCTGCCGACGGGCATCCTCGATGCGATCCCGCGCGGTCTGCAGATCCAACCGAAACTTGCTCGCCGATGCATAAATGTCACCCGATAAGTCGGGGGCGGCAGTGTCGATTTCAACGGCAACGACGTCGAGTTCGGCCAGGGGGTCCATGCCGATCTGAACCTTGAAGTTGTCGACCTCGTTGCGGTACTGCGTCTCGGCGTCGATTAACTGGCTTTCACCGCGCAGGTACGCCGAGCCCGACCGCTGCACTTCCAGAAAGCTGATGCGACCGGCGGCGTAGAGCGCCCGCGTCCGGTCGAGCAGCAATTGAAAGTTGGCAACCTGCAACCGGCGGTGGTTGACGGTCTGTTGTCGCGTCAACAGGCGGAAATAGGCACTGGCAACGTCCAGCGCAAACGAACGGCGGAACTCTTCAAAACTGCGGACGGCGTAAACAACGCCTCGCTCGGACTGGATCAACCCTTCGAGGTTGATCATCCCCGCGCCACGCAATAGGGGAACGGTGCCCGACAGCACGACCTGGGCCGACTCACCACTGTCGGCCGCGTCGGTCAGGGCGTTGACGAACGTCACCAACGTCTGGGCGACGACCTCACCACCGTATGGCAGGCGCTGGCGCACCCCGGCAGCGGTCGTGGCGGTCAGGGCCGACGCGTAGTCGACGTCCGACTGTCCGCCTTGATAACCCACGGTTTGCGTAACGAATGGCCGTGGAGAGAGCAGGTGCCGCTCGAGCGTCACGTCCAGCGCCGCCAAGTACAACTGCTCCATCCGCGTGCGATATTCACGACTGTTGGCCGTGGCGTAAGTCAACGCGCCGAACAGGTCCAGGCGTTGCCTTTCTGCGCCACCGGGCGCGGGTGGACCCAGTCGGAATGACTCACTGGCCTGTTGGCGGGCCGCGTCACTACTGAGCGCGTTGGCTGTGCCGTCGTCTTCGGGGGTGCCGACACCGGTGGGAAAGGTTTGCGACGGACCCAGTGGACCGAACTGCAGCACGACGCGTGAGGGTTCGATAGGCGACGTAGTGGGTGGCGCGACCGTCGTCACCGGCACGCGCTCGAACGCCGCCTGTGACGGTTTTTCAGGACCGGCTGGAGCTTTACCCAACGCGTCGGCTTGCGGCTGATAGTCCAGCGCCGTCTGCTTCCGGTCGGCCAGGATCTTCCCCACCTCCAGGTCCGCGCTGCGACGGGCCGCCTCGGGTGAACAACCGGTCAGGGTGGCAACGGTCGTGCTGACCACCAGCAGGATGGAAAACGTTTTGGTCACGGGGTGGTAGAAGTGTACGAAGGATATTGGCGTTGTACAGACGACGCACGTAACGTCAGCCCGTCATTACGAGCCAAAGAGCATGCTGACTGAAGACGACACAATCATCGACCTCAAGCCCGAACCCGTGCGGTCCCCGCGTGTGGTTCCCGTACCGTTGCGGCCTATAGAGGTCGACGTCGTCCCGCAGATCGACTCGGAAATGCCCGGGAAACCCCCTCGGATGCGCTTGCCGATCGGGCGCAATCGCATTCTTGCTCGTGGTGCCCTGCTGCTTGCGATGCTCTGCATCGCTGCGGTGCTGGGGCATTGGGGGCATGTTCTGCGCGACTCGCTGTACGAAGCGTTTCCCATGGTGCGTCATCACGGTGACATCAACAACGCGTTCAACCAGGGGTTTCGCGTCAACATGATCGCCAATGAGTTGGCGACCGGTGAGGGGTGGATCGCGACCGACGCTCCCGTGCCGTGGCGATACGTTCGCCAGGCGATGGTGAAGCGTTTCGACGACGCCTACGACGACGCGATGCTGCGGGTCGCCGAGAACCCGGGCACGAAGCCCAATTTCGACTTCGACTACGTCCCACTGCGATTGCTCGTCGCGACGCTCTGGGTGCGCGACGTGAGGCAGGAATTTCCTAACGCGACGAACTGGCAAGATGGTTTCGCGTTCACGCGGTTCATGCTGCACATCAACACGGCGCTGGGCGCGCTGACGGCGATCGCGATGTTCCTGCTCGTTCGCCATTGGGTGCTGCGCCGCGCGATGGCGCCACCCCAACCCGGCCCGATCGCGCGGATGCGCTACGGTGTGGCTGTGCTGAAATCGAAAGTCTGGTCGACCCTGCCCGTGCCACCGTTGGAACCCGCGTTGTCACCACTGGGTGTGCAACCCCCAACCGTCAAGGCGTGGGCGCTGGGGTTCATCGCGGCGCTGTTGGTGTGGTTTGAGCCGAACATTCTCGTCGAGAGCCACATCTGGCCACAGTGGGACCTGTGGATCGTGCCGTTCTTCGTGTTGGCGGTCTGGCTGGCGAGCGTGAACTGGTGGTTCGCTGCGGGGTTGTCGCTGGGCATTGGCGCGATGTTGAAGGGGCAGATGCTCTTCGGCGCGCCATTGCTGTTCCTCTGGGCGATCTTCGACCTGCGGCCCGGCGCGCTGGCGCGTTTGATGACCGGGTTTGCGACATCCTTCCTCGCGATTGCCTCCCCCTGGCTGGTGCAGACCCGTGAGGCAGCGGGTCTACTGCTGATGAGCCTGGGCGCTGCGGGCGTCATCGTCCCGTTTTACTGGATGAAGCGCAAATCGTGGGTGTTTGGTGTCATCAGCGCCGTCGCGGGCATCGCGGTGCTCACACCATTCATCATGACGCGCAACTGGAACGCGATCGGGCTGGGGTTGGGGCTCGTCACGCTCATCCTCGCTGGGCCATGGTTGCTGCCACGACGATCATCGGGCATCTGGGCGACCGCGGTCGGTTGCGTCGCGATCACACTGGCTGCGGTGTACTGGGGTGGCAGCGCGTCATGGTGGCAGATCGGGTTCGGGTATGGCACGCGTCACTACCAAGCGATGACCATGGGCCCGCCGAACAATCTGGCGGCAGTTCTCACCAATTCCTACGGCTGGAGGTTGTATGACCCGGTCGTCAGCGTTGACGCGCCGGAATGGATCGTCAACCGGTTCCAGCGCGACCCGGCAATGCCACCCCCGTCGCCCGACGATGCCCCTCCGTTCGTGCAGAACGGGCAACTCGTCGTGACCGTCAAACTGTTGACGACGACGATCTACGTCGTTCTCCTCACGCTCTGCGCCTTCGCTGCGGCGCGCCATGCGCGACGCAACGATCCGCGATTCCTGGTCGCCATCACCGCGCCCTGGGTAATTTTCTTCGCCGTCATGGTCCAGATGCACGAGCGCTACCTGTTCTGGGCCGCAGTCATCGCGACGTGCGGAATCGGTGTCTCACTTGGCATGACCTTGCTCTGGGGGGTCGTCAGCGCGATGTCCGTTGCGATGATCGTCAACTGCCAGTTGTCCAGCGACCCCAATACCTACCTCCGCTACGAACCCTGGTTCGCGAACACACTCTTGAACATTAATTTCGTCTTCGAACGAGCTCATCCGGGCCTCGGTTGGGCGATGGTGCTGCTGGCGTGCATTTACCTGTACATGGCCGTCACTTCGAGTCGTAAAAGCAGCCTACCCGTAGCAGCGTAACAGAGGCGTCTGGCCCTGTTTCTCCTTCTTTCAAAAACAAAGACATGAGCCAGACGCCCATGCTACGCCGATGCCGGATCAGCCTCTTTCCCTTTGCAATCGTTCTCCCTAATGTTGTCGCTATATGAACGTGAAACTGCTCGACCTGCAGGCCCAGTATCTCCCCCTTCGCGCCGAGATTCGCAAGGCCATCGACGACGTCTGTGACGCGCAGTCGCTGATCCTCGGGCCGCACGTTGAAAAGTTCGAAAAGAACCTCGCGGCGTACTGTGGGACGAAACATGCGATCGGGGTGTCCAGTGGCACAGACGCCCTCGTTTGCGCGCTCATGGGCATGGACGTCGGTC
>JBBRHE010000173.1:0-8039 GCA_038223165.1 Tepidisphaerales bacterium
ATTACTCTTCCCACGCGTCGGGACGGAAGCGCTTGCGGAACGCCGTGGGGGGCAAGCCGATTGCGCACTTTGTGATAGAGCGCAAAAAGGTGCGTCCACCAGGTGGGTGGCTGGTGGACGCAGGGGAAGGGGTGGATTGTAGGCAGTTCGGCAATCAGTCGAACTGCGGTCCCTGTACCTCTATCAAATTCTGTTCCGTTTCGAGTTCCAATCTGTTGATCGTGTCGATCGGCACTTTGCCGAGGCTTTCACCGGCCGAGTTGTACATGTCGTTCCGATTGACGGTGATGACCGATTGGGGCCCAACCGTGCGTAAACGCAGGACATAGACACCGTTGACCCACAGGCGCGGTTCCTGCATCGTCTTATCCGTGAAGTTGCGGATAGTGATGGCACCACTTTGCTTGGCGATGGTCGCTGTGACCGCTTGATCACGGAGTGCTTGTCTGTCACTGGGATAGTTTGAGTTGGCAGCATAGGCGGCCAAACTGGTGTCCTTGGCGGCAGGCTTGAAGTTCCGACCCTTCGAAGAGCCGGTGGATTCACATCCAACTGCAACGGCAGAAACGATCGCAAGTCCTAAAATCGCACGAATCATGGTAATCTCCTTGTTCATAGTTATTGGTTACTGGTGTAAAGCCCGTGCCGAAGGGGCTGATGGTAGACGGGCTCGCTTAAACGCAATTTACGGAAGAACGGGTGCGACAAATGGGCGTTCATTTGTATCAATATGACTTATTGTCAGACAGTGCGGTAGCTGTTTTGCGAATTGACCCCGATTTGGCGTATCAGCGATTGGTCGTGACAGGAGAGGGTAGCCACGTCGGTCAGATTTCCCTAGCTGCCGTCACGCCAGAGAACATTCTGTCTACTAAAATTGCCGACACGGACGAAGCCACGGCGGCGCTTTCAGGGCTGTGGCTTTGGCACGACTGGTTGGACAAGTCGCACACGCTCTCACAGGGGATTGAGACGTCGACCGGAAGTTTCTGGCACGCGATTATGCACCGGCGAGAGGGAGACTTTAACAACGCCAAGTACTGGTACGGTAAGTGTCGCAATCACCCGTCGATGGCCGAGATGGCTCGCCGGGGGTCGCAACTGGTCACTGCGTCACCGGCATCCGACCATGCGCGGGCGATCATCGAGCGCGGTTGGGACGCCTATGCGCTCGTCGACTTTATGGAATCGTTCTACGACGCTGCCGATGATCATCCACCCCTCAAGCTCGCGCAGCAATTGCAGCGGATGGAGTGGGAGATCCTGATGGACCACACACTCAAGGCCGCCGCCGGTCGCGAGTGAATAGGGCGCGACCGTGGGTAAGTTTTTTCCATTCCGAAAAACACCGTAGCGGTTTCATCATGGCAGCCATGGCCCACTCTTTTACTGCTGACGCGTTGGTTCCAGAATCAAACGGCACCTCACTGCGCCGCCGTGTGCTTGTCACCGGTGGCGGTGGCAGAATCGGTTCGTACTTTGCAGAGCACTCACATGGAAAGTACGACCTGATCCTCGTCGATCGCGACCTCGACGAAGATGCGATGAGGCTTCAAAAGTACGGCCAAGTCGTGCAAGGCGATATCACCGACCTGCCACGCATGAAGGAACTGTGTCGCGGGGTCGATACCGTCCTGCACCTGGCGGCCACGCCCAACCCCAGCGCCAAGTGGGACATCATCCTCCCGGTGAACCTCACCGGCACCTACAACACGATGGTCGCCGCCAAGAGCGCTGGTGTGCGGCGGTTGATATTCGCCAGCAGCATCCACGCCGTCAGTGGTTACCCGACTGACGTGCAGGTGAAAACCAGTGAGCCGGTCAATCCCGGTGACCTCTACGGTGTCAGCAAATGCTTTGGTGAGGCCCTCGCCCGTTACATGGCCGAGCAGGAAGGTCTGTCGTGCATCTGCCTGCGTATCGGCGCGTTCCAGCCGATTGAGGCTGCGCGTGGTGAACACAGTCTGGGCATGCTCGATGCCTGGGTCAGTCATCGCGACCTGAATCAACTGATCGAACGCTGCATCGACGACACGCGCTTGCAGTTCGCAGTGTTTCACGGACTATCCGACAATCGTTTTAAACGCCTCGACATCTCCGACGCCCGCGAGCTGGTCGGTTACGCTCCACAGGACGACCTGACGGATGAGCACCCGATTCTAAAGAAGCTGAACTTCGACGAGACCGTTAATACTCACAGCATGGACGACGAGAGCCAGCAGTCGGGCTTGCGTGGTCAACTTTAAAAAACGCGACACCTTGTTGACCTGCAACGCGTATTGATCAGAGTGATACGGGAATTCCCTCGCATTTGAAAATTGGATCGAAAACAAGTGCAACGGGTCGTCTCATCTGGTAGGAATAGGGGTCCTACCAACCACTTACGCGCTGTAGGCCTATGACCACTGCCATTGCCACCCCCACGTTGCCTCCGAGCACCTTCACGCCTGCATCGTACACGGGCCCGTCGTTCGCCGACGTGTTGAAGATGCGCAAAGAGCATCTTCCACCGTCGCTGCTGACGTTTTACAAAAAGCCCTTGATGATCGTTCAGGGGCACATGCAGTACCTGTTCGACGAGACCGGTCGGCGATACCTCGACGGGTTCGGTGGCATCGTGACGGTCAGTGTCGGGCATTGTCACCCGCACGTGAACGCAGCCGTCGACAAACAAAATGCGCTACTGCAGCACACGACGACCATTTACCTGAACCCCGCGCCCGCAGAGTATGCCAAGGCGCTGGCGGCGAAGATGCCGGGCAACCTGAAAATCTGTTACTTCGTCAACAGTGGTTCGGAGGCAAACGACCTGGCCATCCTGATGGCCCGCGCCTATACGCAAAACTACGACCTCATCGCGCTGCGCAACTGCTATCACGGTGGGGGTCAATCGACGATGGGACTGACGTCGCACAGCACGTGGAAGTACAACGTGCCGGGTGGGCATGGTGTGCATCATGCCATCGCGCCCGACACGTACCGCGGCTATTTCGGTAAGGACGACCCGCAGGCCGGTCAGAAATTCGCCGACGACGTGAAACAGGTCATCCAGTTCGCCACGAGCGGGCGGGTCGCAGGTTTTTTTGCGGAATCGATCCAAGGCGTCGGTGGGACGATCGTCTTCCCCGACGGCTATCTGAATCGAGCCTACGAACACGTTCGCGCTGCGGGTGGATTGTGCATCGCCGATGAAGTGCAGGCCGGGTTCGGCCGCACGGGCACGCACTTCTGGGGCTTCGAAACCCAAGGCGTCATCCCCGACATCGTCACGATGGCCAAGGGCATCGGCAACGGTGCCGCGCTGGCGGCGGTCGTCACCACCCCAGAGATCGCGGCTGTCCTCAACAACCGCATCCACTTCAACACGTTTGGTGGCAACCCGGTCGTCATGCGGCAGGGTCAGGCTGTGCTGGAAGTGATCGAAAAGGAAAAGACCCAAGCCAATGCCCTGAAGATCGGTAACGAGCTGATCACCGGGCTGAACAAGCTGGCCGAGCGGCACAGCATCATCGGTGAGGTGCGTGGCAAGGGTCTGATGCTCGGTGTCGAGCTGGTGAAGGACCGCAAGACGAAGGAACCGGCCAAGGACGAATGCATCGCTGTTTTCGAACGCACCCGCGAGCTTGGGCTGCTCATCGGCAAGGGTGGCTTTTTCGGCAACGTCCTGCGCATCAAGCCACCCATGTGCATCACCCACGCGGATGCTGACTTTATGCTCGAATGTTTGGATATCGCGTTCGGGGAGTTGTAGCGGGGGAACGGCAGCAAGCTTCACCGTAGCATGGGCGGCTCGCCCATGTGTCGCGGTACTCCGTGACTTCGGACGGTACGCCGTACGAGCTAACGAGCGCAAGCGATCTTCCATTCCAACGATGGTGTAGTTCCCTTCGCTGGCGCGATTGCTTAATCCAATGGGGTACCATTCGATGTGTCGGAGTACCGACACCATGGGCGAGCCGCCCATGCTACTAAGGAAAATCATGGCGACGACAGTCAAACATTTCATCGGCGGCGATTGGGTCTCGATCGGCACCACGACGACGCCGGTTTACAACCCGTCCGATGGTGAGGTGATCGCCGAGACGCCCGTGGCCAAAGCCGAGGCGTTAAATCAAGCCGTCGAAGCCGCGGCGGCGGCGTTCCCGGCGTGGCGCGATACACCGGCGATCGAGCGCTGTCGCGTGCTCTTTCGATTGAAAATACTCCTTGAAGAGCAGTTCGAGGACATCGCTAAACTCATCACCCGCGAACACGGTAAGACGATCGGTGAGTCGCGCGGTGATTTGCGCCGTGGCATCGAGGTCGTCGAGTTCGCCTGTGGGATTCCTTCTCTCATGATGGGCGAGACGCTGCCCAACATTGCGCGCGGAATTGACTGCGAAGCCGTGCGCTATCCGCTGGGTGTCGTTGCGGGCATCACACCGTTCAATTTCCCGGCCATGGTGCCGATGTGGATGTTCCCGATCGCCATCGCGTGTGGGAACACGTTTATTCTCAAACCGAGCGAAAAGGTCCCACTGACTGCGACGCGCATCGGTGAGTTGCTCAGCCAGGCAGGTTTGCCCAAAGGCGTGCTGAATATCGTGCATGGCGGGAAGGAGATCGTTGACGCGATCCTGACCCACCCGGCGATCAAAGCGGTCAGCTTTGTCGGCTCGACACCGATCGCGCGTTACATCTACGAGACCGGCACGCGCAACGGTAAGCGCGTTCAGGCGGCGGGTGGCGCGAAGAACCATATCTTCGTCATGCCCGATGCGGACATAGACAATGCCGTGAAGGGATTGACCGAAGCGGCCTTCGGTTGCGCCGGTGAACGATGCATGAGCGGCAGCACTGCGGTCGTCATCGGCGCTGCCGGAGACAAGGTCGTCCCCCAGATCGCTAAGGTCGCTAAGTCGTTGATCATCGGCCCGACCGACCGCGACCCAACCGTGCAGATGGGGGCCGTCATCACCGGCCAACACCGCGACCGTGTGCGCGAATTGATCGGTGCGGGTGTGAAGAGCGGCGCGACCGCCGTCGCCGACGGGCGTGACGTGAAAGTGGCTGGCGTACCAAACGGGTTCTACGTCGGCGCGACGGTGCTCGACGGTGTGAAGCCCGACATGAGCGTCCACGAGCAGGAGATCTTCGGCCCCGTGCTGAACGTCATTCGCGTCGATTCGCTTTCACACGGTTTGGACATCCAGTCGCAGAACCCCTACGGCAACGGTGCCTGCATCTTCACCCGCAGCGGTGGGACGGCCCGCGAGTTCAAACACCGCGCCAAGGCAGGCATGATCGGCATCAATGTTGGCGTCCCCGCGCCGATGGCCTTCTTCCCGTTCAGTGGCTGGCACGACAGCTTCTTCGGTGACCTGCACGTCCAGGGCCGAGAGGGTGTCGCGTTTTACACTCAGCAGAAGGTGACGACGACCCGGTGGTTCGCAGAGGGTGAAGGGGACATCTGGAGCAAGTGACGTTCATCCACATCGTGGCATGGGCGTCTCGCCCATGCTCTTGGTATGGAAACGACATGGGCGAGACGCGCACGCCACGATGGTGGGACTACGTTCTTGGCTGATCAATGAGTTCCCACCGAACTGCCACCCACGGCCCTTCAGAAGTTACGATGGATCGGGGCGAGGTGAACTCCAGTTCCATGTAGGTGCTGCGGACGATGCTGTCCTTCTCGACGTAGTATTGCGCACGGGTTCCCGAACCCCATTCACCGTCGCTGGCACCGACGAGGCGTTGCGTGAACGCGACACCGTCGTATTCGACGCGAAACGCGATGCCGTCGAGGCCGACCTTGGCCGTCTGGGTCGGGTCGCGTCGCAGGACCGCCGCTGGGCCGGAGAAGTCGGCGGCCGCGAGTTTGCCGCGAGACATCTGGTTCAACTCGCTGCCCGCCTCGACGAGCACCGTCACCTTTTGCGTGGCTGGCACCTGCGTCACGGTCCACGCCGCGATCGGAATATCCGCAGGCTCGCCGACGGGTTCCACGCGGTTGACCGTCTGCAGCGCGGCGGTGTTGTCGTCCAGTTGGATCTCGCGCACGATGCGGAAATTGGCCTTGGGCAGAGTTGGCGAGACGAGGCGTACTGCGTCGTCCGTCACCGTGATTTCGTAGTCCGCTTCATCCATCTCCAAAGGTGGTGGCCAGGCTTTGCCCAGGACGTCGTTCCAGCGTCCGTCAGGCCAGATCCACACTTTGTCGCCACCGGGGTTGTGCCAACCCTTCACGCCGGTGTCGAGCGATACGTCCGTCAGTGTATTTTCCCATAACATGTTCAGACCGCCCGGCCGCGCGTAGCGGATGATTCGCCCGCCGCAGGGGATGATGACCACTTCGGCGTGGTCGTTGGACAGGTGGACGGCGTCGGCCCAGCGGCCGTAAGGTTTGCGGACGATCGATAGCGGCATGTGACCTACAGTACAACCGATTCGGCTTTTGATGTAGCCGGGCCGCTTCGTCCCCTGTACAAGACCGTTGTACGAATAGCGAAACACGAGCATGACGATGACCACCAAGCCCCCAGCAACCGCCAGCAGCTATTACCACATCGTCGTGCTCGGCGGGGGCTTTGGGGGCGTCTACACCGCGCGCCATCTCGAGAAGCTCGCCAAGGGCCGCCGTGACATCCGCATCACGCTTATCAGTCGAGACAACTACTTTCTCATGACGCCACTGCTGTTCGAGGCCGGCAGTGGCATCCTCGAACCGCGCCATGCGGTCAACCCGATCCGGCCGTTGTTCAGGCACGTGCAGTTCGTCGAAGCCGAGATCACGGGTGTCGACTTTGACTCCAAGCAGGTCAAGGCCAAGCTGTCGAACGATCAGGAGTACGCAGTCAACTTCGACGACCTCGTCATCGCGCTCGGCTCGACGACCAACACCGCGCTCGTCAAGGGCAGCGAGAACGCCCGGCCCTTTAAGACGATGGCCGATGCGATCGGGGTGCGCAACCACATCATCGATTGTTTCGAACGGGCCGACGTCGAACTTGACCCCGACCGCAGGCGTTCGCTGATGACGTTCGTCATCGTGGGTGGTGGGCTGGTCGGTGTCGAATTGATCGGCGAGTTCACCGAGTTCGTCGCGAACGTTCACAAGCATTATCGCAACGTGCCGACGGACGCGCCGCAGTTCATCCTGCTTGATGGTGGCCCGCGCATCATGCAGGAGATGAGCGAGGACCTCAGCACGTACGCTACCGAGGTCCTGCGCGATCGCGGGGTCATCATCCGCAACAACGTCCGCGTGCAGGCGATGGAGAAGGGCCGTGTGATCGTCAGCGACACCGAGACGATCGAGGCCGCCACGATGATCATCGCGACGGGCGTGCGGCCGAGCTTTTTAGTTGACACGTTCCCCGTTGCCAAGGACCGCCGGGGTCGCATCGCGGTCGACGCGACGATGCGCAGCACGAGTCATCCGTTCGTCTGGGCGCTTGGCGACAACGCCGCTATTCCCGACGTCAACGGTCATCCCTATCCACCGCTCGCCCAGCACGCGCTGCGGCAGGCGAAGGTGCTGGCGAACAACGTGCTGAACGCAAAGCAGGGCAAGCAGATCATTCCGTTCGTCTACTCGCCGAAGGGCACGCTGGCGTCGCTGGGCAAGTTCAAGGGGGTGGGCAAGGTTTACCAGTTCAAGATCTACGGCTTTATCGCGTGGTGGGTGTGGCGCACTTATTACCTGATGCAAATGCCGCGCTGGCAAAGGCGGATCCGCATCGTGCTGGACTGGACGGTGACGCTCGTGTTCAAAAACGACGTCGCCAAGCTGGACGTGTCGTGCCCCCCGATGCAACTCCCCGAGCCGAAGAACGCAGTTGCCGATCCCATGGGCGATGTTTCAGCCGCGCCAGCGAAAACGGAGACGGCACCTGCTGTTGTGGGCTAGTGCGACCGGATTTCACTGGTCGCTTGTGGGGTTCTGAATTGAATTGCGAACTTCAAGTAGTAGCAGGGCGTATCAGGTCTATCGTAGCGATCGCTTAGCGCGCGAAATTAGGCTCATGGAAGGGCCCATTTCGACTGGCCGGACAATC
>JBBRHE010000174.1:0-7947 GCA_038223165.1 Tepidisphaerales bacterium
GCCGAACGAGGAGAATGGCAAGACGTATGACCACGTCGACCGCATCGAATTCTTCCGCCGGCTCGACAGCGACCAGTTTTTGGAATACGCCCACGTGTACGGCGACTACTACGCGACGCCCAAGCACCCGGCTTTGGATTACCTGAAACAGGGTCAGGACGTGTTGCTGGAGATCGATTTCCAGGGCGCGATGCAGGTGCGGCACCATTACCCGAACGCCCTGCTGATCTTTATCCTGCCGCCGGATGAGCCTACACTGTTGCAGCGGCTGACCGACCGGGCCCGCGACAGTGAAGAAGAGATCAACAAACGGTTCCGTGCCGCCAAGCGCGAAATACACATGGCCAAGGGTAGTCGAGCGTTCGATTACATGGTCATCAACGATCACCTGGACGATGCCGTCGAGGAAATCGGGAAGATCATCAAGCATAAACGGGCTGGGGGAATTTAGGGAAAGCGAATTAGTTGCCAGCGGCCAGTTGTCAGTTGCCAGTCAAGGCGAAGACACGGATGCATTTCACTGGCAACTGGCAACTGACAACTGGTAACTGGTAACTGGCAACTTATTACTGAGGAAACAATGATAGAAGCACTCAAGAGCGACGAAATCGTGAACAAGGTCGGTGGACGGTTCAAACTGACCGCACTCATCCAGAAGCGCATGCTCGAACTAATGGACGGCGCCCGCCCGCTCGTCGAGCGCGGTGACATGACGGACTTGGAGGTCGTCGTGCAGGAAATTATGCAAGACAAGATCGCCATCGACTACGAAGCCAGCGGCTTGGCCCGCCCCGAATAGCTCGGCGCGGTCGCGTCACACATCAAACAAAAAGACCCGTCGGTGTTCCGTTTACGCGGAGCACCGACGGGTTTGCTTTTGTATGAAGTTTGTTGGGTCGGAATCGCCCTCCACCCCATATTGTCATCTCGAAAGGGGCGGTAGCGACCGGAGGGATCAGGATGACCATGAATTGCGATGTAACCGAGAACCCTCAAGTCGCTTCCAATTCTTTCGGGATGGCGTGCTCAGTATACGGCCAAAGTAGCCTACATCCGGCAACCAAATCCGTTCTGTTTGGCGCGGTTAATCGCCGCGACGACGGTCTCGTGGACTTCGACCGGTTGCGCCAGCACCGACCACACCGTCGGTCGGCCGTGGTCGTCGGCGGGGGTGATTTCGATGGTGCCCAGGCCCAGCAGGCGTTCGCGCACGGGAAACGTCAGGCGCGTTCGCGCGACTTTGCGTAATGGGCAGTCGAAGACATTGATCGCAAAGACTCCACTGAGACGCAGGATGCGCAGGTCGGTCAGGACGTAGAGCCGACCCATCCACGCCAGCACGGCGAACATCAACCGCGCCGCGATTGCGACGGCGGCGGCGTCGACGTAGAAGCGGTGGCTGAACGTCGGCACCCACAGCACGCCCGCGATCGCGATAATCAGCACAGCGGCGATCGATCGCAGGCTCGATATCAGGATGAACCACACGCTGGGTCGCAGGATAAGCAGGACCAGCTCACCATCGTGCAGAATGTGGGCCGATAGCAGTGTCGCCATCGAGCTCCGCGCTGCCGGTGTCACCACCGCCGCGGTGCCGGACTCACTCGAGAAATCTGAGGGTCGAGGATCCAGGATTGAGTATCGAGAAGACCCAAGCGGCGTAAGTGAGTCGGCCGCGTCTTTACGGACCTCGAAAACTGATTTTCGATGCTCAGCCCACTTCACGCCCGCCTCTCGATCGCGTCAGGATGCAACACACCGATGTCGGGAAAATTGCGGTAATAATTGTTGTAGTCCAACCCATAGCCGACGACGAATTCGTCGGGAATCTCGAAACCGACGTAGTCGGCCGTCACGTCACTGGCCTCGGGGCGGTCGGCTTTGCGGAGCAGGACGCACGTCTTGACGCTGATGGCGCCCAGTTCGTGAAGGATCGGCACGACTTTGCGCAGCGTGCCACCACTGTCGAGGATGTCATCGAGCAGCAGCACGTGCCGGCCGCGCACGTCACCCAGTTTCTGGGAGAGTACCTGACTGCCCTGGGTGCGCAGGCTGGAACCCGGATAGCTGCTGACGGTCAGCAGGCCAATGCGCATCGCGATGGGAATCTCGCGAATGAGGTCGCAGCAAAAGATCATCGCGCCGGTCAGGATCGGCACGATGGTGATTTCGTCCCCGTCGGGCATGGCCGGGGGAGAATGGTCGGCGGTGATCTGCTCGGCCATCTCGCGCACGCGCTGGGCAATTTTGTCGCGGGGGATCAAAATGCGTTCGATATCACCAACCATGCGGCACAGTTTAACTCGGCGCTGGATGGATCGGAAATCCGGTACATTTTGGAATGTAAGGACCGTTTCACGTGGTCGCGGCGTGATGCTACAATGTTTCAGACCTTGAGCGACACCAGCGAGCCGAACCATCCGATTGCGACGACCGCCACGTCGCCCCCACCGCAGCAAGCACCGGCGGCGCCGTTGGTCGCCACCTCGTTTCTCGACTACGGCACCCGACCCCTGCGCTACGGCCAGCGGCTGTTCATGACCTACGCATGGCTGGTGCTGAAGAACGTCATTGGCTGGCTGCTGATTCTCTTCAGCCTACCCGCGGGCGCGCTTTTGCCGGGGCCGGGTGGGATTCCGATGTTTCTCATCGGTTTCGCGATGATCAGTTTTCCCGGTAAACGAAAGCTGACAGCCCGCGTGGCGCGCGGCAAGCCGATCCCAAAAAACAGCCTGACCTACCAATGGGGCGTGGCGATCACATGCGTCGTGGCGCCGATGGCGTTTCTGCTGTACGTCTACATCCAAAGAGACGACCCATGGGTGAAACCACTGCTGCACCTTTGCGGCGCCGACCGGCATGGCATCGTTTATGTGGCCGCTTACATCCTGCTCGCTGGGGCACTGTGGGTGCTGCTCTGGCCAGGACGAACACTAATCAACTGGGGATTGCAGATCGTCGCCAGGATTCGCCGGAAGGTGCGTCCACTGCTTCGGCGGTACGGTGTTGACCTGCTGCCCGCGCGCCGTCGTCGTCGCCGACTGACCGCAGACGGGCCTTTCCAGCGCGAGCCCGACTCCGAGATCCTCGAAATCCACGAGCGCCATTATCGAACCGCCAGCATCGCCTGGAACCGATCGAAGCCGTGGCTTCGCAGGGCGCTGGGTGTCGTCATCACCGCAGTGATCTTCTTTTGGATCTTCAAACCGATCCACAAGCAGTGGCCGGTGGTCAGCGAACAGATGCGCGACACCAACCCGATGCGGTTCCTGATCGCGTCGGTCATGTTCGGACTCTTCCTCGCGTTCCGCGCGATCTCGTGGCGGCGCATCCTCATCGGCCTCGGGCACCGCGTGCCGGTCGCGCCGGCGATCCGCATCTGGTCGACGTCTGAACTGGCGCGATACCTGCCCGGCGCGATCTGGCAGGTCGTCGGCAGGATGTACCTCGTCCGTCCATACGGGGTCAGCGGGAGCGTGTCGTCGACCAGCCAGGTGTTGGAACTGACTGTCTTTCTGCTGGCCAACGTCATCATCGCTGCGGGCTGTTTCCTGTACTTCGGCGTAAAGGTAAACGAAGAGGCGCGACCCTGGTTGTACGCGTCGATGGCGCTCGTCCCCACGCTGGCGGCGCTGCTGCATCCGCAGATTTTTTACGGCATTGTCGACCGCGTGATGGCGAGACTGAAGCGCCCGACATTGGCCGATCGATTGGGCGGGTGGGCGCTCATCCGCATGCTCGGGCGCATCCTCGTTGCGCTGCTTTGGCAGAACGCAGCGGTCTTCATCCTCGTCCAGCCCGTGCTCGACCTGAAGATCGACCACTGGTGGACGGTGTCGGCAGCCTACTGCCTGGCGTGGTGCGCCGGGTTCTTAGCCTTCTGGGCACCAGGTGGGATCGGAGTGCGCGAAATCGTCTTCATTGGCGCCATGAGCGTCGTACTTCCCGAGCAGACGCTCGCGAGCTTGCAAGGAGAGAACCGCGTTGCCCTGCTCGGGTTCCTGGCGATCCTGCTTCGTCTGTGGACGTTCGTCGGCGAGATCCTGCTGACTGCGATCGCGTACCTGTTCGACTATCGCGGGGCGCTGAACCTGCCGGGCGCCAAGGGCCGCGTGGTTCGCGATCGCTCGCTGCCTGCGGGCCAAGTGGACCTGGCCTGATCCACTTCTTGTAGTCGCATTCATTTGATTTGGATATTAACGAGAAAGGGCAGGCCCAAAGGCCTGCCCTTTCCATCACTGCGTAGGATGCACCAGCATTACACCGTCTTGCGACGGCGCAGGTGGTTCAGCGCGAACGGCACGATGCACGCCAACCCACCGACCAGCGCCGGGGGAAGCGGCACAGCCGGGATCTGCGGAGCGCCGATCGCGGTGCCGACCACGTAATCCTGGAAGTCGGCATCGCCGAAGCCGTCGTTCCAAAACAGGACGTACAGGTCGCTTAAGTCACCCTCGACCGGTGCGTGATAGAGGACCAGATGGTCGAGACCGTCCACGTTGTCCGACGGCTTGGCGAAGTATTCCACGCCCTTGCTCGTCAGGACCGGGCCAGACGCCGTGAATGCCAACGTCGACGAAGTGATGCCGGCCTCACGGACGACATCGGTCAGCGCGCCAATCGTGGCGGGCGCGTCGACATCGTCATCGACGCGATCGAACACGAGCCCGCCGTTGGTGAACCCGAGACCGCTCGGGACGAAGTCACCACCGTACAACTGACCAAGAATGTCGGCGTGCGACAGTTCCTTGCCGTGCGGCGCGCCGACGGTCGTGAACCCCGCGTGCGCGACACTCGCCCCACCGATCAACGGCAGGACGACAAACGCGAACTTGGACATCGAATGCTTCAGCATGGGAGACACCTTTCCTAAATCTCTTACCGTGACAGCTAACGGTGAGAGTCACCTATTCAATCGAACGCGCGACCCAACGCGATCGCGATCCGTCAAACTTTGCCGCCCCCTCCCGCGGGGCTGACTTTGACGGTTATACAGTCGTCGCGCAAGCGACGTGAATTTCATCGACCGTTTGCGCCAACCAACTCCGCGCTTTCGCTTGACCCGCACGACCCGATAACTCGCGCAGTAGTTGCGCGTGGAAGTTCATAACGGCGCATTATCGGACGTAGGCGCGAAATGAACTGGAAAACCAGCCTGAAACTCGAGGGCGACAAGATGCCGATCCTCCCGATCAAGTCTGCCAGGCCCGTAGTATTGAGCGTTATCAGGACCTTGAGTGAAATACATTTCAGATGAAGCAACGATGATGTTCGCGCCAGCGCCGACCCACAATCGCGCGCTGTCAAGCGAGCGGGCGCGCGCTACATTGCAGCAATGGCTGCGAAGAAATCGAAATCCAGGAAGCGTTTGACTATTCAACGCAAGGTTGCCAAACGTCCCCCCAAGCGCTCGCTGGCGACGTATAAGGCCAAGCGGGACTTCAACCAATCGCCGGAACCTTCGGGGAAGAAGGACGCCGCGAACGTCGTGACGCGAAAGCCGGGCGATCGGTTCTTCTGCGTGCAGGAGCACGATGCCTCGCGATTGCACTACGACTTCCGCCTGGAACATCGCGGCGTGCTGCTGTCGTGGGCCGTGCCCAAGGGACCCTCGCTCAACCCGAAAGACAAGCGACTGGCAATGCAGGTCGAAGATCACCCGCTCGAATACGGTGACTTCGAGGGCATCATCCCCAGTGGTTACGGCGCAGGAACGGTCCTGCTGTGGGACCGCGGCACGTGGGAACCGGAATCCGATGACGTCGACGTAGCGATGAAGAATGGCGAGCTGAAATTCTCGTTAGCCGGGACGAAGCTCAAAGGCTCCTGGGTGCTCGTGCGAACACATGGCAAGTTCGGCGGCGCCAACAAGGAGAGCTGGCTGCTCATCAAACATCGCGACGACTGGGCCGGCGCGGTGGACGTAACGAAAATCGCGCCGCAGAGCGTGAAGTCGTTCAAGACATTGGTGGAAATCGAGACGGCGAAAGGAGTAGAAAAGTGGAAATCGAATCGATGATCCGGCCTCTCTCCCTGTACCTCGGGAGAGACCGCTGAGGGTGATTTCAGAGTGACGCACCTATCACTTGCACCTTCTCCGACGCATCCACAGGAGGAACGTGTAGACCACGCGGACGGGAAACAGACATCCTACCATCACCCATTCGGCGGCATTGTTGCGATGGAGGTTCGGTTGGCTCATCGCGTCATACCGCCCCGTCCGCTGACGCCTGCCGGCGGCGCACGGCTTGGTCGGCGGCGTCGAAGGCCTTGTCGGGCTTCAACGCGCCTTTGTCCATGTCGGTCCAGATGTTCATCAGTTCCTGGCCCGCGCTCGACAGGCCCGTGGCCGACATCGCATCTTTGTCGGACTGGTTGCCGAGATCGAGCAACCCGTTCAGCCGATCCAGGTACATGTCCTGCGAGACCGAGTCGTCTTCGATCCACCCACTGATGCGTGCGACGTCTTTGTCCGTCAGGTTCAACCGCCCCAGCGCGCTGCCGCGCCCCTGGTTTTCCTTGACCATGCGCAACCGGCTGAGCGTCAGCAACTCTTTGCTGCGCAGGCTCAATTCGCGTGCACTCAGCAACTGCTCCTGCGTGCGCAGCTCGAAGTCCTGCGCGAGCGCCTTGCGAAGCTCAGGCGACTTCTGGGCCGCGCCTTGCTGGAAGATCTTTTGCTTCTCACCGGCGATTTGCTCGACGCGCTTGAACAGCTTGTCCCGCTGCTTGCCGATCAGGATCTCTTCCCGGCGAAGCTCCTGAGCGCTGAGCTCGCTGAGCGTCTTCTTGCGATTGAAAAGCTTGTCGATCAGAGCCATGGAAGATCATCCTGCTTCGGGTTCAGACCGTCGTGGCGATCGGGCTGGTTCGTTCGGATGTGGTTGCGCCGGTGTGACGGGCAGCGTCGTTCGCACGTCTTCGTCGATCGCCGGCGCTTGGGCGACCGGCTCGGCCGACTCGCGTTCCAGTTCTTCGAATAACGCCTGCTCTTCGTCGCTCAGCCCACCGGTGATGGTGCTTGTGGCGCTGGCTGCGGCTTCGGTGCTGGCTTGCAGGTCGGCGAGCATCTCCTCGGCCTTGGCGGCGTCGGCGGTGATGTCCTCGGTTGCGGGTAGTTGGGCGGCCTTGCCCTGGTGCAACAGTTCGAGGTTATGAAGGTGCGTCGCGACGATGTCGATCTGCTGGTTGAAGACGCTCAACATCTGCTGGCGGCGCTCAAGGTCTTTGCGAAGCTGTAGCATCTGGCTGGTGATGCGCCGCTTGGTGATTTCGGTCGTCGCGGTTTTGAACTGCGACTTTAACGTCGCTTCTTTCGCTTCGACGGTGTGCATTTCCTCGTACGCGCGGTCGCGCTGCTGCGCGAGCGCAGTTCGTCTCTCGGCTAGAAAGGCAATTTTCTTTTCCATCTCACCCTTGCGGGCGAAAAGGGCTTTCATCTTGTTGATCAGCGGCATCGCAGAACCTCCGGCGGACGACGATTGCGGCACGGCCCCTTCGCGGAACAGCACAAGCCGGCCATCGAGCCGCTTGGCGACGAGGCCCGGGTGCGATTTGGCATACGACTTCAGCGCCCCCTCGACAAACGGCAACGGCAACTGCAGTTTGCCCGCGAGCTTGTCCGTCGCGATCCCGGCGCCACCGAGATCCGACTCGGGCGATTCGATCTCGACGTTGATGCGCTGTTGCTTGTCGTCATCGGCTTCCGGGTCGAACAGGTCGACCAGCGCCTTCGTCTCGACCGGCCCCGATGCGTTCCAGCCACCCGCGTCGTTCGGCTCGACGAGTATCACCGTACGATCGGGGCCGCGGTCGGCCAGTTCGCGTGCTTCCAGCACCACGCCCGCTGTCGCGACAACGACGACCGTGCTCGGCACACCCTTCGGGCCCGCGGGCACGCTCGAAAGCACCTTAGCCAGCTCAGCCTTGCTCATCGGTGGGATCGGT
>JBBRHE010000175.1:0-7944 GCA_038223165.1 Tepidisphaerales bacterium
CGGTGTGCCCACAGCGGTCGACGGTCGCGGGGTTCAGTTCGATGACGCAGAACGAGATGCCCGCAGCCTTGTAGATCTCCGCCGCGGCTCTTCCGGGGACGCCGAAGCCGGCGATAACGGCATGACTGGTGAGACAGCAGACGTGGTCCATGGTCCTCGTGCTCCGCTCGTTGCCGATTGCATTCTACCGATCGACCTCTCCCATGACGATATCGATGCTCCCGATGATCGCCGGCACGTCCGCCAGCAGCACATTGCGGCACAGTTCACCCGTCACCGCGAGGTTCACGAAGCTCGGCCCGCGCACTTTCACGCGGTAGGGGATCGGGCCACCCTGGCTTTCGATGTAGAACCCGAGATGCCCGCGCGGGTTCTCGGCTTCCACGTACACCTCACCAGCCGGCACCTTCATGTTGCGCGGCAGCTTGGCGCGGAAGCGGCCCTCGGGCATCAGGTCAATGCACTGGCGGATGATACGGATGCATTGCTTCATCTCCTGCATCTTCACCCAGTACCGATCCCAGCAATCTCCTAGCGTGCCGCGCTCACCGGTGCCGACGATCACGTCAAACTCCAATCGGTCGTACACGCTGTACGGCCGATCGCGCCGCAGGTCGAGTGGAATGCCACTGCCGCGGATCATCGGGCCACTCAGCGCATACCGAATGCACTGGTCCTTCGAGGTCACCCCGATGTTGGCGGTGCGCTTCACGAAGATGTGGTTGAACGACAGCAGCTCGTTGTACTCGTCGATCTTCGGCTCGAAGTAGTCGCAGAACTCGGCGACCTTCTCCAGGAACAACGGAGGCAAGTCCCAGGTCACACCCCCGATGTTGATGTAGCTCAGCGTCAACCGCGCGCCGCAGAGCTGCTCGAACAGGTCCAGCACATACTCGCGATCGCGAAACGCGTACAGGAACGGTGTGAACGCGCCCATGTCCAGCCCATACGTCCCGAAGCTCACTAGGTGCGACGCGATGCGATTCAGCTCACTGGCCAGCACGCGGATGTACTCGGCCCGGATCGGCACCTCGATGTCTGCCAGCTTCTCCACCGCCATCGACCAGGCCATGTTGTTGTTCATGGCCGACAGGTAATCGAGTCGGTCGGTGTACCCGATGTACTGCACGTACGGCAGGTTCTCCCCGATCTTCTCCTTGCACCGATGCAGATAACCCAGGTGCGGCACTGCTCCGAGCACGACCTCACCATCGGTTCGCAACACGATCCGCAACACACCATGCGTCGACGGGTGCTGTGGGCCCATGTTGATGAGCATCTCCTCGGACCGCACGTCGACGGTCTCGTCGACCGGGCCGGGAGCCAAGCCATAAGCCAGCGTGCGAGATTGGGTTTCGGGAGAGGTCATGTTCAGTCCAGGATTCTAGGGACACGGATTACGGTTTGCTAATCACGCCCTCATCCCCTGACGTCAGGTTAGCCGGGTCGCTTGCGACCCGTTGGGTTTTGCTTCTTGTTTCAATAGAGTCGACACCCCATCCAACTCGGGTCGCAAGCGACCCGGCTAACGTCGTTTGTTTGCCCCCTTCGCGTCTCATGCGCCTTCCCCTATAGTGCGCCGACGATGGCGCGCGAGGCAGATCCAGTTCAACTTCCGCGCAAGGTCTCGGGCCTCAAGCGGTTTCGTTACAAGCTTGAGGCGCTGGCGCTAGGTGTCTTTGCGCGCTTCATCAAGTCGCTCCCCTTTGAGGGTATGGTCCGTCTCGCGGACACGATTGGTTGGTTTACGTATCACCTCCTTCGGTATGACCGCAGGGTCGCGATGGCGAACCTCGATATCGCGTTTGGCGATGCGATGCCAGTGCACGAGAAGAAACGGCTGGCGCGGTCGGCGTTTCGCAATCTCGCGCGGGCGCTGGCGAGCCTGTTCTGGGCGCCGAACCTCACGCGTCAAAACTTCAGTCAGTTCGTCACGATCGAGCCGGAGAGTCTCGACCGCATGCGTGCGATCACCTCAGCAGGGCGGGGCATCCTGTTCTGCACACCGCACCTGGGGAACTGGGAACTCGGGTCGATCGTCGTGGGCTTTCACGACCTGCAGCTGCTGGTCGTTGGTGAACCGACCCAGAACGAAGCGATCGGCAGGACGATCTTCAACCTGCGATCGGTCAGTGGTCACAAGGTCGTCCCCCCGGCGTTCGTGGTGCTCAAGCTGTTCCGCCAGGTCGCCAAGGGGGGCGCGACCGCGATGCTCGTTGACGTGAACGGTCGGCGGGGGCGCGGGGGGGTGTGGAACGACTACTTCGGCCTGCCCGTCTTCAACCCGACCGCCGTTGCCGACCTGGCGATGCGCACCAACGCCGCGATCATGATGGGTGTGGGTTGGCCGGACAAAACCGGGCGCGTGACGCTCAAGTTCTACGACGAGATCTCTGCTGTCTCGACCGGTGACCGCGCCACGGACGTGCAACGCATCACCGATGCGATCACCCGTGACGTCGAACGCTTTGTCCGCGAGCATCCCGACCAGTGGTTGTGGACCTACAAGCGCTGGAAGCGCAGACCCACCGAAGACCGCGGGCGATACCCGTTCTACTCGAAGTTCCAGAAGGTTGATTGATCGACCCAAGGCGGGACCATCCGAACGACCGAGATCCCTCAGGTCGCTAACGCTCCCTTCGGGATGACATGCCACGAACGCAATCGGATGCCGAATTGACGTATGCACGTCGGGTCGGACGGCGTTCAAAAAAAACTTTTAGACGCGTCTCTCACCCCCTTCATTTCGTGCTCACCGCCCAACGCATGGCCGCTGCGTCAGTTGTGGTCAGTAATCCTCAACTACACCCCCTCAATCGGTCGAAAAAACCGACCTGAAACCGACCGCGAACCGACATACAAACGACTGAAAACGACACGAAACGACGACCGTCGATGTGAACCCAGTATTCACTTGTCAAAGAGCATCGCGACCAGCTCGCACCGTTCATCGGCGCGACCTGTTCCTATTCACTACGAACTCGGTGCGCGCCAGAGCGCTGTGCGGCGATTTTTTGAACCACAAGCTTCTGTTTTGGGAAGGAATCGGACGAAGCAACTGCAGATGAGATCAATCGGTCGATGCGCAGCCAAGCGCGTTTCCGCGCACAGGCGCGCTTACGTGCTTCTTCGGTTGAAAGCCCGAGCCCAGCAGGTCTGGAAGCAGTTTCTAAAGCATTTTCACCACGACTGTAGCGGGGCTGGCTTGTGTGTCATCCCGAAGGGGAGCGGTAGCGACTCAAGGGATCTCGTTCGGACAACGGTTGTCGGCCAGTCCCGATTCCTCTGGTCGCTGCCGCTCCCTTCGGGATGACACGCTACGTCTGAAGTGGAAATGCTCTAATGTGACTCGCGCATCTCGCGGTCGAGTTGGTCTTGCAGCACGATCGGTTTGCGGAAGATCGCCTCGTTCTCGTCCATGCGGGATTCTGTTGCGGCGTCCCACTTGGGCTCGACCTTGTGCTCGGTGTCGAGCTTCCACTGCATCGAGTCTGTCGCCCAGTATTGGCTTGTTCCGAAAATCATCTCTCACTCTCCCTTGTCGCAAGCGCGGTGTGCGCTGCAGGAGAGATTTACGATTCAGTTGACTCCCAGCCAAACGTAAACCGCTCGCCAACGGGCAAATTTCGTCACAGATTCGCGTACCACGCGCCGAGTGGACGGGTCGCACGGGTTATGCGGTCTCTGACGCCTTGCCATGCACTGGTGTCGGGTGGCATCTCGATGAAGATCGCGGATAAACCCATTGCGTCCAGCTCGCGCAGCACGGCGTAGAAGTGCCGGGCGTAGACGTCCGGTAACTTTGCCATCGCGACGATCGGTCCCCATTTTTTCACGGCGTCACCGGTGCCGACGACCATCATCCCATTGCCCTCGGGTTCGATCAGCCCTCGCTGTGACGTATCAAACCGGTACGCCGGTGTCTGCGGGGCGTAGTGAACGAGCTGCTGACCGGGACTGACCGCTGCGATGTCGTGACCGATGGAACCGGTGAAGGTCGCGACCTCGCCGATGATCGCTTCGATCTGTTCGCGCGAGACACCACCGGGCCGGAGGATGGTGGGCTGGTCGGTTGAAAGGTCGAGCACGGTCGACTCGATGCCCACCCGGCACGGTCCACCGTCGAGGATCAGGTCGACCGAGTCGCCGAGTTCCTGGCGCACGTGTTCTGCGGTCGTCGGACTGACCCGATTGGATTGATTCGCACTCGGCGCCGCGACCGGCCCACCAAAGGCGCGCAACAACTCCAACGCCAGCGGATGGTTCGGCACGCGCAGTCCGACCGTGCTTTTGCCCGCGGTGACGTTCGGCGCGATGGCGTCCGTCTTGGGCAACACGAGCGTCAACGGCCCGGGCCAGAACGCTTGTGCCAATCGGTCGGCGACCACCGGCCACGCCGCTGCGTACTTCTTGGCAATCGCGACGTCCGCGACGTGCACGATGAGCGGGTTGGTCGAAGGGCGACCCTTGGCGGTAAAGATTCGCTCGACGGCTTGCGCGTTGGTCGCATCGGCGCCGAGTCCATAGACCGTTTCAGTCGGAAACGCGACCAGGCGACCGGCGCGAAGAAGCTGAGCCGCGCAATCGATCATCACCGAGCCTTCACGTGGACCAACAGGAACACCGATTCATGCGTGATGAGCAGCAGTGATGCGGATGGATCATTGTGTAGCTGTTCGATGAGCCGCCACGCATGGCGGAGCAGGTGCTCGACTTGCGACAGCGGACAGTTCCCGATCTTCAGGTAGATCACTTTCGGCGGATGGCCCAATAAAATCGACTTGATGCGAAAGTCATCGTCTTTCGTCACGATCGTAGACGATTCTTGCAACGCCATGGCCCAGATAGTCTCGTCGCTGGACGCGGCAAGGTTCAATTGTTCGACGTGGGAGATGTCAGGGCATAGGTCGGCCAACCGGCGTTTAAGGCTCGGCGCGAGATTCTGATCCAGCAGCAGTTTCACTGCGCATTCCCTACCCACTTCATCTCCTGATCGGCAGCGAACGCGTAGCACGCGCGAATGTCGTCTTTCGTCAACGCGGGAAATTCCTCGAGCAGTTCTGCTTCGCTCGTGCCGCCGGCAAGGTAGTCGAGCACGTCGTACACCGTCATGCGCAGGCCCCGGATGCACGGTTTGCCGCTACGCTTGCCCGGTTCGATCGTGATGAATTTGCGGTAGTCGAACGTGTCCATGCCGCCGTGATTATAGCGTGACCAGTCCCTCATTATCCAACCACTGTTTCGCAGCGGGCGCGTCGTTGCAGATTAAAAACACTTCCTGCACCGTCCCTGTCCCCGTGTACAGGCATTTCCAGCCCGCCTCGGTGGGATATTGGATCTTGAAGCTCGGTGGCGTCTTGCCACGGCGCACTTTGATGCGGCCGGGGACGATGCGGCTGACGTGGGGGCAGTTCTTGATGATGCGGTCGAGGATCGCGTCCAACCCACCCACCCGGCCGTGCTGTCGTTTGATCCGACCGAACTTCATGAGTGACATTGTACGCGATCGCGTTGCGATCTAGGATCCGTTCCCACTATGGCAGACTCAAGCACGACGTTGAATATCGGTGACCTCGCCCCTGACTTTGAATTAATGGACCAGGACCTGAAGAAGGTCAAGCTGTCCGACTATCGCGGGAAGCAGGTGATTCTGTTGTTTTACCCGATGGATTTCTCACCGATCTGCGAAAAGGAGTTCTGCACGTTCGGGCCGGACGTTCCCGCCGTGATAGCGGGGCGCGATGCGGTGGTATTTGGCGTGTCATGCGACTCGCCGTTCAGTCACCAGGCGTTCAAGCGGCAGTTGGGGATTGCGGTCGACCTGCTGTCGGACCCGACGCGCAGGATGTCCAAGGCATACGGGATGTGGTCTGGTGAAGAGCCGTTCAACTGCACGAAGCGCGGGACGGTTGTGATTGATAAGGAGGGTCGGGTGACGCATTAC
Organism: Tepidisphaerales bacterium; assembly: GCA_038223165.1. Lineage (GTDB taxonomy): Bacteria > Planctomycetota > Phycisphaerae > Tepidisphaerales > Tepidisphaeraceae > DASYHQ01. The sequence goes on from JBBRHE010000175.1 coordinate 5,945, forward strand.
GAGGATGTGGGCGTGCCGACGGTGCGCACAACAGCGGAGCTGAAGAAGGCGATGGGGTAGAAGTCAGAAGTTAAAACGAACGGTATTCACTTTGCACATTTGCGTTCGCGCTTCCCGGTTCTCTACAGCGTCGCTTCCTGCTGGACGATCACTTCGTACATTTCTTCGGCCGTTTTGGCGTTGGCGAGCGCGTGGCGGAACTTGTCGATGGTCATCAGTCGGCTGATGCGCGCCAGCGCGTGGATGTGCGGACCGGTCTTTTCCGGGGGACTGGTCAGCAGCCAGATCAGATTGACGGGTTTACCGTCGATGGATTGAAAGTCGATCGGCGTGGCGGGTCGACCGATCACCATTCGGAGGTCGGGGGTGCCGGGGGTCTTCCCGTGGGGGATCGCCAAACCGTTACCGATGCCGGTCGTGCGCGTCGTCTCGCGATCGAGGACGGCTTCGAGAACCTTTTTGGGGTCGGTGATGTCACCGGTCTCGGCCAGCAGGTTCACGAGCTCGGTGATTGCTTCGATCTTCGTGGTCCCCACCAGTGGGATTTTGATGTTGCTCGGCTTAAGAATTTCAGTCAAACGCATGCGAGGAAACTCCCAGACACCTGTCGGTACATCGCGCGCCGTCAGGGGTTGGTCCCACGCGCTTCTTTCGAATCGTACCCGCGCTGGCAAAGCGTGGGAAGGGACGTAGCCGTCCGATATGGCCCCCGGGGCGTCTGCCGGGGTCCGTTTAGCTCTCTAAAGATAAAGCAAAGCGATAAACGAAATGGGGTCCGATCAGCTGAGCCCGTAGTTTTCTCAATCCTTATATTGTTCTGACACAATCTTAATCTGGGCTCACTACGCTCTTGCTCGTTCAGAAAAGAATCCACACTCGGAAACGGAGCAGAAGCATGAAGCGTCAGGCATTGGCAATGGGGTTACTGTTGGTGGCGACGGTCGGTTGCGAGGGCATGGGTCAATACGACGGAAAGGTGGCCGCTGAGAACAACAAGCGTATGACCGCCCGTCAGAGCGCGCCGTCCATCACGTATACCGAAGTTCCGCACGATGGTCGCCTCTATGTCGTCTCGACGACCAAGGCCGCCGACGACATCAAGAAGGGCATCCACCCTGCGACCACGATTACCAAGATTGGCAAAGGTCCCAAGCGTGAGACCGTCATCTTTGAGGCCAATAAGGAATATGTGGAATACGCCCTGATGGAAGAGTTTAGCAAGCGTCATGGCGCCAAAGTGAAGTGACATTCAACAGGCACGTGCAAGCTAAGCTCCACGCAAAGGTTGGGAGTGAAGGAGGCGGCCCGGAGCCCATGCGGGCCGCTTTTTCTTTTGCCTTGCATTAAGTCGATAAATGACGTCTAGAGATGGGCTTACGTGTCGAAACGGTTCGCGGGCGAAACATTGGTCTAAAACATGCATCGTCTTAACGAGACCTTAAAGATCGCCCGGCACCATTATCTCATTCAGACAACACTTTTTGGAGGAAACACAATGACGGCAATGTTCAAACGAGTCGCAGCGGTGGCGGTTCTGTCGGTTTCGTCGGTCGCATTTGGCGCCACGGCGGTCGATAAGGACCTGCCCAACTACTCGCCTGCCTCGGGCATCTCGGGCACCATCAAGAGTGTCGGTTCCGACACGCTCAACAATCTGATGACCCTCTGGGCCGAGGATTTCCAGAAGGCTTACCCGAACGTTCAGATTGAAGTCGAAGGCAAGGGTTCGAGCACGGCCCCTCCGGCGCTGATTCAGGGCACCAGCCAACTGGGTCCGATGAGCCGCGAGATGAAGGGCAGTGAGGTCGACGAGTTCAAGAAGAAGTTCGGATACGCCCCGACCGCCGTCAAGACTGCAGTCGACGCGCTGGGCGTTTTCGTTCACAAGGACAACCCACTGAAGGAACTGTCGCTCGACCAGATCCGCCAGATCTTCTCGGTCGAAGGCAAGGACATGACCTGGGGCGACCTGGGCCTGACCGGTGAATGGGCCGACAAGC
>JBBRHE010000176.1:0-7772 GCA_038223165.1 Tepidisphaerales bacterium
GTACAGTGTTTTATGATTCGATTACCTGGAGGCAATGATGTTTCGTTTGGCGAAATTGGCGTTCTACGGCTTAGTGGGTTACGCGGCGTACGAGTTCATTCGAGGCGTTGTCGACGGCCCGGCCACGCCTGCACCATCCCCTGCACGCAAGGGTGGTCGTTCGACCCGCCGGTCGATCGAACAGACGCCTGAAATTGAAGGTCAACCCGTTCAAACGCACGACACCGACGGTGCCACCACGCACACCAAGGTCGGGCGCGGTGTTGTGCCCCGGTAGCGTTGGCATTCCCAGTCGATTTGCGTTACACCATTCGCGTCGATTGGGAAGGACTCTTCATGCCAACTGTTCCGTCGTGCGCGATCGTCATCTTCGGTGCCAGTGGTGACCTGGCCAAGCGCAAACTCATCCCCGCGCTATTCGAACTGGCTCGCGAGGGGCAGTTGCACGATTCATCTTATCTCGTGGGCTATTCCCGCTCTCAGATGACAGATGAGGAATATCGCAAAGAATGCCACGAGGCGATCAAGAAGTTCGCGCGAGGTGGGTTTGACGAAGCCCTCTGGAAGAAGCTTGAACCGCGCATCTCCTACGTCGCTGGCGATTACGGTTCGGATGAAGCTCACTCCAAGCTGGCCGACGCGCTAAAAGCCCTTGATGGCAAGCTGGGGGCCAGTGGCAACCGGTTGTTCTATCTGTCGACGCCCCCCAACACGTTTGAACCGATCATCACCTGCCTTGGAGAGCGCAAGGCAAAGGCCGGCACCGGTGACGGAAAAGCCTGGCAGCGGATCATTATCGAAAAACCTTTCGGCCGGGACCTCGAGAGCGCTAAAAAGCTCAACGTGCTGCTCCACAAGTATTTCGCCGAAGAGCAGATCTTCCGCATCGACCACTACCTCGGCAAAGAGACCGTCCAGAACCTCATGGTCATGCGGTTCGCCAACGCGATTTTCGAGCCGATCTGGAACTATAAGTACATCGACCACGTGCAGATCACCGTCAGCGAGACGCTCGGTGTTGGCACGCGCGGGGGTTATTACAACACCAGTGGTGCCCTACGCGACATGGTCCAGAACCACATGTTCCAGTTGATGGCGCTGGCGGCCATGGAGCCACCGACCGCGCTGGATGCGACGAGCATTCGCGACGAGAAAGTGAAAGTCTTCAAATCGATCCGCAAGATCGAACCGTCGCGCGTCGACGACTTCGTCGTGCGCGGCCAATACAGCGTCGGTGAAGCAGCGGGGCAGAAGACACCGGGCTACCTGAAGGAGAAAGACGTCCCCGCCGACTCACCGACCGAAACGTTCGCTGCGATGAAGCTGTTCATCGACAACTGGCGCTGGAGCGGCACACCATTCTATCTGCGCACGGGCAAGTTTCTCACCGGCAAGATCAGTGAGATCGTCGTGCGTTTCCGCAGCCCACCGTTGACGCTATTCCAAAAGCAGTGCGAGACGGCGGTTTACCCGAATGATCTGATCATCCGCGTTCAACCGGACGAAGGCATCAGCTGGCGGTTGAACGGCAAGGTGCCGGGTGGGCAGGGGGCGCTGAACATCAAACCGGTGGCGCTCGACTTTCTGTACAAGACAACGTTTAACGTCGAGCCACCGGAGGCCTATGAACGGTTGATTTCCGACTCGATGGTCGGCGACCAAACATTGTTCATCCGTGGTGACGAAGCGGAAGCCGCCTGGGCGGTGGTCGATCCGATCGAACAGGGCTGGGCGCAATCGAAGAACGCTCCCGCGCAGTACGCCCCAGGCAGTTGGGGTCCGAAAAAAGCCCAGGACCTCATCGAAAAGGATGGCCGCGGCTGGTTGCACAGCGGTGCCGAGGTCGAGCCCATCATCGCGTGCAGTCTTTAATGTTTAGAGCATGCGATCGCTACGCGTTTTCCGCGCAGGATGGCGAAAACCTTACGTTCTTGGTCTAAACGCGAACGTGGGTCGCCTTACCAGCTACCCGCGTTCAGCGAACTCCAGCGAGCGCCGACCTTCGTACCGACACTGCGAATAGTCGCGATCGCGGCCACGACGATTAGACCCGCGATTAGCGCGTATTCCAGTACTTCGCCACCCTCTTCGTCCTTGATCAGTTTCTTAACGTTCAGTATTAACTTACGCATGACAGTTCCTTTCCCAAGCCAACTTTCCCACGGTTGGCTGACCACATCAGTTCAACCCGTGCCACTTTCATCGGAACTTCGCTTACCCAACTTAATGAACGTAGCGATCTTGACGGAATAAATCGCTTGCCCAACAATTGTTTGAAGCCGACACTCAGAAGGACACGATGCCACGCACGATCACACACCCTGCCCTTGCTCCCCTGAAAGCGAAATTCCCGGACGTGGGACTGAAAGTCGGCGAGTTCCGCGACATGGTGACCGTGGTCGTCCCTCGCGAGCGATTGCTGGACGTCTGCCGATTTCTGCGAGATGACCCGTCGCTACGCTATGACCTTCTGGCCGAACTGAATGGCGTCGACTATCTCAACTATCCTGGCGCGCGCGACAGGTTTGCGGTCAATTACGGGCTGACGAGCGTCTCGCGCAACAACCGCCTGTGGCTGAAAGTGTTCCTGAACCCCGAACGTGACACGGCCGCCGGTAACGACGTGCGGGATGAAAAGGCCGTCGAGGAAGGTGACCCCGGGCTGAAAATCGATAGCGTGACCTCTATCTGGCCCGGCGCAGAATGGATGGAACGCGAGGCCTACGACATGTTCGGCTTCGTTTTCCTGGGCCACCCCGACCTTCGCCGTCTGTTGACCTGGAACGGTTATGGCAGCTATCCGTTGCGCAAGGACTACCCACTGCGTGGCGTGGGTGAACGTGAGAATTATAAGATCATTTCGCGGGAAGGGGCTTAGGCCACCTGAGTGGTCAACGCAATGGGGTTCGGCGTACGCGATTCGTCGTGACCGTTACAAAGTGCCCTTGGATCGCAGGCTCGATGTCGGGCCGGAATCGCTCTACAACTGCCAGTCGTTCGACTTCGGTCGGCACGTCGATTCGCTACAGCATGACTCCGACCGCGGACAAGCCCATCCGAAAGATAAACTCTCCGAAGTCCTTATCGCTGGTGACCACCACTCTGCCCTCGGCGACCGCGCGATTCAGGATTGCTTCGTCGGTCGTACTTGGCGGGAAGGAAGCGGCGCGCAAGACGTGATACTGCTTTGCTTACAGGAATCGCACGATAAGCCAACCGATGTGCGCGTCGACGAGGAATTTCATGCGGACGCCACGAGTTCATCTTTGCGAACCAACGCAGCCGCATAAGCGAGCGCTGCGGAGATGTGTTCTGGTTGTAAGCCCTCGTAATTGGAGACCAGGTCCTCAGCAGTGGCGCCTTGCGCCAATCGTTCGAGCACGTACTCGACCGTGATGCGCGTTTGCTTGAAGATCGGCTTGCCTATCATCACCTTAGGATTGCGTTCGATGTAGGTCGTCCAGTTCGTTCTGTGATTGTATCAATTGTCCGTTCGTTTAGTATGCGCAGGCCTCGCATTCACTCGCGCAGGCGTCAACTTATGTTTGAATCGCTCACCCAACGCCGTTATCTCGTTCCATTCAAGGCATCCCGTCTACCGCAGCAGGTGACCGACGTGCTGGTGATCGGTGGTGGTGTCGCCGGTCTGCGTGCCGCGATCGCGGCGGCCGAGGGGGGGGCGGACGTCGTGATCCTGACCAAGGACTCCATCGACGAATCTAACACCTGGTACGCCCAGGGTGGCATCGCGGCGGTGCTGCAGCCGTTGGACTCGGTCGAAGCTCACATTAAAGACACGGAGATCGTCGGTGTCGGCCTGTGCGACGAAGAGGCGGTTCGCATCACGGTCGAAGAGGGGCCCAAACGCGTCCTTGAATTGCTCCAGTGGGGCGCGAATTTCGACAAGCAGAAGGGCAACGCCTACGACCTCGCGTACGGTTTGGAAGGCGGGCACAGTTACGCGCGCATCCTTCACGCGTACGGTGACGCCACCGGCAAAGAGCTGGCGCAGACGCTCATCCGCAAAGTGCGCGGCAGCGATCAAATTCGCATCTCCGAAAACAGCTTTGCCCTGGACCTGGTGACTGACGCGGGCACGTGCGTCGGCGCGCTGGCGGTCATTGATGGAAAGGAAACGCTCATCTGGGCGCAAAAGACGATCCTCGCCAGTGGCGGGGCAGGTCAGCTCTATCGCGAGTCGACCAATCCCAAGATCGCCACCGCCGATGGTCATGCCATGGCGTACCGGGCCGGTGCGAAACTGCAGGACATGGAAATGGTGCAGTTTCATCCCACGACGCTTTACGTCGCGGGCGCCAGTCGTGCGCTGATTACCGAGGCCGTGCGCGGTGAAGGGGCCCATCTTGTCGACCGCAACGGGTTCCGGTTCATGTTTGACTATCACAAGGACGGTGAGCTCGCGCCGCGAGACGTCGTCAGCCGGGCGATCGTTGAACAGATTCGCAAGACGCATTTTACCCATGTCTTCCTCGACGTCCGCCACCTGGACAACACCAAGTTCCGCGAGCGGTTTCCGCAGTTCCAGAAGCTGCTCGAAGAGTTTGAGATCAACTCGGCCAAGGACCTCATCCCCGTCCATCCCGCGACGCACTACATGATCGGTGGTGTGGACGCCGACGAGATGGGGCGAACGAGCCTCAACGGGCTCTACGCCGTCGGTGAGGCCAGTTGCAGTGGCCTGCATGGTGCCAATCGGCTCGCGAGCAATTCGCTGCTCGAAGGTTTGACGTTCGGCACCCGCGCTGGCACTCACGCGGCCGCTAATCTGGCCGAGGGTGATCCGAAATTTCCGCATCACCTTGAGCACAAGATCGAGAAGAGCACGAAGACCGAGTTGGATTTGACCGACGTCAAAAGCTCACTGCGCAGTGTGATGTGGCGCAATGTCGGCATTGAACGGGATGGCGATCGGCTGACCGAGACGCGCGAGATCATCGCATTCTGGAGTCGGTACGTCATGGACAAGACGTTCAACTCCGCCACGCTCGGTCCCACTGCAGCCGTCGCGGGGTGGGAGCTGCAGAACATGCTCACGGTCTGTTTTCTCGTCACTACCGCAGCTTACACACGGACCGAAAGCCGTGGGGCACATTACCGGTTGGACTATCCCGATCGGTTGGATGACCACTGGCGCCTGCATCTGCTGTGGCGGCGACCGATGGAGACACCGATTCCGGAACCGATCGAGTCGTAAAGCTTTACCAACAATAACGCCCGGCGGAGTTGCCCGCCGGGCTTCTTCGTTCATACGTTCACTCGCATTTCCGAGCGAACTTCAATTCTTGCACGACATTACTTCCCGTCGCGGTCCGAATCGCCTGGCGTGGCGCGCTCGATGCGATCGCTGGCGCGCTGGTAGGCGTCACGCGTGGCATGCTTGGCTTTGTCCCATCCAAGGAGTGACTTGTCCTTGGAGCCTTCCCACGAACGGCCCAAGTCGCTTTCGACCTCGTCAAACGATCGACCGCGGTTCTTTTCAGCACCCGTGTATCCGGCACGATAGGCGGGTGCCAGGTCGCGATCGTAGTCCGTGTCGCGATCGACATAGTTACGACCACGATGGTTTTCGCGCCAGTAAGCGTCTTCTTCAGTTGGGTTGATGCTTTCGGCGACACCCTTGCCCGCCAAACCACCCGCTACTGCACCGACGACCGCGCCGACCACGCCACCGACAACCGTGCCAACACCGGGGACGATCGAGCCAATAGCAGCGCCGGCAGCACCCGCGCCAGCGGCGCCCACACCGACACCCACCGGATGAGCGCCGGGTGAACCACTGATTGGGTCACGGTTCTTGTCGTGATCGCGATCGTTTGAAAGATCGGTATTTTTGTTCGTAGCCATTAGAGTCTCCGCAGGTAAAAGTTCTTTCACACGATGGCCATCCATTAAGCCATCCAGACTGCCCAGATTTATGCAAGGTCCGTTCCAAACCACGAAAGCAGCCATAAGCGAGGCATGAGCGGGCCGAACCGGACATTTCGACCGGATTCGAGTATCGTCGGCGTACGCAACTGGCAGAGTGCTGAGCAATGCTGGTTATAGCTTGTCATCTGCCCGACAATTGTTATCTTTCACGACCCCACGGCAGCGTAGCTCAGTTGGTAGAGCAGGGGATTCATAAGCCCCGGGTCACAGGTTCGAGTCCTGTCGCTGCTATTAATGAAGAGGCCGGTCACTTTAGGTGATCGGCCTTTTTTGTTTGTCAGCAGAGCCCGCTGCGCGATTGCACCAGCTCTCACAGCCGGAACGGTGTTGCACCTTTCTGTCTTGCCTTATGCAGGCTGTCCATGTTGTCTCGTATCGTAAGTGGGACTTTGTTCAGCAGCGCGCGGCCAGTCAACTGCTGACCAAGACCATCGTCCAGAGCATGCCAATCCGCGACGCTCGGCATCGCGGGCATGCAGCAACTAGGACTGCAGGGACCTTGCCTCGGCCTGATCCGCGATCGCTGTGTTGCGAGCCGTGTGCAGTGCCCCAGCGAGTGGCGCGATAACGCATGCTTCGATCATGTGGACGATCATCGGCATCGCCTCGTCGTGCGAAGGAAGGTCAAACGCCAGGTAAGGTGGCAGGAAGATGAGGGCGTTTCCCGACCCACCCTCTGTGGTGAGCCCATTAAAAAAGAACGGGTCGTGCGGCTAACCGCACGACCCGTTCCGTTTCAAATACCAGCTAACAGTGCTTAGCGGGCCATGGCCGGTGAGGAACCGCGGGCATCGGGATGCCCTTCGGCGCCTTCAACATAGCCACCCAGCGGCTCGGTCAGGTTGTAACCCGACTCGCCGTGGATCGTGATGTCCAAACCTTCGGCTTCGGCTTCCGAGGAGACGCGGAGGCCAATCGTGCTCTTGATGATCTGAGCGATGATGAAGCTGCCAACGAAGCAGAACACGGCACAGACGACTACGGCGAACAACTGCTTGCCAGCTTGCTCCATGCCGCCCATAACCGGGCGTACCGCGAAGAAGCCGACGAGGACGGCGCCCAGCGCGCCACCGATGCCGTGCACGCCAAAGGCGTCGAGCGAGTCGTCATACTTGAAGACGTTCTTCAAGCGGCAACCGAAGTAGCAGACCCCGCCACCGAGGGTACCGATGACGATCGAGTGCCACGGAAGCACGTGACCGGCACAGGGGGTGATGACGACGAGACCAGCGACCATGCCCGAAGCGAAACCGAGGATCGTCGGCTTACCACCGTGCAGCCATTCAACCAGCATCCAAACGGTCGCAGCGGCAGCGGCGGCGGTCTGGGTGTTCACGAAGGCCAAGGCGGCAACACCACCGGCGACCGGGTGCTCACTACCACCAATAGCGACGGCCGAACCGGCGTTAAAGCCGAACCAACCGAACCACAGCAGGCCAGCGCCGATCAGCGTCAGACCCAGGCTGTGCGGGGGCATCGGCACACGGCCATAACCCGTGCGTGGCCCGAGGACCAGGCAGACCGCCAGGGCGCTGACACCACCGAGCACGTGCACAACCGTGCCACCGGCGAAGTCGAGCACACCCATCTGGAACAGCCAACCATTAACGTTCCACACCCAATGGGCGACCGGCAGATAGATCAGGGTCGACCAGAGGATGATGAAGAGGATCAACGGGCCGAAGCGCACTCGCTCGGCCAGCGCGCCGACGATCAGGGCTGGCGTGATGATTGCGAATTTACCCTGGAACATCACGAACACGAGTTCCGGGATGCCGGTGCTGACGGCGCCGACCGTGTCGCCCGAAGTCAGCGTGCTGTTC
>JBBRHE010000177.1:0-7752 GCA_038223165.1 Tepidisphaerales bacterium
AGGCACCGGTTCGACCTCCTGCCCCGGAGCCGGTGCACCACCGCACCGTCCCCCTCGGCCTTCAATCGACGCAAGATCCGACCCACCTGCCGCGTCGACTTGCCCAGCAACCGCGCCGCCTCTACCTGCGACCGCTTGCCCTCCAAAACCCCCGACATCACCTTCAACACGTCCCGTTCTCGCCGACTCATCTCGATCAGGTCTTTCTCCATCCGCTCGATTACAACCGGACATTTCTACTTGCCGAAGACCAGACATTACTATCTGCCGATGACAGCGCAGTTGCCACCGCTTGACCAGTTTATGCCCGTCGATACAATCTTTCCCTCTCGGTAAATCGCCGGGGCGATGGTCTAACGGGATGACGGCTGAATCGCATTCAGCAAATCGGGGTTCGATTCCCCGTCGCTCCATTCGGTAACCGAACCCAGCCGGCCGAACTGGCGGGTTACGGTCCGCCTCACCCTGCTCGAACGGCCGAAATCGCCGCGGCAGCACGTCCGGCTCAATGCAGATCCTCGTGTCGACCACCTCGATCTCCACCGTCCCGTTGTCACTGGATGTGTGCACGGTGATCGTGCCGTCTCCTGCGGCGTGAACTACACCACGTTGAAGACAAGGCTCAGCAGCATCTGCTGAAAGCGGCCCGGGTCGGCCGTACGAACGAGCGACGCGCGACCGCGGAATTCACCTGGCATCAATGCTGGAACGCCCCCGCGTCGGGTGCCCGATCAAGTGGTCGGGGCTTGCCGTCAATGTCGGTGAGCGGAGTGATCGACTCCCAGCGTCCCTTGCCTAGCGCGGGGCTGCCCGGGCTCAAGCGGAAGTTGGCCAGCGTGGGCTCCTGCCAAGTCGTCAATGACGGGTCGACAAACTGCGGGTCCGCCACGACGTCGTCGGTACCCATAATCGGTGGTGAGCCGCCACCGAAATAGACGTTGTTCATCCGCACGACGTTCGTGTTTCCCTTATCCGAGATGTCCTTGCTGACCGTGTTCACCGGCTGGCCATCTCGTGCCCAGAGAATGTTATTGAACACACGCGCATCGTTGGTGCGCTGTAGGAAAATCTGCCCCCAGCGCAGTTCGGGACTAGCGCCATTCATGAAGGCGGTGTTGTTGACAATGTCCAATTGGTGAGCCTTGAACGCGTGGATGCCGGAACCGCCGTTGTACGTGCTGACGTTGTTTTGGACTAGCGTGCGCCCGAGGTAGGCGGCGTTCTGGGTGGGCATGACGATGGAGTCGACGATGATGCCGTTGCCGTCGGACACCTTGCCAATGTGCTTCCATTGTACGTAAGTGCGGTTCCAACTGGCGCGGTTGTTGCGGAACAGGGTCTTGTAGACGTTGCTAGTCGTGTCGAAGTTGGCCGTGCCCAGCGAGCCGAAGCCGGAGGTGGCGTAGATGGTGTACCAGCAGTTAAAGCGGGAGATGTTGTTCTCGATCGCGACCCAATCAGAGTTGCTGAATCCGATGCCACCGCCCGGGTTATACTCGGCGATGCAGTCGGCCACGCGCAGGTGATGCGATGGCAGTCCCCCGCGTACCTGGCCACCCCCGATGCCGTTGCCGTTGGTGGTGGGCTCGGCCTTGCCAATATCGCTGGCGTACTTCTCCTTGATCTTGTCGGCCTGACCGCGAATGTGTAACCCTCGCAACTCGAAGTAGGCGATCGGCATATCCTTGTATTGCTCTTTGCGAACGGGCCCGCCGACGCGGATGGCGCACCAGGAATCCTCATTGATGATCGTCGGAGTCTGACCCGGATAATTCTTCACAACAATCCAGGCGTCGGGGGCGCCGGCCGACTCGATGTGAATGATGCCGTCCTGCACCGTATTGCCTCCCTCGCGCCGATACTCGCCGCCCATCAGCAGGATGATGTCACCAGGCTTGGCCAGGTCGACCGCATTCTGCGGCGTCTTGAATGGAGTGCCCTCCGTAAACCCATCGTTGTCGTCCGAACCCGTCGGTGAGACGTAATAGGCCGGCGACGCATAGCAGACGTTATCGACGCGCAGCTCATGCGTCGCGGATGACGGAAAAGCCGGTCCGGACATGGTGTAGGCAACCTGCACGAACGGGTCGGTAGGGTTGAACGTACCGTCGCCGGACTTAGTCATCGTCGATAGATCGATCGCCGAACGCAGGTAAAAGTTTGATGCAGCCGGATAGACAACCGCCTCAAGCCCGCCGGTGCGCCGGCGATTGGCATCGAACGACTCCACGCGGACCTTCACCGGTCGAGCGATCGTACTTGACAGGTCAAACGACAGCGTAAGCTTGCCAAGGTTCGTCTCGGCATTCGATGCAGCGAGCAACCCGCTTGTGAAAACGGCATGCCATTCCCCCTCTGCCTCGCCAACGTCGGCGCTAAGCAACATGCCGCCAGAGGCCTCATCGGTTCCCGCCTTGACGATCGTGCCGACCGGTGCGTGTGCGACGGAAGGTTCAACGGGCAATGGCGTGGCCGGCAATACATCTGACGAAGCGGTCGGCCAAGGGTTGGCACCTTCGAAGTCATACTTGAAAATGACGCCGGCCAGCGCAGACGAACTCAGTGAAAACGAGACAACTGCGGCGAAGAGACAAGAGGCGTAAACACTGTTGAACATCATGAACTCCATACAGGTAAACAAATCCGAAACTTGTGACAGCCGACAACACAGCGACGCGGATCACGGGAACTGCAGTGTGAGCGATTCACCCTGCGCCGTCAGTTGCCGCATTTGACGGGCGGTCCGCTCGCCAGCAGTGACGGTGAACTCGTAGTCGCCCAGATGCCCCCGCGTCTGCGCACCGCCTTCGTCGTTGGTCACGACGTCAACGCTCGTGAGCCACTGCCTTCGAACCAAGTCGCGCCAGACGCGTGCGTTGGGCTTTTCCGACCAGTCCTTGCGAAACATCGCGCCGTCGGGCTTCCAATGCCGACTCTCCCAAAAGCCCCACTTCGTAAACCCGGTGACGGATGGATGGCTGTAAAGCGCGATCAGGAAATCGCGCGTGTAATCGGCTTGGAGTTCCTCGTCGGTCGTGTTGACTTCAAACTCGGTGACCTGCAACTCCAGCTTCGGAGCCGCCAGCAGGTCCAGGTCAAGCAGGACGTCCTCTGGGCTGCGCACCTGCCGGCCGACGTGACCCTGAATACCCATACCGTCGATCGGCGCGCCGGCCGCGAGCAGACGCCGGACGAGGTCGACGTACTTGGCGATCGTGTCCGGGCTCTTACGGCTGTTGAGCATGCCGTAATCGTTAATGAACAGCTTCGCGCGTGGGTCGGCCTGGCGGGCCACCTTGAACCATTCGGCCGCCTCACTTTCGGGCATGAACTCGAAATAGTCACGTTCGTGGATCATCTCGTTGATGACGTCCCAACTCGAGATCCGCCCCTTCGTTGCCGTCATGAGGTCGCGAATGTGCTCTTGAATGAGCGGCGACAACTCGGTCTTGGGCGGTGGCATCTGCTGCACGCGACGAGGAGAGAATTTGTTACCCGGCCATACCAGGCAATGTCCACGCATGCGAAACCCTTGCGACTCCATCCAATCCGTCGCGGCCAACGCCTGGGCGCGGTTGGCCGGGCTGCCGCTCCATTTGGGCCACTTCATCCCATTACCGATGACGAGTGTGTCGAACATCTCAACGGCCGTGCGCTTGTACCGCTCGGCCTCCGGCGTTTCGCTGACCAGCACCGACGCGTCGACCTCGCTTCCGAACTGGAACGCCGGGCGCACCAGTCGAACCTCGACTTTTGCATTCGGAATCGGCCTGCCCGCTGCGTCGATCACTCGGAGGTCGATCGGCGCCGTACGGATCTTCTCGATCCGCGCCAGTGCCGCTTCTCGCCACGCAGCCCCTGCCTCGCGGCCTTTGTAGGTGAATCGTGTCTGCGGCAAGTCGGCCGTCGTGGCGCGATCGCCGAAGTTCAAGACTGAAAACGACGCGATCTCAACCGCTTGCGGGATGATGCCAAAGCGAAGCTGGATCTCACACTTACCAGCGTCCCCATCTCGTGCTGCGGAAAACGGCACCTCGATTAGCGCCCAGTCGGGGCCAGCGGTCAGCGGCAAGTTAACGTGTGGGGTATACTCGGGCGTCCGCTGGATGACAGCCAGTTCGAACGAGGCCTCACCCGACTCCTGGCGGGCATACTCCGCGCGAGCCAGAAAGCGGGCCAGCATCACGTCGCCTCGCTTGACCGGGTGACGGTTCGTCCACATCACGCTGACGTGGTCACTGGCCTTGGGCTGGTTGAAACACTCAACGCGAAGCACCGGCGACAACGCGCCCGGTGGCGTCGACCACTTCGCCGAGGCCGACGGTGTCGACTTTGCATCATCGCGAAAGGCCATCGATTCCGAAAGATTCCCGGGCAGCAAGTCGACCGGCGATCGCGCGACCAACGACGGGTCGAGCGGTCGGACGGGTGTTGGTGGCGTCCCTGCCTGTGACCACGCAGCCAGGAGGAACACAGCGCTCAACGCAATCGCCACATTGAAGGTCCAGAGGTTCATCGTTTGACTCCCAATCCTGCTGAGAAAAATGATCGGTTCGCCATCGTTAACCTATCACCGCTTGCGCAAAACACGTTGTGCGCCTCGTACGTAAAGTGCGCCATTCTTAACGTTGGTCTTTCAACGCACTGAACTTCGCAAGGCCCTCGATCCAACTTACCTCGCGTGCCGTCAACGGGCCTCGACTTGCGGATGCGAAGCACCCGGACACTTCTTCCGCCGAGCGCATTGTCGTCACGACGTGATCGACCTCGGGCGACGCCAACGCGAAGCGGAGCAATGCATCGGCCACCCGCGCCCGAGCATCAAGCATGGGGCGCTGCTCGAATATTGCTAAGCGCTTTGCCAAACGATCGATCTCCCAGTCGTTCGTGATAGGTGACGTACCAAGGGTGACCAAGCCGCGGTTGTGCGCGCTTGCAAAGATTGCTTTGGTGTTGGATGCACTGGCCATGGTCCAATCGGAAACGATGAAATCCATCACTTCGAACTGCTCGTCCTTCCAGCGAGTCAACGAGCCCGGCGAAAAACCAAGGGCAGCGACGCGTCCCTCGCGTTTCCAGCGTACGGCTGTGCTGATTTGCGATCGGTCAGCGTCTAGGTCGTCCAAGGCGTGTAGAACGAGAATAGGCCGCCCTCGCCAGGGAGAGAGATCGGTCATCACTTCGGACCATCTCGATTCGGTCCAAGGCGACGGCCCGGGCAGCGGGCCGCTCGTGCTGCCAAAAAAGTTCCAAACTATTGGTTGCGCATCGGTCATTGCGAAGTCGCACGCGTTCAATGAACGCACAAACGCAATGCGCTCGGCGGTGCAGGTTGTATCGAAGGCGCAAATGCCGTGCGCCAGGCAGGCCGTCATGATCTCTGCTTGCACAACCGCGGACGGTTCGGGCTTGCGCCCGAGTGGCCCAACGAACGAGCGACCCGCGAGAATGAGTTGGCACGCGCCGAGTCGGTGCGACCTTGCTATTTCGCGATCAGCTTCAATAGAGCCAGAGGGTCGCTCGACCCTCTGGCGTCGGATGCGCCCGAGAGGCGCGATGTCAGTGCGATTATGCATTGCGCGCTCCGGCAGGCATCGACGTTGAAGCCTGCATCGCTCTCGAACGCGTTAAATTATTCAGGACGACGCCAGCACTGGCTTCGATGTTCCGCCACACGGTTTCCCGTGCTGCTGCAGCTTTGGCTTTTGCACCAGCAGGGTCGGTTGCGATCGACATGACGGCTGCGACGATCCGTGTATGAACGTCTTGTTCATCAAGGTCGAACAACCAATCGCCCAGTCCGATGTCCTGCCACATGTAACCTTTTGTACTCACGTCGCGACTGTGGCATACGATCGCCGGCACACCATTGCCGATGCAGAGAATCGGACTGTGCATCTCATTGCCGAACAATCCCGCCGAGCGCACGTAGACCGCCAGCGCCTCATCGGGTTGCCAGTACGTATTGCGCCACACGACTCGCGAACGCACATCATCGGGCAGCCGATCGATGAGCATTTCCTTCGCCAGTGTGATCTGCGTCTCGTCCTCCGGGCAGACCAGCACTCGCAGATCGGTTTCCCGCACTACGGTGATAATCGATGACAACAGGCCCGCGTGGTCCGCCGTCTTGGTCTGCGTGTTGCGCTCGTCCTTGAGGGGATCAAACGCGGCCCCTTTGCGCGGAATCTCCCAGAACGGCGTGCATCGCATGCGTGGGATGCAGCAGAGAAAACGGCCCGACTCCAGGCCCACCCGGGCAAGGTATGCATCGGCCTTGTGGTCGTCGCGGACGTCGAACGCGAAGGCAACATCGGGCGAGAAACCGATGACCGGTGGTCGAACACCATCCGCTTTGGCCCGCGCCAGTGATTTGGAGTCTCTAAAATAGACGAACGCCGCCTCGCTTAACGCCGGACGCTCGGGGATGCCGTAGAGCCCGTACGTCACACCGTAAACACCGAACGGTTTCCCCGTCCTCTGATGAAACGCCACCGCGTCCGCCCACGCTATAGTCGCGGGACCAGAGGCGTGTAGAAACAGATCGGATTCCTCAAAAGCTTCGCTCAACTCCGGGGTTGAGGGTGCGCCGTCGCAAAGGGTGCCTTCGACGATGGTTGCCTGAGGGAAGCGCGCCAGGATCATGCGCCGCAGGGGCGCGGTTAACGGTGTGAACGACCAAAGCACGGCTCGCACGTCCGGCATCATGCGTTCGATCACCGCCAGCGCACCCGGCGCGTGCGCGACATCGCCGATGTTGCAGTCCTGCCACCCGGTTCGGACGAGTATCTGATGAGGTCGACCTGTCGACATGCTACTGCTCCTGGTGTAACCCGCTTGGCCAGTACCTGCTCCGACCTGACGAAAAGACCCGGGCCCTCGTTACAAAGTTCAACGCATACGTTCACATGCACTTCGTCTAGCCCTTGCGCCGCAAACGATCGCGAGGACGAGCGCACAGGACATCGCTGACGGTTCAGGCACCGCAACGACCGTCAGGACAAAGCTGCCTGCCGGTGCAAACACTTCGATCGGGTTGGACGACAGTGCATCGTTGGCCAATTCCAGACCGACGGGTGTGAACGAGTACGTGGTGGCCGCCAAGGACTGAGTGTTAAAAGTGTACCAAGCAATCTCACCATCGATTGCGGCGTAATCGCCGGCACTGGACTTTACCCATTGCGTGCTTCCAGCGACGCCGGCTTGCACGGTCGCGCCGGGCGTCGGCGCGAGGCCGTTCGAGAGGTCAGCGATCGTGAATGGGGCATTCTTCGCAACGAGTGGGTTCGTCAACGCATACGTCACGGCAGAGGCTGGTGTCGTCACGATGTGATAGAGCAGCGAGCCAACCGCCAAGCCGTCTGAATCCAGTCGCATGGCCAATGTTACGGTCGGCGTTCCCTGCGGGATCGACAGGCTCGTCGCACCCCCGCCGGTGGTGGTCAGCTCAAGCGTCGGTGTTGCACCACGTAAAGCGGCCGGCACGGCGAGCGCGAGCAGAGCTGAAAGGATGACGGAAGGAAATCTGTTTAGCCTCAAGATGTGCATGGTGCATTTCTTTTCTAATGAATACCGCGTTCATTTCCGTGACGGTTAAGCCAATGAATCCAGCAACTTCGACTTAAGCAGAAGCTGATCAGCGCCGGTCACCGATCCATTTAAGTTTAAATCCGCTAAAAAGTTGCTGGATGTGATTGGCTGCAGCAGTCTCGACTTGACAAGCAGTTGATCCGAGCCGGTCACGCTGCCGTT
>JBBRHE010000178.1:0-7706 GCA_038223165.1 Tepidisphaerales bacterium
ACTCAGAAGCCGCAAGTCGTCATCGATGCAATTGCCGGCTACTACGAGCACACCAACGCCAACATTCATCGTGGCGTGTATGAATTGAGCCAGCTCGCGACGGCGGCGTACGAGGGGACGCGGGAGAAAGTCCGAAAGTTACTCAACGCCCGCGAGGCCGCCGAGTGCATCTACACGCGTGGGACAACCGAGAGCGTCAACCTTGTCGCATCGTCGTACGGCCGCACGTTTTTGAAGCCGGGTGACGAAGTCGTCATCAGCGCGATGGAGCATCACTCAAACATCGTGCCCTGGCAGATCGTCTGTCAGCAGACCGGCGCGATCCTGCGTGTCATCCCGATGTCCGACGCCGGCGAACTGTTGCTCGACGAGTACGAGGAGATCCTGGCTGGTGGGAAGGTGAAGATCGTTTCGGTCGTGCACCTGTCCAACTCGTTGGGGACGATTAACGACATCAAGACGATCGCCAAGCTTGCCCACAATGCCGGCGCCGTAGTGATGGCCGACGGTGCTCAGTGGGTCGCCCACGGGCCGACCGACGTGCAGGACCTCGACGTCGATTTTTACGCCTTCAGCGGTCACAAGCTCTTTGGCCCGACGGGTATTGGCGTGCTGTACGGCAAGCGCGAGTTGCTCGACCGCATGCCACCGTACCAGGGTGGTGGGGACATGATCGAGTCGGTCACGTTCGAGAAAACGACCTACGCGCCGTTGCCCAGTAAATTCGAGGCAGGTACGCCGCACATTGATGGCGTCGTCGGGCTTGGCGCTGCAATCGATTACGTCACGAAGATCGGTTTTGACGCGATCGTCTCGTACGAGAACGATCTGCTGCGCTACGCGACCGGCCGCATGCGTGAGATCAAAGGCCTGCGCATCGTCGGCACCGCCAAACGCAAGGGGAGTGTGCTGTCGTTCGTCATTGAGGACCCGAAGCTCAGCACCTACGAGGTCGGCCAGGCGGTCGACCGCGACGGCATTGCGGTCCGCACGGGGCACCATTGCTGCCAACCGGTGATGGATCGGTTCAAGATCAACTCGACCGCGCGGGCTTCGATCGCTATGTACAACACAACTGCGGATATTGACGCGCTGGTGGCGTCGCTGCAGAAGCTCATCATGGCCACTAAAGCGGCCAAATCGGTTGCGGCGCCCTCGTCGGCTTCGGTCGCGACGTCCACAATGCTGCTATGGCCCGAACCGAGCTCGGCGTCGCCCGTGTCGGCCGGTGAAGTGCTTGTTTCCGATTTCGAGTTTCTCGGAGACTGGACCCAGCGTGACACCTACGTCATCGAGATGGGCGACAAGATCCCACCGATGCCGGAATCGCTTAAGACCGAAGGCACGCGCGTGCATGGCTGCATGAGCCTGGTGCACCTCGTTGCTCGCCATCGCCCGGGCACGACCGACGCCATCGACATCGTCGCTACCAGCGACGCTCCGCTCGTTCGCGGGCTGATCGCTATCCTGCAGCGGGTCTACTCGGGCCAAAGCGCCAAGCAGATCCTGGCGTTCGACATCGAAGCATTCTTGCGCAGCCTCGGTCTTGACCAGCACCTGAGCCTCGGCCGGCGCAATGGGCTGGAAGGCATGATCCGCCGTATCCGTGCCGAGGCAACCAAACTCTCTGCGTCCACTACCTGAGCTGCTGTCATGACTGAACTGAAACCGCACGAATCCGTCCCGCTGACTGTGCTGCCGCACAGCAACAAGGTCGAAGAATTGAGGCAGCAGGTGGCAGATTCGCAATCGGCCCAAATACAACCGCCAGGCGAGCCGAGAGTGCCAATTGCTGACACTTCAGAGTCCGCCAGTAGCGCGAGGAGTTCGACGCACAAGAAGCTGCTTGAGGGCAAGGTAATCGCAGCGATTCGCACGGTGTTCGATCCTGAGATTCCGATCAATATTTACGAGTTGGGCCTTATCTACAAGATCGACATCGCCGACGACGACAGCGTGAAGGTCGACATGACGCTCACGGCGCCCGGTTGCCCCGTTGCAGGCACACTGCCGATGGAGGTGGCCAATCGCATCAAGCAAGTCGAGGGCGTTTCGGATGCCGAGGTCTTCCTGGTTTGGGAGCCCACCTGGGACAAGAGCCGCATGAGCGAAGCGGCGTTGCTCGAACTCGGCATGCTGTAATCGCTAGTGTCTGGCTGTCAGCTTCGCGAACGCGAACTGCAGGGGTTGGGACAAATGCACCTCCATTTTGCCATCCGCCGCACTGATTGATCCGCCGTCAGTCGGCCATAACCATTGCACGTCGTACCGTTCGGCATTTAGCGGCAAACCTGTAAAGGTGTGCGTTTGATCGCGATGAAGTTCGCGGAACGCGAGCAAGTATGCGTCCGGTGAGCTACCCCGGCGGTCGACTGAGAGGAACCCCGTCCACGCAGCGCCATCGGGCGCCTGACCAACGGGCAGGATCGTTCCGGCGTGAATCGCAGCGCGGTGATTGCGCCAGATGGCCGCCAGCGCGCCGATTCGGGCACGTACGTCGACCGGCAGGGACGTGCACTCGAACCAGCCAAGCGGACTGGCGAACATCGTGATCGCAAAGAGGTATGCGGGGTCGTACTTCACCGGTGCCAGTGGGTCGTCGGGCCCGTATTTGTCGGCGTTACGCGTTGCATTCAGGAACTCAATCCGCAGGCGGACCGGGTCGATGTGCCTGGCCAACTGCCATAGGTTGCGCAGCGTCGCGTGCGGCCAATAGTTTCGCCAGTCGGTGTAACGGTTTTCAACAAAGACCGGCCCCACATGCGGCAAACCGAAATAGCCCGGGCGCATCTCGGCCGTTACGTCGTGGTCGAACACGACTTGATTTTCGCTCGCCTCGAGCACGTGGTTGTAGAAGCTCAAAATGTTTCGTTCCCCGCGACGGCTGTGCATTTTGACGGCGTCTATCTTGACCGTCTCTACACCGTACGCATCACGAAACTGCAAAACCTGCTCGGCATCGCGACGCCAGTGGGTGGCATCGTTTGAACTGTCGATGGCATACCAGAGACCGACGCCAAGCCCGCGCGCGCGCGCTCGATCGACGATCGGTGTGAGGCCGTTGGGAAAGCGATTCGGGTGGGGCGTCCAGAAATCATCCCCAGCGTCCCAAAACGCGTTCCACACACCACCCTTGGTCACGCTGTTGGCGGTTGTGCCGCGCTGCCACCCGTCGTCAATCTGCACGACGTCCGCCCCCAATTCGGCCGCTGCGTCGATCTCACCGAGCATGAAATGCTCGTTTAACGCTCCATCGCGCGAGCGGTCGCCCCACGTGTTAGTAATGAACCGACCATCCCGACCGGGGACGTAAGGACGCAACTGCCGCTGGTACGCCTGCAGCACCCTTATCCGCCCGATGTCACCATCGCGGTAGGCGAGGATGACCGAGCGATATCCGTCTCCACCTTCGGTATCGATTCCATGACCGAGCGTTGTGATCGCGTCACCGGTCAGCGTCAGATCACAACGCGGATTGATCGGGCGCGCGTAGGGTTGCGGCGCGAGTTTCAGGAAGATCAGTCCGTTGCCGGTCAGCTTGTCCTGCAGGTGGAACAACGTTCCCTGCAGGTCGATGAGCCGCTCGCTGGGATGCCAGTGCAGAACGTGTTCAAAGACGAGGTTGTTGTGACGATCTGTTTGCTCGTGCAGTTCAACTCGGGTGAGCGTGGTATGGAGTGGATCGATCGAAAGCGACTCGATGACGTCAATCGGATCGGAAACGGATGTTTTGGCCGTCGGAATGGGATCAAGCTCGACACCACTGGGCACACTGGCATCACCTGTCGCCGATACGTTTGGCTCTGCGGTTGAGGCGGTCGGTGAAGTTCGGACCCATACGGTGACGCCCGGTGTGCCCGGAAACAGTTGGAAGCAAAAAGCGGACTGCCCGTCCGCGGGACGCAATTCAACCATCAGCGAGGGTTGCTCGGTCGGCCAGTAGGGGTTCACGCACTGAACCATGGTCAATGGGCCGGTGACTACTGACGAGGTCACAAGGCTCGCACCAGGTATGCGCGCAGCACACCACTGTCGACCGGTCGTCTTTTCGAGAAATTCAACCGCTCGCAGCGCGGTGTCGTCCCATGTCCATCGCCGCGACACCACACTGTTGTGCATCAGCAGGGATCGGCCATCAAACGTGGCTCGACAGTCCAACAACTCACATTTCTGCATGTCGCGCATGATCGTAACGCAACCGATCCCTTGCAAGCCGCGAGCTTGTTTGGGTAACGGAGTGGGAATCGACGAAAGCGTTAATACCCGCGACAGGATTCGAACCTGTGACCTCCGGTTTAGGAAACCAGCGCTCTATCCAACTGAGCTACGCGGGCGCAACGGCCAAATTGTAGCATGATTGCAGCCAGTTTCATCTCTCCCCACGCCCGCATTTCGCCACCAGATCGACACCGGTTTCAAAAACATCTAAACCCGGAATTACCCTTTAAATCCGTATCGGAGTGAAATTATGCCAGTCGGTTTTCACGTGTGACCATGTTGGATCGCAGTTTTTGGGGTGCTTGAAATATCCCGCTTTGGCGCGATCACTTCAACCCGGCCTTTGATAATTTAAGCGATGTAATCCAGTGGTAGCATTTCTAATGCGCCCGGCGAGAACCTCCCAGCCGTAAAATGTCGGAAACGCTGTCGGAAAGTCCTTGCCCAGCCGAATAACTGTCGTGAAGTACACCTTGAAGGACCGTGCATGGAGGAGCTTGTTCGTACATATTTTGTCATAGGTGCGAAGACATTCGGACAGACGGTAGAAAAGCCAAAAAAATCAGGTGTTCGCGCTGTGGACGGCGCGAAATCCGGCTGTTTGTCGCTCTTGACGATGTCCTTTTTGTGTGGTCTGCGGTCGTATCGGGTCAGCAGACCTGCGCCACGTCCATGCCCAACAGCTTGCCGAGCTTCTCGATCCGGCCGGCGACGTGGCCGACGCCGACGGCGCAGTGATGGGCTGGACCGTGGGCGTTCCAGGACTCCACGAATCGCCGAGCGCCGATCGGGAAGCGGTAGCGGCTGTTGGTGTTACCGATCTCCAGGATCGGCCCCGGCACACTCTGAGCCTCGGCGACGAGCAGCTTCAGTCGCCCGCCCTCGGCCTGCACCACGCTCAGAAGGGTCACCGGCCCGTGCCGGACGCTCATCTCCACACTCAGCCCGCGGCCGACTTTGCCGTGATAGACCTGTAGCGGCCGCACCTTGGTCTTGCCCTCGGCGATGGCGATGTGGCCCGGCCCGTCGTGGCCCATCAGCACGACATCGTCGGCGAAGTCCATCGCGTAGTACTCGGTAAAGCTGCCGCCGACGCCGAAGCTGTCGAGGATCTTCATCGCCTGAGCGTTCTTAATCTCCAATTCGCCAGCGACCGGAATCCCTCGCGCCGTCAGCAGTGAATTGCCCAGGATAATGCTGCTGATCGCTTCCTCATTCGCGGGGTTGCCAGTGCCCATGTAATAGTAAGCCATGCTGCCCAGATCGTGGGTTGCGACCAACTCGTCCAGCGCCACGCTCGTGCAGGCGGCGCGGCGTAGTTCCTCGGGCAAACAGTCGGCCTGCACGTCGAAGACGTTTTTGAAGTGTTGCACGCGGTCGTCGATTCGGTCGTCAGTCACGCGCGTGCGCAAGTCCGCGAGTTCGTCGACTTCGACGATCTCGACGTGCCCGCCGAAGCCTGCGACCTGCTGAGTGAGGTCGGAATAAATGTCGAGCATGCCGTTATAATAATGGCCCATCACGCCGAGGCGGTTGTGCTCCATGGTGTGCGCGACGCGGGCGGCGGCGACCCAATCTGCGATTTCGCGGTCGACGTGGGCGTCGCCCTCGAGCATACCGGTGACCTGGTGGAAAGGCACCCGCGCGCGGTTGAAGACGTTGGCGATTTCCGGCACCGGGCAGGCCGAGCAGTAGGCGAGCCACTCACCGGTCATCTTCGTGCGGTCGTTCATGGCGTTGAACGCCGCGTAATCGATCGCCGCTTCGGGCGCGAGATTAAGAATGATCACCGGCACCTTCGCCCGTCGCACGACCGGCAGCACGGTGCTGCTAAGTGCGTAGGTGGTGACATACAGGAAGATCAAATCCACGTCCGCCTGCCGAAAATCGTGGCCGGCGGCGAGGGCCTTTTCGGGGGTGTCGATCAGCCCCAGATTTACTACCATCACGCCCTGCGACGTCTTGCCGAGGAGCTTGGTCTCGACGACGCCGAGATATCCTTCGAGCCGCTGCTTCAGGCCCGCGAATTGAGCCCAATATGCTTCTAGGCCGATGCCGAAGAGGCCAATTTTCAGTACCCGGGTAGGATGAGGGATGCTCATAGGTTCAACTTTCATGTGATTTATTGGGCGATGATACCACGTCGAGAAAATCTCTTCGGTTGAGAATTGCAGATCGAGCTGGACGAGCTGGTGATCGAGAACCGTATTACCTCTTTCCTGCACACATCGTTCGTCGCGCCTTATGTGAAAGACGGCGTGCTGGATGGAGCAATCGTCGAGAACAAAAGTGGCCGCGGGGTCATTCGAGCAAGTATGTTCATTGACGCGACCGGCGATGCCGACCTGTTCGATCGGCTGGGGTTGGAAACGTACGTCGCGCACTCGGTCCAGCCGTCGACGACCTGCGCGGTGTTCAGTGGGTGGCAGTCGATCAAAGGGTTTGATCTGTCCAAAGGCAATGCGCGACCACGGTGACGAGTTCAATTTGCCACAGGGCTTCGCGTGGGGCGCGCCTTTGCAGGCAGGGTCGGATTCGTACATGTGGGCGGGCACGCGCGTTTCCAACGCGTATTGCGCGGATGCCGACTCACTGACGCGCGCGGAGATTGAAGGACGCCGACAGGTGCGGGCGATCATGGATATCGTTCGAAGGTACAAGCCCGACCATGCGCTGACGCTCGACGCGCTGCCGGCGCGCATCGGCATTCGCGAGAGTCGGCACGTGCGTTGCCAGTATCAGTTGACCGGTGACGACGTTCTGTACGGCAAGCGGTTCAATGACGCGATCACCAACTGTTCGTATTGTGTGGATGTTCACCATGTCGATAAACCGGGCATCACCTTGCAGTACCTCAACGGGACGCAGGATTACTGTCGGCCAAGCTACCCGGGCGAGAAGTCCCGCTGGCGGCCGGAGACAGCGACAAACCCGGTGTTTTACCAGGTGCCGTTGCGCAGCCTGGTTCCGAAGGGGCCGTACAAGAATGTGATCGTCGCCGGTCGAATGTTCGACGCCGACCCGATTGCCCACGCCGCCGTGCGAGTCATGGTGAACATGAGCCAGACCGGTGAGGCCGCCGGAGTGACGGCGTTTCTGGCATTGCAGGGGGCTACGGGCATCGACGCCATTCCGCCACGGTCGTCCGGCAAACACTGGCGGCGGGTGGGTCGATCGTCATCTGATCTAGACCGCAAGATTGCTGAGTTCCGACCGACGTCCCGTCACCCCTTTCAACCTTGTCTGGTAGTGTAGGTATAACAGGGTCGAGAGGATGTGTTCTTGCGTTACAATTGCCAGCTATTCAGATCTCCCACCACCGTGAGAGCGCTCACCGTCATCGCGTTGCTTGTAGTGGCCGGCACGGCGTTGGGACCGCGCGCGGCGCTGGCGGGGTTTGATCCGACCGAGGAATCGCCGGGGCTGGGTAATCAGTTGTCGGTCCTGTCGCTCGAAGTGGAAGGTGCCAGCGCCGGCGCGGGTCGGCG
>JBBRHE010000179.1:0-7678 GCA_038223165.1 Tepidisphaerales bacterium
GACCTGCCCATTGGCCGTGACCGGTATATCCGCGAGAAGCAGGCGATTCGGAAGGTCGAAGCCGGTGGCCGCACGGCCGTCACACGATACGACGTGCAGGAAAAGTTTGAATCACCCATCACGCACCAGTTGATCGCCAGCAGCCATGCCAGCGACAAGAAACTGCCCGCCCCACCCGAAAAGTTCGCTTTCGTGAAGCTGGGCCCTAAGACCGGTCGGACACACCAGTTGCGCGTCCATATGTCAGCGATCGGTTACCCGATGGTCGGTGATACGATGTATGGGGGACGTACCTACGAGGCCTCGGGGTTCACCTTTGCCCGCCAAGCCCTTCATGCGTTCGAAATCTCGTTTATTCACCCCGTCACACTGCAAAACATGACGCTGTCGGCCCCTTTGCCCCCCGATATCCAGCAACTGCTGGCGACGCTGCGCGTGAAACCACAGGTGGGTTGATCGATCGATTAACGTTTTGCGATCGCATTTTCGCGATTCCGTGAATAGAATGACCTGAGGTTGTTAGGTTCTGCAATTAGAAGGACAGTCCCATGCTTACCACGTCGTTGCCGCTCGCGTTCGCCATGCCCGGTTTGATGGAATGGGTCATCATCGGTGGGCTCGGCCTGTTGATCTTCGGTAAGCGCCTGCCTGAAGTAGGTCGCAGCCTCGGCAAAGGAATTGTCGAGTTCAAGCGCGGGCTTGCAGGTGTGGAAGATGACGTGAAGACCGGGATGGTCGATTCGTCGACGTCACGTCCTGCGCTGCAGGCCGATGCAAAGTTCGACCCTTACACCGGTAAGCCATTGAAAGCCGAATCGCACTCGTAGTTCAATCCGCTATTCATGCGAGGTCGGCGCACTGGAGTGTGCAAACCGCGCACGATGAAACAGGAAAGAGACGGACATGCGCACACGAACGTTGGTGATCGCGGCGTTGTTGGTGTCGAGTTCCTTCCTCACCCTGCCGATGGGGTTCGGTGCCGACAAGCCAGCGCCCACCAAGCCATCCGCGAAAGAATCCACCGCTCCCAGGGGTCTAACGCTTCGCCAGATTTACACCGCCCGCATCCCCGAAGTGCGGATGGACGGGGTCCCGCTCACCGATGCGATCGACTTCATTCGCGATATCACTGGGGCCAACATTCACGTCAATTGGACCGCGCTGGAAGCCACCGGCGTCGGTCGAGACGCGGTGGTGACGACCCGGCTGCGGAACGTGCCGGTTAAGAAGGCGTTGTCGGTCATTCTCGCGCAAGCCTCGGGTGACGCGACCAGGCTCGCGTACTACAGCGACGACGGCATCATCGAGATCACCACGCGCGACATCGCTGACTCACTGCTGGTCACGCGGACGTATTTCGTCGATGACATCCTGGTCGACGTGCCCGATTTCAAAGGGCCGAGCTTCGACCTCGCCACGAGCAACAGCGGTGGCAATGCTGGCGGCGCATCGGGTGGCAGCCTGTTGAAAGACGACGACACAGGCAACAAGGAAAAAGGCAAAACCAAGACCGAGCGGGCCGACAACCTCGTGTCGCTCATCTCGCAACTGGTGCGCCCGGAAATCTGGGAATCCGCCGGTGGGCCCGCGAAGATCAGCTATTTCCGCGGGTATTTGATCGTCAGTGCTCCGCGCAGCGTCCACGAACAAATCGGTGGGCCGGTGGAGTGATCTTTGGGTTGAAGTAATTCGGGTTAACGCAGAGGCGCAGAGAGAAGAACGCAGAGGAACGCGGAGAAAAAAGTTAAATCAGAGCTGATTACGCTGCGTCTCTCTGCTTTCTTCTCTCTGCGCCTCTACGTTGATATTTGATCGGGTTTCAGTCCCCTACTCCGTCTTGGCCATTCCCTCGGCACCCGCGATGGTCAATGCGATCGAACCTTCGGCCATGCGGTTGGTTTGGCGGTCCATGACGGTCACTTTCAGCACGTATTTCCCAGCCGACAGGGTGGGTGGCAGTTTCAGCAGCTTCACCACAAAGAAATCGTGTCGGCGGTTGCGGGATTGGTCGGTGACGTTGGTCGTCTTGTCCGACCACACCGGCACACCGTTCTCCTTATACAACGTCGCCGAGTGGGAAAGTGATGTCTCCCAGCGGACGCCACCGGGGCGCTGGCTGCTGAAATTGGCGATCTCGCAGTAGAGGATGACAGGTGTCTCACGACCGGCGGGAAACGTCGTCGGTTCGATCGGCTCGTACACGCCAAAAATCTCGACGCGCTTGCAGAGCGCGATCACCGGCACCGCCAATTCGGCCTGTGCCTTCAACCGGTCCGACAACTCGACCAGCGGGCGAATCTTCTTCGACAGCAGCGCGTTGTTGTCGTTTTGAACGGACGTGCGAAAGTTGCTCAGCCCATCCATCAACGCCGCCAGCACCTCACGGTCTTCCGTCGGCAGCGACGCCAGCGACGTCAGTTGCGGCACCGATTGCCCAAGCGTGAACTGGTGCAACTGGTAGTCGAGGTGCGCCGCGACGTCGAGCGGGTTCTCCTTGATGCGCTTGGCGAGTTGCTCAGAGAGCGCGATGTCCTCTGCCGTCTTAAACGTCTGCGGCTTGGCAGCGGTGACCTGTGGTTCACCCGAACCGATTTGCTGACCTTCCGGAATCATGATCGGGCCGGTGTCGGCACCGTCGAGTGCGATTCTCGTATTAGCTGTTGAATCCTCCGGCGCCAGAGGCGTTACCACGTCCTTCGCTGGCTGGACAACCGGCACAACGGTCACCGCAGGGGCCGGCGAAACCTTGGTCGCGGGCACTTCGTCGTCAGCGGTGGAACTGGCCAGAATCTGCGACCAATCGACCTTCGACGCCTCGGGCTTTGGCTTGACCTTGCCGGGTTCGGTCACCCCCTTCGCGCTCGGCTCGACCCCAGCGATGGGTTGGGTGGCGGCAGATTGCTGCTTCTTGGCCTCGATTGCCTTTTCCATCTCCTCGGCGTACTTCAACGTCCGCGCGACGATCGCATCCCGAGACGCAGCAGCGTCGTCAGTCAAAGCCGACGTTTCATTACCCGCATTGATGGGCTTATCGATTGATGTCGGCGCTGCCGCGGTCGGTACCGGTTGCCTGGACGAACTGCATCCGCAAATGCCGGACAGACCCAAGACGGCAACGAGTAAACGGCGAGAGGTCATGAAGGCTCCATCCTTGGAGTGACAAACGCCGGCATCCTGCCGACACGTGCGATCTACTGCATCGTAGTATGTCGGCGCGCGACCGCAAGTTCGATCCTGGTAACTTAAGCGAGGATTTCTATCGGTAACGGTCCATGACGGGGCGTCATGAAATCCCGATTGCAGGGACTGACTTTGCAATCACTTTCCAGTTCTGGTGAAAGCTCCTCGACCGAGGAGTGAGCCATCGGTTTCCGTCCATAAATAAGGCGCCTTCGGGGCGTCCCACCTGCCAGAGCTCAGGACATCGTCTCACCTTGACCGCAATCGTTTTGGCCGATACCTTACCGCCCGAAGTTTGTGAGAAAAGGAACGAAGTCCCGATTCAGGTGCCGGCGGAGGGTTTTCAATGCCGGTTGAGCGGGACAAGTCATCATCCAGCAAGTCGTCGTCGACCGACAAAGCCCAGTTGCAAGGCTGGTACTCGTTGGCTGGTGTCGGGTTTGAATTCATCGCCGCCGTGTTGGCTTGCGGTGGGATCGGGTGGTGGTTGGATCGTTCACTGGCGACGTCTCCATGGTTTACGCTCGGTGGTGGAGGCCTCGGCTTTGCAGTTGGTTTGTGGTTGATGGTTAAGGCAGCGAACCGGTCGTTCAAAAAGTGACCCTACTCTCGCCTGTCATGTCGTCGACGCCCTACCCGATCGCAAGCGCAGTCCTGAAGCTGTCGGCAGCGGTGCTGGGCGCGATCGGCCTGACGGCGATCGTGCTGGCGGGTGTCGTGGTGCTGGCTGGTCGAAACGACTGGTGGGTGCCACTGGGTGTCGCGACGATCGTTTCACTGTTGGCGGCGTTGCTGTCGATGGTGCCGATTGTGTTGTCTCTGGGTCGCGGGCCGATGGCGGCGGCGACCGGGCACTTCATCGCGACGGGCGTTCGCGTCGTGATCAGCATCGGTGGTTGTTTCCTGGCCGTGAAGGCCCGTGGGTTACCGGCAGCCCCCACGATGCTCCTGATGGTGCCTTATTACTTCGCCGTGCTGGCGGCGGAGTCGACGATGCTGGCTTTGTTCATTCGCAAGTCGCACGCGGCCTCGACGACGACGGCTGCCGAACCCAAGAGGGTCTGACCCGATGTCCTCCATGACACCGATCCTGTTGCCGCTCGCGGCCGGAAACCCGATCTCCCACGTGATCGACCATGCTCAGCTCACGACCGACGGTGGGCTCTGGATCCTCACCAACCACATGATCCTCATGGGCGTCAGCGCCCTGATCATGCTCCTGATTTTCCCCGCGATGACCCGCCGCTACCGCAGTGGTGAACTCGTGCCGACCGGCACGCGCAACTTGTTTGAAGCGGTGATGATTTACATTCGCGAGCAGATCGCCAAGCCCGTTCTGGCTGAACGCGCAGACGCGTTCATGCCGTTACTCTGGACGCTGTTTTTCTTCATCCTGTTCAACAACCTGATTGGCCTGTTGCCACTGGACATCCTGTTCGGGTGGTTCTTCACTGACGTGCTCCACATGAAGCACGCCGTCTACGGCACCGCGACGGCCAACCCCTACGTGACGGCGATGCTGGCGCTGATCAGCTTCGTGGTCATTCAGGGCTTTGCGCTCAAGGCCAACGGTCCCGTGCCATACCTCAAGCACTTCCTCGGTGGCGCGCCGTGGTATATGGCGCCCGTCATGGTGCCGGTTGAAATCATCGGCATGCTGGTCAAGCCGTTCGCGTTGTTTCTGCGTCTGGCAGCGAACATGACAGCCGGTCACATCCTGCTGGCCGTGCTTATCGGTTTCCCCGCGATGGCGGCGCTGGGGATGAAGAGCTACAGCATGAGCATCCTGATCGGCATCCCCGCCGTTCTGGGTGCTGCAGCGATCATGTGCCTGGAACTGTTCGTCGCGTTCCTGCAGGCCTACTTGTTTACGTTCCTGACGGCGCTGTTCATCGGACAGATGGCCCCGCACGAGCATCACCATGATCACGACGTCTCACACGACCATAAGGAATCCCGCGGCCCAGGCGAGTTCGCTGCCCCGGCTCATCATTAAAACAAGGACTATTCAGACCGGGACGACGTAATGGTCGTCAACCAATTTTCCCGATCGGCCTCCCACAACCGGTCGCAATATCCACTGCAGGCGGGATCGTCCAGTTCCCCTCCGGAAACGAACGCGGCAGCGGGTGATGTGATGCAGTGAAGGTAAGGCTCGATCGGCGGCGATGCGTGCGAGGCGCGTTGTCGTGAATTTGAAGGTGTGTCAGTCGGACAGACTGAACCCGTCCTCGCCAACGGGTTCCCGGGTCGTCACCAGACCGGCAACAATTCCTGGTGCATAAGGAAACAGTCCTATGAAGAAGATCTTTGCTTTGTTCGTCCTCGCCATTCTGGCCCTGCCCGCCATGTCGTTCGCCCAGGCGACCGGCACGACGACCACCGAAGCTGCCCCGCTCATTGGTAGCGACGGCCTGCTCGTTATGGGTGCCTGCATCGGCGCCGGTCTGGCGATCATCGGTGCCGGTCGCGGCATCGGTCAGATCGGTGGATCGGCCGTCGAGGCGATCGCCCGTCAGCCCGAAGCCGGTGACCGTATCTTCACGACGATGATCATCAGCGCTGCCCTCATCGAAGGTGCCACGCTGTTCGCGCTGGTCATCTGCCTGATCCGCGCTGCCTAACGCAACGCTCGGAAAATCGCCCGCGCGGGTGGTGAATAACCGCTCGCGAGGCTTTAGACTGTCGGCCCCTGTTTGGAGAGACGCGCGATGAACAAGACGATGACCGCCACGCTCGCTATGGCTTTGCCCCTGCTGTCAGCGACGATCTCACTGGCCGCCGATGCTCACGCGGGTGAGACGCACGAGCCCCAACTGCTCAACCCGATCAATACGGGCATCGTGACCTCAATCACGACGCTGATCGTCTTTTTGGCGCTGCTGGCGATCCTGACGAAATTCGCGTGGGGTCCGATCACCAAGGGCCTGGCCGCTCGTGAAGCGAAGATCCGCAGTGACATTGAAGAGGCCGAGCGGGCGCGTGCTGCGTCGGAAGCCAGGCTTAAGGAATACGACGCCCGTCTGGCCAGCGCCGACCAGCATGTGCGCGAGCTGCTCAATAAGGCCACGACGGATGCCGAGAAGATCGCGACCAGCATCCGCATGCAGGCGCAACAGGAGACGGAAGAGGCTAAGGAACGCGCAATGCGCGACATCGAAGGTGCCCGCAAGGACGCCCTTCGCGACGTCTACGAACAGACCGCCGCGCTGGCGACCAGCGTCGCGGAAAAGATCCTCCGCCGCAATCTGAACGCTGACGATCAGCGGGATCTGGTCAACGCGAGTCTTGAGCAGCTTCAGGGTGTGTCGAAGAATTAAGGAGAGTTGGCAGAAGGCAGTAGGCAGTAGGCAGAGAAAAACAAGACGCTCGTATTTCCCCTGCCTACTGCCTACTGCCTACTGCCTACTGACCCGTTATGGCTAATACAGAACCCAACCCAATCGCCACGATATACGCAAAGCCGTTGCTCGAGCTGGCGACCGAGCAGAACGTCGCGCCGCAGATCGGTGAAGAGCTGGAACAGATCGCGGAGATCGTTCGGCAGAACAAGACATTTGCGCTCTACCTGGCCGACCCTGCGATCGGGCATGACGAGCGGAATAAGACGCTGCACCGGATCTTTGACGGCCGGATTTCCCCACTTCTGACGAAGTTCATCGGTGTGCTGAACCATCGCGACAAACTGCGTCACCTGGGCGTGATCGCTGTGGCGTACGCGAAGCTGCTGGAAGCGCAACTGGGCAACATCGAGGTCGACGTGACGTCGGCGTCGACCCTGTCCAGCGAGCAGCTCGAAACCGTACGCCAGAAGGTCAGCACGGCCCTGGGAAAGAACGCGATCGTCCACCAGCACGTCGACGAGTCGATCCTCGGTGGCCTCATCGTCCGCGTCGAAGACAAAATGATCGACGCCAGTGTGCGCTACCAGTTACAAGCAATGAAAGAACAACTGCTGGCGGTAGCCCCGCGGTAGGAAATCGAATTGAACCGCCGAGACACGGAGACGCAGAGAAGAGAGAGAACAGCCAATCGTTTTTTAGTTTTCTCTGCGTCTCAGCATCTCTGCGGTGAACTGATCTTAGTGAATTGGAGAATTTTAAATGGCCATCAACGTCGCCGAGATTACCAGCATCCTGAAGAACGAGATCGCGGGCTTTGAACAGAAGGTTCAGGTCTCCGAGGTCGGTACCGTCATCGAAGTCGGTGACGGCATCGCGCGTGTGTACGGCCTGCAGAACGCCATGGCCGGTGAACTGCTCGAGTTCGAGGGTGGCACGATGGGCCAAGTCTTCAACCTTGAAGAAGAGTCAATCGGCGCCGTCATCTTCGGCAATTATCTTGAGATCAAGGAAGGCGACCAGGTCAAGAGCACCGGTCGCCTGCTGGAAGTGCCCGTCGGTGACGCGGTTATCGGTCGCGTCGTCAACCCGCTGGGTCAACCGATCGACGGTGGCGCACCCATCACGCAGTCTGAAACGCGAAAGATGGACATCGT
>JBBRHE010000180.1:0-7487 GCA_038223165.1 Tepidisphaerales bacterium
ATGGTGATCGACGGGCAGCTCAGCCTCGTCGGCATCAACTGGTTCACGGGCCTGACCGATGAGCAACCCCCACGGCAAATCAGTGGTGGCAGTTTCGTCCCGTTCTACGCCGACCAGTTGAACGCCCTGATGGGTAACGAGACGTTCACGGCCGTTCCAGAACCCACGGTTGCCGGTTTGGCCCTCATCGCCGGCGCCGTCGCGTTAGTCCGCCGTCGGCGGGCCTGACGCTTGGCGACCGGTCGCTTGCCCCAATCCCAGCCTCACCGTACCCTCGCGCGTGCCCATGCATGACGCTGCGTCTCCATTGCCCGGCTCGCACTCCAGCCCCGTCCCTGCGCCTGAAAAATCCCTCTCCCCGGCGATGAGGCAGTACCAGCAGTTCAAGGCGCAGCATCCCGGGTACGTCCTGTTCTTTCGGATGGGCGATTTTTACGAGATGTTCTGGGAGGACGCGAAGATCGCGGCGAGGGTGCTGGGTGTCGCGTTGACGAGCCGCAACAAGGGGTCGCCAGACGAAATTCCGATGGCGGGTGTGCCGTTCCACGCGGTGGAAAACTACCTGCGCAAGATGATCGCAGCGGGGCAGAAGGTCGCGATTTGCGAGCAGACCGAGGACGCGGCGCTGGCCAAGGGGCTCGTGAAGCGCGAGGTCGTCCGGCTGATGACGCCCGGGACGCTGACCGACGACGCCCTGCTGGACGGTCGCAACGACAACTACGTAGCGGCGCTGGCGTTTGGGATGACGAAGAATGACGGCTATCGCGCCGCCCTGGCTTGGATCGAACTGTCGACGGGCGCGTGCGTCGCGATGAGTGGGACCGAAGGGCAGGTGGTCGACGAGATCGCGCGGTTGTCACCAGCCGAGGTGCTTGTCCCGGAACTGCCCAGTGGACAACCGCACCCGGTCGCGGCGCAGGTGACAGCGCTGGGCAAAATCGCAGTGACGCCACGGCCGGGCTGGCAGTTCACACCACATCACGCGGTCGAACAATTGCAACGGCAATGGCAGACGACGACCGCCGGTGGGTTCGGCTTCAGTGACGACGACCCCGCCATCCTCGCGACGGGCGCGGTGCTGACCTACCTGCAGGAGACGCAGAAGGCGTCGCTGGGCCACATCCGCCCGTTGCGGCGGCACAGTGTTGACGATCACTTGCTGATCGACCCGGCGAGCTGGCGCAGCCTGGAGATCGACCGCACGGTGCGCAGCGGGGGCACCGAGGGCTCGCTGCTCAGCGCCATCGACCGCACACGCACGAGCATGGGTGGCCGCCTGCTGCGGCAGTGGTTGCGCACGCCGCTTCGCGATCTGGAGCACATCGTCGCTCGACAGAACGCGATCGCGGCGCTGCTGGACGACGGCGCGGTGCTCAAGGACGTCGCAGCGGCTTTGGAAGACGTCTGCGACATCGAGCGCATCGTCGGCCGGGTCGCGGTGGGGCGCGCCAACCCGCGCGATCTGGCGTCGTTGTCGCGCTGCCTCGAGCGATTGCCCGTGCTCATCGACCGACTGGCTGCGCTGAAATCGTCGGATGCGGTCGCCCCCGAGCTTGCTTCTTCGCGACCGTTCATCGAGGACCAATCGATTTTCCTGAAGGGCGCGATCATGCCCGAACCCGCACCGCACTTGCGCGAGGGTGGCGTGATCGCGACAGGGTTCGACGCCGAGCTCGACCGCCTGCGCGAGCTCGGCACGAATAGCCAGCAATGGTTGGCCAAGTACCAGGCGCAGCTGGCGAGCGAGACGAGCATTTCATCGCTGAAGGTCGGCTACAACAAGGTCTTCGGCTACTACATCGAGGTCACCAACGTCCACAAAGACAAGGCACCGGCCGCCTGGACGCGCAAGCAGACGACGACCAACAGCGAACGCTACATCACCACGGAGCTGAAATCGTTCGAAAGCGAGGCGCTCGGGGCGCAGGACAAGGCCGTCGCACTCGAACAGTCACTGTTTGAAACGGTCCGCCAAACACTGTTGCCGCACGTGCCGGCGTTTCAGGAACTGGCAGGGGCCCTGGCGCGCATCGACGTGCTCAGTTCACTGGCGGCACTGGCATCGTCGCGGCGCTATTGCCGGCCGACGATGACCGAGGACCGCGTCCTGCAGATCGTCGACGGTATGCATCCGTTCCTCGAACAACAGCTCGAAAGCGAGTTCGTCGCCAACGACACGACCTTCACTGAGAACGATTCACTTTCGCTCATCACCGGTCCAAACATGGCCGGTAAGAGCACCTACATCCGCCAGGTCGCGCTGATCACGCTGCTGGCGCACATCGGCAGTTACGTGCCCGCCAAGAGCGCGACGATCGGGTTGCGCGACCGGCTCTTCACGCGCATCGGCGCATCGGACGAACTGCACGGCGGGCAATCCACCTTCATGGTCGAAATGACCGAAACCGCCAACATCCTCAACAACGCCACCGACCGCAGCCTCGTCGTCCTCGACGAGATCGGCCGGGGTACGAGCACGCTCGACGGTCTGTCACTGGCATGGGCGATCAGTGAGCACGTCGCGAGCACCGTGAAGTGCCACACGCTTTTCGCGACGCACTACCACGAGCTGACCGACCTTTCGTCCCGTTTCACCGGTGTGCGCAACCTGAACGTCGCGGTGCGCGAGTGGGAAGATCAGGTCGTCTTCCTCCACCGCATCGTCGAAGGTGGCACCGACCGCAGCTACGGCATCCACGTCGCCCGACTGGCCGGTGTGCCCAAACCCGTGCTCGAACGCGCGCGACAACTGCTTGGCGAACTGGCGGTGCAGCACGTCGGCAAACCGAAGCTCAGCCGAGGGAAAAGGGCGGACCGGGAAGTCGACGATGCGCAGATGACACTGTTCGTCGATCCGTCCAAAGAACTGCTGACGGCGTTGGCAGGCACGAACATTGACGCGCTCTCCCCCATGGCGGCGTTTGAATTGCTCAAGGCGTGGAAGGTGAAGTACGGCGGGGGGAAATGACCAATGGTCATTAAGCAATCACCTATTCAATCACTTCCGCCCCGGCGGTCGCCGTTGTGACGAAGATGCCCGGTTGCGCGCCGGTCTTCTTCGGGTAGACGTCGTTCAGGTGCTTCGTCAGCGGTTCGACGGCCCGTGGTTGCGTCAGCGCGACGATGCAGCCACCGAAGCCGCCACCGGTCATGCGGGCGCCGTAGACTCCTTTGACCGTCAGCGATTCGACTACCAGGTAATCCAGCTCGTCCGTGCTGACGTTGTAGTCGTCACGCAGCGAATTGTGGCTCTCCACCATCAGTCGGCCGGCCTCTTCGTAATGCTTGGACGAGAGAAGCGTTGCGTACTTCTGCGCCCGCTGAGTTTCACCGACAACGTGCCGCGCCCTACGGAAGACCAGATCGTCGACCTTGCCTTGGGCATCTTCCACCTGTTTCATCGTCACGTCACGTAAAGCCTTGACGTTCGGTTCGAGCGTCTGGAAGTACCGCACAGCCTGTTCGCACTGATGGCGGCGCTCGGCGTATTCACCACCGCTCAACTCGTGCTTGACCATGCTGTTGACGATGACCACGCGCAGCTCGTTGCCGTCCAGTGGGATGAACTGCTTGCTGTTGTCGCGACAGTCCAGCAGCATCGCGTGACCGGCCTTGCCGCTGGTGACGATCGTCTGGTCCATGATGCCGCAGGGGACCAGCGCAAACTCGTGCTCAGCTTTTTGC
This sequence comes from Tepidisphaerales bacterium, assembly GCA_038223165.1. GTDB lineage: Bacteria > Planctomycetota > Phycisphaerae > Tepidisphaerales > Tepidisphaeraceae > DASYHQ01. The sequence goes on from JBBRHE010000180.1 coordinate 3,685, forward strand.
GCGAGCAGCGCGATGCGCGTTTCGTCCATGTCGAGCCCGGCCAGCTTCAGCAACGCGCGGATGGTGCCCACTTCCAGCGCGGCACTGGACGACAACCCACCACCCATCGGCAGCGTGTTGTCGAGCAATGCATCCATTCCGACCAGTGGAATGCCCGCGCCCTTCAACTCGGCTGCGGCCCCCTTCAGGTAGTTGGCCCACTTGGGCTCACCACGCGTGATCGTCTCGTTTACGGAAAACTCGACGACCTGGTCCGGGTAGACCGTGCTGACCAGGCGCACCTTGCCGTCCGTGCGAGCGCGGAACGCGAACAGGACGTGGGGCTCGATCGCCATCGGGAAGACGAAGCCGTCGTTGTAGTCGGTGTGTTCCCCGATCAGGTTCACCCGTCCCGGCGAGCGGACGACGTGGACGCGCCCACCGGCACCGAAGGTCTGCTCGAACCGCCTCTTGATGTCACCCGTGTCGATGTTCATCGCCGGAAAGGTACGAAGGGGGACACGCCGGGGCAAGCGGAGCCGGTGTCGTCGGGGAAAGTCGAAACGAGCAAGGTCGCCGACGCGATGGGGACTTTCCCTCTTTGGACGGCGCGGCTCTTTATACCCTTCCGCGATTGCTAAGATTGTGTTAAGGTCGACCGTTTCCACCCGCGCGAAAGAGCCAGCACTTCAATGAACGCATTTGACACGCATTTGACACAATTGCTGGAATCGATTGGATGGGGATGGACGGCCGAGGCGGTCTTCCGGATTGTGCTCGCAGCTTGTGCGGGTGGCCTGGTCGGCGCCGAGCGCGAGATTCGCGGTCGTGAGGCGGGGTTCCGCACGCACATCCTGGTCTGCATGGCCAGCGCGCTGGTGATGGTGTTGTCGATCCAGATGACCCAATCCGACTGGTCGGGCACCCGCGGGCAAGGCGTGACGGTCAACGTCGACCTCACCCGTATCGGTTATGCCGTCATGACCGGCATCGGTTTCCTCGGTGCCGGCACGATCCTGCAGACGCGCGGCAGTGTGCGCGGTCTGACGACGGCGGCGGCCATGTGGTCGGTGGCGGCGGTGGGGCTGGCGGCGGGGTTCGGGCTCTACACGCTCACGATCGTCTCGGCGACGATGATCGTCCTGACCCTCTGGATCTTCAACTACCTCGGTGACGCCTTCCCGCGCCGCCGATATCGCACGGTCAAACTGCGCGGCAAGTGGACCGCCAACTGCATCCCCGACGCTGTCGATCTCTTCGACGGCACCGACGTCGAAGTCGTCGAAACGACCTTCGAGCGCCTCGGCCCGGACCTGGGGACTGTCGACATCGAACTGCGTGTCGCGTTCAGCAAGAAGTACAAGTACTACGCCGTCGAACGCCGCCTGCACAGTGCAGGCGATTTCCAACTGCTCGCGGCACACACGACGTAGTTTGCGAGTGATGTGACATCCCACCGTAGCACGGGCGGCTCGACCGTGGAGCCCCGGTACTCCGGGGTGTCGGGGTCGTACGCGACCCGAGCTAAAGAGCGCACGCGATCTTCATCACGCAGTAGGCTTTGATGAATCGAAAGTCAGTTGAGCGCTCTTCGCTGGCGCGATTGCTGCTTCGGACGGCGTACCATCCGACGTGCTGAGTACGGCACCATGGGCGGGCCGCCCATGCTACGGGAAAGCGATCACTCGACCACCGTGCGAATGTGTTGAATCACTCCTTTATCCGCATCCCTCATCTTCGTTAGGATATCGATCTCGCGTGCCCGGACCGCAGCGGTCCAGTCAGCGATCGACTTGCCGCTCCAGGGACCGAGGAAAGCCGTTTTTTGGCCGAATATTTCACCCGCGACGGGACGCGGCCGATCGGTGACCGACAGCGCCGCCGACAGCGCGCCGCAGAAGGTCGTCTGACCGCTGGTCATCCAATCAAGCACGGGAACACCGTCGATGCGTGCGGTGGTGGTGGACATTGGTGTGATCGGGGTTGGGGTTGGGGTTGGGACGGTTGTCTGCGCCATCGCCGGCACGCTGAGGTTCGCAGCCATGACGCAGGTGACGAGCCAATGGATAGTGATGCGGTTCATGGTGGTCCGGTTGGAAGGACACCAGTAAACACAAAAGGCGAGGATGTTGTCAAAACATCCTCGCCCTCGGGGGTTCCTAACAGGAGACTTTTGGCTAAAGCCTTACGCCGCGATGCGCAGACCGAACCGCTCGGCCGACGGGGAGGTGAGGACTTCGGTCAGGCCGTTGTACGCGCGGACGGTTGCGGCGTCGGGCAGTTGGGCGCGAAGGGCTTCGATTTCGCTCCTGGCGTCGGCTAGCGCCTGGCGGGCGCGTGCACTTTCGTCGGCGAGCTTCTGCACTTCGGCTTCCAGATCGACGATTTTGCGGCCCTGTTCAGACAACTGGGCAATCAGTGCCAGCTTCTGCTGGGCGGCGGCGACGAGGGATTCACGGGCGGCATTGAGGGTGGCAGCGGAAAACGACATTCGAGACCTCTTTCTGGCTGGGACTGAGAACGACGGTTGGCGGGCGACGGACAACAGTCGCCACGTTCAGAGGACCAACGCACCCGCAGGACGCACCCCACGGCAATCGACACCGATTTCGCGATCGGGCCGTTCGTTCGTTCTACCTCTTGTTTCGGTGCGCCGCGTGTAACGCTTAATCGAAGTCGGGCGTGGAATGAGAAGAACGTGCAGATGGGCAAGATCGCGCGACGGAACATGTACTGCGACGGCGCGAAGGCACGAATCAATGCAGCAAGCTCACGGGTATTTTCGCATCTTCGCGACATTGCGGTTTCCATGTGAGAGGGTTTACCTCCCATCTCGAAGGCAACCGCGCATTTTTTGCGTTTTGTTAGCGAAAACGGTACGGTTTCGTAACGAATGCGCTGCCCGTTCTGCGATGCCGACAAGGATATGCTGAAGGTGATCGACTCGCGCGCCTGTGATGGTGGCCGGTCGATCCGTCGGCGGCGGGAATGCGTGAAGTGTTCCAAACGGTTCACCACCTACGAACGCATCGAAGAGAATGCCAAGCTGACCGTGGTGAAAAAAGACGGTCGGCGCACCCCGTGGGATCGTCAGAAAATTCTTACCGGCCTCGAGCGTGCCTGTTTCAAACGACCGGTTCCGGAAAGCGAACTCTTGCGGATCGCTGATGAGGTTGAAGAGGAACTCTTCGCTGCATTTGACCGCGAAGTGCCGACGACGACGGTCGGTCAACTGGTCGCAGACAAGCTCAGGCGGGTGGACCAGGTCGCTTACGTGCGATTTGCCAGCGTCTATCGACAGTTCAAGACGCTCGACGAACTGGTCAGTGAAGCCCAGGCGGTGCTCGACGCCAAACGCTACGAGGTCCCTGGTCAAGGTCGACTGTTCATCGAGGCGACGCCAGCCACCACGCCCACCGTCAACGGGAACGGTGAGACCACCTCTCTAACCAAGTCGCGGCGAGGTCGCAAGGCCGCTGTGGTCGAAGCACCGCGTGAGGAGTGAGGGAGTCGAGGATTCGGGTGCCTCGATCGTGAACGCCTCAAGCGTAACGTGTCATCCCTCGGGTCGCTTCCTCTCCCCTCGGGATGACATTTTGAGGATGCCGAGTCGGGTGATTTTGAGGATGCCGAAGTCGCGTAATAGAACCTCACTCGTTCGTTTCCAGTAGTAGATCAGTCTGCCCACCCAAGGCGGGTTCACCTGTGGAGAATCGCACCATGATGTATCGCGCTGCCACTGTTTGCCTGTCGTCAATGTTGGCCGTCGGTTTGGCCGGCACCGTGTTTATCGGTTGTAGCAGCAAGCCCGACAAACCGAAGGT
>JBBRHE010000181.1:0-7471 GCA_038223165.1 Tepidisphaerales bacterium
TAGGGGCGGCCGTCGGTGCAACGTAAACCTTTGGCATCGGCATGTTCGCGCGTTTCGCCAGTGGAGCAACGATCTGGTACAGATCATGCTCAGGGCCGACTTCCTGGGCGCGCATCGACGCGATCGCAATTTTGTCGCTGAAAAAATACCCGACAAAGTTCATGCCCGCAGCGATCACCAACGCGATGATCACACCCTGCTGACCCCCCAGGATCGCGCCGATCCAGAGGATCAACGCCGTCAACGACCCTAGCAAAAGGGCCGTCTTCACGTTGTTGTAAAACTTGCTCATCATGGTGTTTTCACTCCGTTGACTTCGTATATCTTTACCTGTCGGACAATACTAGGTCGGTTCCCTGAGGAAGTTGCAGTAGAAAAGCTGAGCAATGTTGGAATCGCAACCCCACCGGGCACGTTGACGACACGCGATTCAGTGGCAATAGTCGCTTGCATGACCAAAGATCAACTGGCCAAACGGATCGCTGAAGTCTCGTTGTTGCACGGTGATTTCACTCTTCGTAGTGGGCGCAAGAGCAGCTATTACCTCGACAAGTACCGGTTCGAGACTCAGCCAGACGTATTGGCCGAACTTGGCAAGATGTTCGCCACGAAAATTGGCCCTGGTGTGACGCGCATCGCAGGGCCGGAACTGGGCGCAGTCGCGCTGGCAGCGGCGGCGTCCATTGCTGCAGGCAAACCGTTCGTTATCGTCCGCAATGCCAAAAAAGACTATGGCAGCGCCAAACAGATCGAAGGCGTGCTCGAAAAGGGGGACACCGTCGTCATCGTGGAAGACATCATGACGACCGGTGGGCAAGTCCTGGAGGCCGCCAAGACTTTGGAAGCTGCCGGCGCGAAGATCGACCGCATTGTCGGGGTCATAGACCGTCTTGAAGGCGCTCGGGCCAACATCGAAGGCGCAGGCTACATTTTCGAGAGCCTGTTCACGACGAAAGACCTCGGGATCGCTTAGCCTTTTTGCGATCCCTCATTACAGGCCCTGAATGCGCGGGTTGACAAACAGATTGTCGTGACCGGGAACAATCAGGTCTGCGATCTCGTACGCCTCGGCGAGTGACTCCTGTGCGGCCTTGATGTTGGCGGCGTCGGGAAGAACTTGTCCAGCCAGGAAGTGGTCGAGCGTGGCGACGGCGTCACCGGCGATCAGCTTGCTGGTGGCGGGGGTGGTTACGAGCAGTCCCGTCTGGCCTAGTGTATAGCCGAACAGCGGGAACAGGTCGACGTTGTCTGCCAGCTTGTCGGGCGCGATGCCCATTCGGTCGAGCATCTTCAATTCGTTAACGAAATGCTGGTGGTCGTCGTCCTCTTCCGGGGAGTCGGTGATTAGCCCCTGCAATTGCTGGCGGGCTGCCTGCTGTTCAAGTTCGTGGATGAGAACTTTCGCGTCATCGAACAACTCAAGACCCGCGCGATGGGCGGCGCGGAAGTTGGTCAGGAAGACGATGTCGATCGCCGATGGTTGCAGACCGGTGCGTTCATACAACCTAGCTGCCAGCGCCGGCGCCGGCAGACCGGGGTCGACGAGGATGGTTCGCCTGCCCGATCGGATGAGCGTTGTGGTCGAGTGGGCCGTGCGGCGTGGCTCCGTTTCGTTCCAGAGGCGGTTGCGGCTGAGGGTGCCGATGCTGATGATGTCGACGCGTGCGGTGGTCATAGTTCAAGCGTAGGCGGACGTAGTGAAAACGCAAACCCGGCTCGTATCTGCCACGCTCATGGTCTTGCTGGCGACGCTAATCGGTTGCGCCACCGGTGGAAAGCCCCGCGATCCCACGGGCTTGAGCAAACGCGTCCCCGTGATGATCGAACCGTGGAAATACGGCTCGACTGTGGGTTCAATCTTGACCACGGCCCACTACCGGATCTTTACGACAGTCTCACCGGACGACTCGCTATTTGACGCGTTGCCGCAGCTGATGGAAGGGGCCTATACGCAGTACCGGGTTGTCGCGCCCGGCGCGCCGCCGACCGATCGACCGATGGTCTGTTATATCTTCGGTCAGCGGTCCGAATGGGTCGACTACACGCGTCGACGGACGGGCCCGATGGCGAAGATTTATCTCCAGATCGCCTATGGGGCCTACGCGCTGGGAGACGAGTTTGTCGCGTACGACATCGGAGACTACCGCACGCTCTCGACGGCCGCCCACGAGGGGTGGCACCAGTTTGCGTCAAGGCACTTCCGTGGGCGACTGCCAGCGTTTCTCGAAGAGGGCACTGCGACACTGTTTGAGGACATGGATAAGCTGCAGTCGCTTCCGCAATGGAACCTGCAGGCCAACGCCAGTCGGCAGCATGCGTTGTGGCTATCGATCGAGCAACGCTATGCGTTCCCGTTGTCGGAACTGGTCACCTACAACGCCGGTGACATCATCCATCGACCGGGCGATCGGATTGACGCGTTTTACAGTCAGAACTGGGCCTTCGTGCGCTACCTGCGCGACGGGTATGACCGCAAGTATCGACCCGCATACGAGCGTTTACTGACCGATGTCGCAAATGGAAATGTCTGGGGGACATCGCCAACCACGGGTGGTTGGGACCGCTCGCGGGTCCGGTCGATTCTCGAACACTATCTTGGAGTGCCGTTCGATCAAATTGACCAGGAATTTCTGGCGTTCTGCAAGCAGATCGCCAGAGAGGACTAGGTCGGCCGGGGGAAAACACCTGTTGCCGGCAAAATTTACCTTGGCGAGATTTTCGGACCTCGGTATATTTGCGATCAGATGCTTTCGCGGAACTACGATGATCTTCTCGAGGCCCATTCCGTGCATCGGTTTGAGTGTCACTTTAGTGGCCGGGTCCAAGGTGTCGGCTTCCGCTACACCGTTCAGAACATCGCCCAGCGTTACAATGTCCATGGCTACGTGAAAAACCTCCCTGATGGCCGGGTTGAGTTGATCATGGAAGGACCCGACAAGGACATGAACGAGATCGTGAACACGGTCAGTCAGAAGATGAACTGCTTTATTAAGAAGGTCGATCTGGTCGACCTGCCACCGACCGGCGAGTTTGAACACTTCTATATTCGTCACTGAAATCCTGCTGTCGATTAAAGTTCCGGGCTTTACCGATACCGTTCGGCGGCCTAACATTCGTCGCTTATGAGTAAACAGATCCCTCCCGACATCATCGGGCGGCTCGTCGCTGCGCGCCCGCTGGAAGCCTTGGCCAATTCACTGCGTGACCAGAAGGTCGCCGCGGCGTCAGGGTTGTGGGGCAGCAGCGTCGCGCTCGTGACCGCTGCGATGCACCGCGACCTGAGTCGACCGGTGCTGTTCGTTTGTGGGCACCTGGACGAAGGGGACGACCTCGCCGACGACATCGAGCTGTTCTCGGGCATCCGTCCCGATGTCATGCCAGCGCTTGAACTGGCGGGGAACCTTGGCAAGGTGAGTGAAGAGCAGGTGTCCAACCGCCTGCAGATGGTCGCGCGATACGCAACCGGTAAGCAGACTTCATCGATGATGGTCGCGCCGATCCAATCTCTTATGCAAGCCGTGCCGTCGCGAAGTCAGTTGCAGCAACTTCTGCTGACCCTCAAGCCAGGTCTCAAGCTCGAACCGGAAAAACTCATCGTCTGGCTCAGTGAACGTGGCTACAACCGACTGGAGCAAGTTGAGGTCCCCGGCGACTTCGCCGTTCGGGGTGGGATCGTCGATATCTACCTACCCGGCAACTTTGAAGAGGCCGGTGAACAAGTCGGCCTCACTGTTCGCATCGATTTCTTCGACGACGAGATCGAATCGATCCGAAAGTTCGACCTCGACACCCTCGGCAGTGGCGACAAACTCGAATCCGTTCGCGTGATGGACCTGAAGGGTCAGCTCGACAGCGGTGACAGCACCAGCCTGTTTACTTACCTGCCCGACAACACACTCGTGATCCTCTGGGAACCTCTGGAGATCGCCGAGCAGGCGCGCAGCTATTTCGATCGGTTGCCGGACATCAAAGGCATCTATCCACTGAAGGCCGTCCTCGCGCAGTCGGCGAATTTTTCACGGCTGGAACTGAGTCAGTTCGACCAAGGCTCCTCTGCTGCTCCATCGTTCGTAGGTTCGGCACCTGCAACGGCTGCAAAGTTGCCGATCACATCTCTGCAGCGATTTGAGACTGAGGCGAAAAAGGCGCTCGGTGAACTCGCGGAACTCGCCGAGACGCACGAGGTCGTCATTTACTGCGATAACGAAGGGGAGCACAAACGCTTCTGCGAACTGCTGGAAGCCGATGTCTCCAAGGACGCGTGCAAGCGGATCGACGTCAAGATCGGCTACCTGCATCGTGGCTTCGTGTGGGGCGACCCGTTAAGCAAAGGCGATAGGCCCGTCGCGCTGCTGGGTCACCACGAACTGTTCCATCGCTACGAGCAGCGGCGGCGTGTGAAGAAGGTCGTCGCGTCGCGCCCGGTAGATTCCTTCCTCGACTTAAAGGTCGGTGATTACGTCGTCCACGTCGCCCACGGTATCGCGAAGTTCACGGGCATTCAGACGATCAGCAAGGATGGCAAGAGCGATGAGTACCTGACGCTGCGCTTCGCCGAGAATGCAACACTTCACGTCCCCGCGACGCGCGTGAACCTGATCCAGAAATACATCGGTGGCTTCCACGGCCACCCGCAATTATCGCGACTGGGCAGTGGCGTGTGGGAAAAGCAAAAGGCCAAGGTCGCCGAAGCGGTCATGGATATGGCCGCCGAGCTGATCGAAGTGCAGGCGGCACGGGCGGCCGAACTGGGCGTTCCCTATCCACCCGACACCGAGTGGCAGCAGGAGTTCGAGGCCGAGTTCCCATATCAGCCGACGGTCGACCAGATCACCAGCGCCGACGAGATCAAGCAGGATATGCAAAAACCCCGGCCGATGGACCGGTTGCTTTGCGGTGACGTTGGTTACGGCAAGACGGAGCTGGCCATGCGGGCCGCGTTCAAGGCGTGCGAGTATGGCAAGCAGGTCGCCGTCCTCGTCCCGACGACGATTTTGGCCGAGCAGCACCATCGGTCGTTCAAAGAGCGGATGGTCAACTACCCGTTCGTGGTCGAATCCGTTAGCCGATATCGGACCACCAAGGAAGTGAAGGACATCCTTAAGCGTGCCGCCAAGGGCGAGGTGGATGTGCTGATCGGCACGCATCGCCTCATCAGCAAGGACGTGAAGTTCGCAGACCTGGGCCTCGTTGTCATCGACGAAGAGCAGCGGTTCGGTGTGACGCACAAGGAACGCTTGAAGCAGATGCGCAAGACCGTCGACGTGCTGACGATGTCCGCCACGCCTATCCCGCGCACGCTGCACATGTCGATGCTGGGCCTGCGCGATATCAGCAGCCTGACGACCGCGCCCCAGGACCGGCGCAGCGTGGTGACGGAGGTCACCAGCTATGACACGGGCCGCATCAAGATGGCCATCCAGCGCGAGATGAACCGCGGTGGGCAGGTCTACTTTGTGCACAATCGCGTCTACAACATCACCGAGGTCGCCGACGAGCTACAGCAGCTTGTTCCCGACGCCCGCATCATCATCGGGCACGGCCAAATGCCGGATGGCGAGCTAGAAGACGTGATGATGAAGTTCATCAGCCACCAGGCCGATATTCTCGTCGCCACGACGATCATCGAGAGCGGGTTGGACATCCCAAACGCCAACACGATTTTCATCAACAAGGCCGACCGGTTTGGCCTATCCGAACTCCACCAATTGCGCGGCCGAGTAGGGCGGTACAAGAACCGCGCTTATTGCTACCTGCTGCTGCCACCGGACCGACCGGTCACGCCCGTCGCAGCCAAGCGATTGAAAGCAATCGAGGAGTACAGCCACCTGGGCGCGGGCTTCAAGATCGCCATGCGCGACTTGGAGATCCGCGGGGCGGGCAACATTCTTGGTCCCGAACAGAGCGGTCACATCGCGACGGTCGGTTACGAGATGTATTGCCAATTGCTCGAAGAGGCAACGCGGCAATTGAAGAACGAACCGAAGGCGACGACGCCCGAGGCGCATGTCGACATCGGCATCAGCGCGTTTCTGCCGAAGACATACATCCCCGCCGACCGTCAGCGCTTGGATGTCTATCGTCGGATGACGCGCTGCACGTCGTTGGAGATGCTGCACCTGCTCGAAAGCGACATGAAGGACGCCTTCGGTGAACCGCCTCGTCAGGTCGTGGTACTGTTTGCCCTCACGGAGATGCGACTGCTCTGCCAGATCTTCGGCGTCGAAAGCATCATTAAAAATGCCCCCGATGTCGTACTGACCGTCCGCGATGCGAAGCTGGCCTCGGAAGGTCTGAACAACGCGCCGGGCACGCTGCGCGTCATCGACGACAAGACCGTCTACCTTCGCATGCCACCGACCTTCATGGAGTCGGAAACGCTGCTGATGGTGCTGCGGAACCTGATGAAGCAGAACGAGGAGAAGAAGCGAGGCGTTGTCGTGGAAGTGACGGCAGTCGTAAAACCGCAAACGGTGGTAGTCTCGCGCTAGCGCCGTGGCATGGGCGTCTCGCCCATGCGTGTAGCATCGAATTATATGTCCCCCATTTCATTTGGTGCCGATCGGGCAATGGCATGCACGCTCTACTGCTGACAGGCATGGGCGAGACGCGCATGGCACGGTGAAGCATGGCCCAATCGGAACGTTAGGCCCGCGCGGTCGCCGGTTCGTCCTCCGCCGCGTGTTGCTTGAGGGCTTCGAGCGATTCCTTCACTTCGATCGCCAGTCGGCTGTTGGGGAAGTCGCGCATGATCTCTTCGCCGAGGCGCAACGCGTCTTGCCAGTGGTGGTCCTGAACGGCCAGTGAAAACTGCGTGCGCAGACCGTTGAGCTTTTCCTTGAAGACGCCCCGGGCGCTTTCCTGAAGTGATTCGGCCTCGGTGGGGGTCAGGTAGAGGTCCAGGCGCTTCAAGAGCGCGATGCTGCCATCGGTGTCGTGCCGCTTGATCGAGTCGTTCCACTCGACCAGCAACTGCTTCTTGCGCGCCTCGCGACGCATCTCAATTTCCTTTGGCAGTAGCTTGACTGATTCAAGGGCTGGAAATCGCTCGGCGACACGTTCGGCCTCGCGGAAGGCTTCGGTCCAGCGTTCCTCGCGGACCAGGCGGTCCACGCCGGTCATCGCTTCACCGACCTGCTTTCGCTGGGCTTCGTCGCGACGTTCGGTAATCTCGGTTCTGAACTGCTCGGCCTCGGCCTTATAGCCAAAAGCGCGTTCCATGTCGTCGGCTAGCACGATCGCACCGTCGTAGTTGGACTTGGCGATCTCTTCGCGAATCGCCCTGCGCAGCGCTTCACTGTCCTTCTCGCGATACGCCACGCTCTTGGCGCGGTCGCTGAGCAGTTGCTGTTCACTGATGACGTTGAGCATGACCGCGATTTGCTCGACGCGTTCACCCAACGCCGCCGCGTGTGATTGGGCCGCCACCGACGCATTTTGCGATCCTTCGATCGTCCGACCGACCTGCCAT
>JBBRHE010000182.1:0-7459 GCA_038223165.1 Tepidisphaerales bacterium
TTCTTCCAGAATGCCGCAGGTCAGCTCGGTTCCATTCACAAACGCTTCCACCATCGCCTGGCCATGCTTGGTCAACAGTTCGCTCAGCGACGCCTTGGCGTGGGCCGCAGTCTTGCAGATGAAGACGTCGATGCTGCTGCCGGAGTCGATCGCCTTTACGACACAGGGTGCCTCGATCGCCAGTTGCGACACCGCCTCGGGCCCACCGGTAATCAACTGCCACGCTGCGGTCGGCAAGCCCACAGCCTTCCACAGTTCCTTCGACGCCGCCTTGTTCATCCCCGTCCGCGACGCCGCGCTGCCACTTCCCACGAATGGCAGCCCACGTGCTTCGAGGATTTCCTGCAGTTCACCACTTTCCCCGAAGTTGCCGTGCAGCACGGGGAAGACGACGTCGGTGGGGTGGTCGAGGCCGGCAAGATTCGTCGGCGACACGTCGCTAGCGAAGACTTCGTGGCCCATCGACTGAAGACCTTCGATGACGGCCTTGCCCGAGATCAGGCTGATTTCGCGCTCGGCGCTGGGGCCGCCGTAGAGAACGGTTACTTTCATGTCAGATCCTTCTTTTCCTCGAGCGATAACTCGCGCACGTCCTTGCGCCGGTCCCACAGCAGCCAGATGCCCAACACGAACGACACGCTTCCGCCTGCCAACCAGAGATGAAGCGTTTCGGAAGCAGCGCCGCCCGTCATCACGCCTAGGCAGATCAAAGTCCAACCAATGACGCGTCGCATGAGCCCGATCTGAGCCCTAGGCCCACATCTTCACTTCGGTTTCGAGGTTCACTTCAAACTTCTCAGCAACCTTTTCCTGAATGAGCTTCACGATCTTCAGCACGTCGTCCGCCGAGCAGTTCGGGTGGGCGATGATGAAGTTCGCGTGCTTGCCGCTCACTTCGGCCCCACCCACGCGGAAGCCTTTTAAGCCCGCCTGGTCGATCAACGCGCCGGCGGAAAGCCCGCGTGGGTTCTTGAACATGCAACCTGCGGACTTGGTGTTGAGGGGTTGGCTGTTCTTCTTGAACATCCAGATTTCCTTCGTCCGGCGCATCAGTTCTTCGGGGTCTTCCTGTTCCAACTCCAGCGTCGCGCCAAGGATGAACGGGGCGGCGATGTTGGTGCTTCGGTACTCGAACAACAAGTCGTCCTTGTAGCGTTCGAAGACGGTGCCGTCCTGGCTCATGACGGTGACTTTGGTGACGCGCGAGCCGATGTCTCCATACTTGCCACCGGCGTTCATGCGGATGCCACCACCGATCGTCCCGGGAATGCCCGCGAGCGATTCAATGCCTGCCAGGCCCGCACGAACGGTCCGCAGGATGAGTTTTTGCATGTCGACGCCCGCGCCGACCTCGAGGGTGGTCTTGTCGATCTTCACCCGCCGCCAGAAGTCCTGGTCGAGCTTGATGACGACCCCATCGACGCCCGCATCGCTCACGAGCAGGTTCGCGCCCAGCCCGAGCACATGCGTCTTCACGTCTGCCTCGGCGCATCGTCCGAGCACTTCCTGCAACTCCTCAATCGACCGAGGCCGAACGAACCAGCGCGCCGGCCCACCAATCCGATACCACGTGTGCGGCGCCATCGGCTCGTTCTCGGTGACGATCGCCTCAAGGCCGATGAAGGGTGTGACAGTTTGCAGGTTCATTGAAATTCATTTCAACGCAGAGGCGAACAGAGTAACGCAGAGAAGAAAACCGGATTCACTGCAGGGGACCAAAAATCTACCAAATTCCTCTGCGTTTCTCCGCGTTCTGCTCTCCGCGCCTCTGCGTTGATCCCAATTTTACACGACCAGATCCCGGCCGATTTCCCATACGTTGCCGGCGCCCATCGTCACTACGACGTCACCGGGCTTCACCGTCTTACGAAGATAGTCGACGATGTCCTGGAATGTGGACAGGTGAATCGCTTTTTGGCCATTTTTATTCACCCGGTCGACGAGGTCGTTGCTGCTGACGCGCTGGCGCTCGGCCTCAGAATCGCGGACGAAGTAGATGTCCGCAACGACCGTTTCGTCGGCAGCGGTGAAGGCTGTCGCGAACTCGTCGAGCAGGAAGCGCGTGCGGCTGTGCTGGTGCGGTTGGAAGACGCAGAGCAATCGCTTGGGCTGATACCGCTCGCGAATGGCGGCGAGTGTGGCGCGGATCTCGGTAGGGTGGTGTCCGTAATCGTCGATGACGACGGCACCATTATACTCACCGACGCGGGTCATGCGCCGATCGACACCACTGAAGCCTGCGATCGCGTCGGCGGCTTTCTTCGGGTCGACACCGCACGTCGCGCACGCCGCGATCGCCATGGTCGCATTGATGAGGTTGTGCTCACCGGCGACCGACAGCTGGATCTTCGCGACCTTCTGGCCTTTGTAAAACAGGTCGCCGCTATGGCAACCACTGACGATGCCGGTCGGCACCGTGCTCCAGACGAAGTTTGGCGCGCGGGTGGGGCTGTCGACCAGCGCCACAGTCTCGATCTTCGCAGCCGACCCCGCGACTGACCGGGCGACGTTTGCGTCCCTGCCGTTGACGATCAGCGTGCCCCTGGGCGGGACGAGCCCGACGAACTTGCGGAAGCTGCCGATGATGTCGTCGAGGTCTTTGTAGCAGTCGAGGTGGTCGGCCTCGACGTTCGTCAGCACGGCAACGGTGGGATGCAGGTTGTGAAAACTGCGGTCGAACTCGCAAGCCTCAGCGACAAATGCCGCCGCCGCGCCACTGCGACTGCCACCACCAAGTTGCGGGACGGTTCCACCGACGACGAAACTCGCATCGACGTCGCACTGCAGCAGGGTGTAGGCCGTCATCGCGGTCGTCGTCGACTTGCCGTGCGTGCCGGCGATCGCGATGCCGTGGCGCTCGGCCATCACTTCACCGAGCAACTGCGCGTACTTCAATATTGGAATGCCGAGCTTTTTCGCGATGAGATACTCTGGATTGGTGTCCGGGACCGCTGCGGTGCGGACGACGAGATCGACGTCCTTGTCGACGTATTGACCCATCTGGTCGCGCGAGATCTTCACGCCGGTGACGCCCAGCGCAAACGTGACGTCCGACGGTTTGGGTTCAGACCCGGTGACGACCGCACCACTGTCGTGCAGCATGCGCGCCAGCCCGCTCATCCCACTGCCACCAATGCCGATAAAGTGAACCCGCTTGCCAGCGAATCGGCTGGCGGGGCGCGTGAGGGTTGAGGAAGTCTGCGAATCCATTCGCGTCTGTGTGGTCAACGTGTTCCCCGAATTAGACCAGCGCATGGTATAGCATCGGCTGAATGGGTTCAAACCATTTCAGGCATTCGCGGGCAACTTTGCCTTAACCGCCTAGCATCGCGAGCATTGCTCGAGCGACTTCGTCGGACGCCTTTGGTTTGCCGATGGTCCTTGCGGCATCGGCCATGGCTTGGCGTTTGTTGACGTCGAATAGGAGGGATTCGAGCGCCGGCCGAAGCTTGTCGGCGTTCTTGCGGCGGTCCTTTTCGTCGTCAATCAGAATCGCGGCACCGGCATCGGCAAGCACCTTGGCGTTGGCCCGTTGGTGCATGTCTTTGTGATAGGGATAGGGAAGCAAAACGCTGGGAACCCCGCAAGCGGTCAGTTCGGCGCAACTGCTGGCCCCGCTTCGACTGATCGCGATATCCGCCACCGCCCAGACGTCGCTCATCGCGGGGGTGAAGTCGAGGATGACGGCAGGTTGGGCCAGTTCGCGATACCCCGCGCGCACGCTGTCTACATGATCGCGACCGGATAGATGTAAGATCTGCCAGCCGCGCAGCGTGACGTCCTTTAACATCGTCAGGATCGCGTCGTTAATCGTCTGCGCACCCAGTGACGCCCCCGTGACGACCAGGGTCCGCATGGCGGGATCAAGGCCCAGCCGGGTGACCGCGTCCTCGCGCGGTGGCAGGGTGAGTATGTCGTCGCGAATGGGACAACCTGTGAATCGCAGCTTGCCACGGTGCTTCTCTTCGACGTGCTGGGCGGTTTCCTCAAATTGGCAGCAGACGGTATCGACGTAGTCGAGCAGGAATTGGTTCGCTTTACCGGGAATAACGTCGGGGTTCAGAATCGCGGCCTTGAGTTTCCGCTGAGCCCCCTCCTTCACCGCCACGCCCGCGGCGTAGCCACCGAGTCCGAGCACGGCGACGGGGTTACGCTCCTTGATCGTCTTTTTGACGATGTCTTTCGTCTCCCGCCAGCTTTTCCAGAACTTGAGCAACCCACTGACGGATTTCACCGGTGGCACGATTGGCTGCGGGATGAACTCAAACCCCGTCGGGTCGAGGATGACCTTGTCGATCGGCTTATTCGTCGTCAAAAATAGCGGCTTGATGCTCGGGTCAATCTTCAACATCGCCTGCGCGACGGAGAAACCCGGATACAGGTGCCCACCGGTGCCACCGCCAGCGAAGAGGATCGTCTTGGTGTCGCTCATGGGTCGTGCTTACTGTAATGGGAAATTGGCAGAGACGCGAAGGAGCGAAGGAGACGCGAAGAGACAAACCCATTTCTTTGCCTTCCGTCGCGATTCCTTCGCGACTTCGCGTCGCTGCAATTGATCACGCGGCCTTGCCCAGTCGTTCCCACGATTCTGGCGAAATCCGGTGCAGCGGGGCGACATAGTCCGAGTCCTCCGGATCCTTCCGCGTCACGCTATACAAGAGCCCAAGGGCCGCGCAGGTGATGATCAAACCGGTCCCACCGGCGCTCACCAGGGGCAGCGACATACCCTTTGTTGGCACACTCACCGTCGCGACGGCGATGTTGATGACGGCTTGCGTGGTGATCATCGTCGTCACACCGAATGCCAGCATGCGACCGAGGTCGTCCCGCTTCTGCTTCACCGTCTGCCATGCAACGTACACGATGCCCAGGTACAGCACGACCGTCAGCAGAGCGCCGAACAGGCCCAATTCCTCACAGATAACCGCGAAGATGAAGTCTGTCGTATCTTCCGGCAGGTAACCGAGCTTTTGAATGCCGTTGCCCAGCCCTTTGCCAAGCACGCCTCCCGTGCTGAAGCTCAACAGCGACTGGATCATGTGGTACCCCTCACCTTGCGGCGAAGCGTACGGGTCGAGAAAAGCTGTCATGCGCTTCCAGCGATATTCCTTGTGATAAACAAACCAGAACGCCGCCCCGAGCAGTGGTGGCAGGACGATAGCCAGATGCCACCACTTGACCCGTCCGGCCATCATCATCGCCAAACCGCACACCGCGATCAGCGCTGCAGTGCCGAAATCCTGGATGACGACGAGCAGGCAGAGAATGCCGACCGGGATCAGCGTCGCGAGGAACCCCGTGAACTTATCAATGTTCACCGGCCGATGTGTGAGCCAGTACGACAGCAGCAGCACAACCGACCACTTGGCCATTTCCGACGGTTGGAGCTGGATTGGCCCTAAGGCGATCCAGCGGCGGGCACCGTTCACTTCCTTGCCTACCCCCGGCACGAGAACCAGCACGCATGAAATCGCCGCCAGCAGCACCAACCACAGCGCCGGCGTGCGCCAGACACTCGTCTGCTTTTCCAGCAGCTTCGTGTAATCGATTCGCCCGACTGCAAAGAACGTCGCGATCGCCGCCAACGCATAAATCAAGTGGCGGGTGCCACGCTGGGTCCATTCCCACTTGTCGTCCCCGGTGATGTTCGTCGACGCCGACTGAACCATCAGCACACCAAGCAACAGCAGGGCGATCACGCAGATCGACAGAATGTCGCGCAACCGAAGGCGATAGATGCAGGCGTCCATACCTTGCAGTTATCGGACGCGGAGCGGTGGGATCGTGAATTCACTTTGCGAGATAGGGGACGACAGATAAGATTCGGATATGTCGACCGAGCAGTTTGACAAGGCGTGGAAAGCCAGCCCATTCAAGCCGTTTAGCGTTCACCTGGCCGATGGTCGTTCGTTTTACGTTGACCGCCCCGAGTTTGCCGGGCGGCCCCGTGGTAGTCGGACAATCTTCATCTCTGGCGTCGAGGACGATGCGTTCGACATCATCGATCTCCTGCCCGTCACCAGTATCAGCTACTCCAAGCCCAAGAACGAATCGCGTCGCAGGGCCTCGTAGGTCTATCTGAGCTTGACCGTCGCCAGCGACAGCATCGCGAGCATGGCGCCGATCAGCCAGAACCTGACGACGACCTGTGTTTCGGTCCAGCCCTTCTTTTGGAAGTGGTGGTGCAGTGGCGCCATCAGGAAGATGCGGCGACCCTCACCGAAGCGTTTTCTGGTGTATTTGAAGTAGCCCACCTGCATTATCACCGACACCGCCTCGGCGACGAAGATGCCACCGACGAGGAATAGGACCAGTTCGTGGCGGACGACGATCGCGATGTAGCTCAGCAGGCCACCCAGCGCGAGCGAACCCGTGTCGCCCATAAAGACCTTGGCGGGGTTGCAGTTGAACCAGAGGAAGCCGAGGCACGCGCCCGCCATCGCGCCGGCAAGGACGGCCATCTGGGCGGCGGGGAGGATCCGGGGCATTTTCAGATAGCCCGACAGCGCGGGATCACCGACGATGAGGGCCAGGACCAGAAATGTGAAACTCGCGATCGCGACGCAACCCGCGGCCAGGCCGTCGAGGCCGTCCGTCAGGTTCACGGCGTTGCTCGTGCCGGTCATCACAACCGTCCCGATGATCACAAACGTGATCACGTTCAACTGTAATAGCGGCACCTTCAGAAAGGGTAAGTACAGCTGGGTCGCGTCGCTGACCTGGTGCCCGTATCGGTAGGTAAAGTATGAGAGCATGACGCCCAGACCCAGCTGGAACGCCAGCTTTTCGAGGCTGTATAACCCCTGGCGACTACCGGCCCGTCGGCCGACGGTCAGCTTCAGCCAGTCGTCGATCGCGCCGACCCCGCCCAGCCACAGCAGGCAGATCAGGCCCATCTTCACGTAGAAATTCGAGATGTCCGCTAACAGCAGGGTGGTCGCGACGATCGCGAGGATGATCAGCAGGCCACCCATCGTGGGCGTGCCCTTTTTGCTGACCATCAGCGCGTCGATTTCGGCTTGGTCGAACTTCGTCAGGTCACCGATCTTCTGTTTGCGCAGCCAAGCGATCGTGGGCATTCCGGCCAAAATCACGATCACAAAGCTGCAGACGACGGCGGCGACGGATTGGAACGTGGGGAACGTGAAGACGCGGAAGAAGCCTGCGTTGTGCGCTTCGAGCCAGTCTGAAAAATGATTGGCGAACCAGTGGAACATGATCGTAGGGGCGGACCTCCGCCTTCCGTGATTTTCAATGGTTCGCCATCGAGGGCAGACGCTGAGGTCTGCTCCTACAGAGCTTTGGCAGACGCACTTGCCCTTACCCCGCTGCGGCTAAGCGAAAAAAACGCTGCTGGCCCTCCAGGATCACCTGCGCAACCTCTTCCAGCCGAATCCCGCGCGAGGCTTTGAGCAGGACGAGGTCGTTCTTATTCAGGTGGCTGCCGATCTCCTTGGCG
>JBBRHE010000183.1:0-7425 GCA_038223165.1 Tepidisphaerales bacterium
ACGACGAAGAACATCATCGCGCTAGTGATGCCGTGGGCGACCATCATGAAGATCGCCCCACTGACCGCTGCGGGCGTCATGACGGCGGCGCCGAGGATGACGAAACCCATGTGACTGACAGACGAATACGCGACCAGTCGTGTGAAGTCCGTCTGGCTCATGGCGCACAGCGCGCCGTAGATGATACTGACCACGCCGACGATCGCGATGACCAGCCACAGCGCCTTGGCGGCCTCCGGAAACAGCGGGTAAGCGACGCGGAACAGGCCGAACCCGCCCATCTTCAACAGCAGCGCCGCGAGGATCATGCTCATCGGGGTCGGGGCTTCCACGTGCGCATCGGGCAACCACGTGTGGAACGGCACCGAGGGCAGCTTCACGAAGAACGCCAGCGCCAACAGCAGGAAGAACGTCTTAGCCAGCCCGACCGACAGCCCCGCAGCGCCCATGGCGGTCTGGACGTCGGCACGGGCCAGCAGGATCAGGTCGAACGTGCCGCGGGACAAATCCAGTCCGGGAACCGTCAGGCCGCGCGTGTAGAGGTACGTCCCGATCAGCGTGACGAGCAGGCCGATCGAGCCGACCAGCGTGTAGAGGAAAAACTTGATCGCAGCGTACTGCCGCCGTGGGCCACCCCAGATGCCGATCAGGAAATACATCGGTAGCAGCGTCACTTCGAAAAAGACGTAGAACAGGAAAAAGTCCAGCGACAGAAACGTGCCAAGAATCCCTGTTTCCAGGAACAGGAACAACGCCATGTACGGCTTGGTCAGTTTGTCGATGTTCCACGACGCCACGCACGCCAGCACGCAGATCAACGTGCTGAGCAAGACGAGTGGCAACGCCAGCCCGTCGACGCCCACCTTGTATTCGATGTTGAACGCGCCGATCCAACTCACCGATTGCACGAGTTGGACCGTCCCCGGTTTACCCAGTTCGCCGTAACCATAGACGCTAGCAGGTGACCAGTCGTAGAGCGCCAGCACCAACAGTGACAGGCCAAACGTGACGAGCGTCGTCGCGAGCGCGACCCAGCGGACGGATTTCTGCGTCCGCGCGAGCAGAACGACCCCCGCGCCCGCAGTGGGCAGGAAGATCAGGATAGTCAGGAGCCATTGTTCCAGAAATTGCATGGGTCTTTCGTACCACGGGCGGCTCGCCCGTGATTCATTTCATTCGCAATCAAAGACACGGGCGGGCCGCCCGTGGTACGGCTAAAACATCATCACGAACACCGTCACCGCGACGGCCAATACGGACACCAGCACCAGCGCTGTCACGTAGACGCGAATTCGGCCCGTCTGCGGGGTTCGGACTGCGGCGCCGATGTCCTGCGCGAACGCTGCGGTCGTCGTGACGACACCGTCGACCACGTAACGGTCGGTTATACCCGCCAAGGTCGCCAGTTGCTTTGTCACGAACGCAACGGCGTTCACAACGCCATCGACGACGTATTGGTCGAACAGGCCGATGATGGTAGACGCTGCGCGCGTGGTCCGGGCGAATAGCGCGTTGTACAGCTCGTCAATGAAGAACGCCCGCAGCAGAACCGTATGAAACCATCGCAATGGTGCGATGCGCATCAGCCCATCGGCGATTGCAAAGCCGCGCAGATACATCGCGGCGGCGAGCAGGATGCCGATCGCAAAGGCCCAGAAGGCCCAGCGGTGCTCGATCCGCGTTGCCTGTTCGATTACCCCCACCGTCGCGGTGACGGCGGGTGGCTCGATGTCGGGCATGGAATTGACGTCACCGGCTGTCAGTGACTTTGCCTCCGTCGGTGGGGTCACCGGCCACATCGTCGTGAACCCACGGTACGGCTGGCCCCCCGCGATCGACTCGCAGTGCCGTTGGGCTTCCTTGACCGATCGCGTGACCAGATCCTCGACACCGATGTAACGGCTCGGCATCACGGTCATCACCATCAGCGCCAACAGTGGTGTGTACATGACCCAGGACTCTTCGGCTTCCTCGTGAATTTTCTGATCGCGCGGTCGACCGGCGAAGGTCAGCATCCAGCATCGCGCCATGTAAAACGCCGTCACGTACGCCATCACCGCAGGCAGGATAAACAGCAACCAGTACCCGCTCGACCGCCCGGCGGCCTCGGCGGTCAGTCCGAACGCGGCGGCGTGGGTGAGGATCATCGACTTGCTGTAATACCCACCTAGCAACGGTGTGCCCGCGATCGCCAGCACACCGACACCGAACGTCAACGCGGTGATCGGCAGGCGTTTGTAGAGCCCACCCAGTCGCCGCATGTCCTGTTCATGGTGCGTCGCGTGAATGACGCTGCCGGCGCTGAGGAACAACATTGACTTGAAGAAAGCGTGCGTTACCAGATGGAACAACGCCCCTACCCAACTACCGACCCCGATCGCGAGCATCATGTAGCCCAGTTGCGACATCGTGCTGTACGCGAGCACACGTTTAATGTCGGTCTGGACGACCGCGACGAGCGCCCCGATCGTCAGCGTCGTTACACCGACGATCGCGATGACGAATTTGACGTCGATCGTCAGCACCGGAAACAACCGCGCCACGAAGTAGACACCCGCAGCGACCATGGTGGCCGAGTGGATCAGCGCGCTGACGGGCGACGGGCCTTCCATCGCGTCGGCCAGCCACGTATGCAACGGCACCTGCGCGCTCTTCCCGACCGCGCCAAGGAACAAGCACAACCCCATCGCCGTCAGGCTTGCGTAGCTGAACGTCGTCCCACCTGCGAGCACGAGCCCTTCTCCACTGGTGAGCATTCCCGCCCGGCCAAGCGACACCCAGATTTGTGGCAGTGTTGCATTGCCGAGGTGGTAGAAAAGGATGCCAAAACCGATCAGGAACCCCGCGTCCCCGATACGGTTCATGATAAACGCCTTGATGGCCGCGTTGCTGGCGGACTTTCGCTCGTACCAGAAGCCGATCAGCAGGTAACTGCACAGCCCCACCAGTTCCCAGAAGACAAACATCTGCACGAGCGTGCCAGCGATGATCAACGCCAGCATGCAGAAGCAGAAGAGGCCCAAGTAGGTAAAGAACCGCGCGAACCGCTCGTCGTCGGCCATATAACCGACGCTGAAGAAGTGCACGAGCGTCGCGACGAGGGTGATCGTGGAAAAGAGCGCGATCGTCAGGCTGTCGATGTAAATGCCGACCTCGAGCGACCCACTGGTCGTCGCCGACAGCCCCGCGGGCAGCCACGCGAACGTCTGCACGATCGGCCCGATGCCCGCACCGTAATCAGCGCCCGGTGAAGCGTTCAACCACATCGCCAGCGCCGCCAGGCTCAAGACCATGCTGCCACCGGACAGAAACGTCCCCACGTACCCCGCCAACGGTTCCCCCATCCGCTTGCCGACAAACGTCAGCAGCAGAAACGACGCCAACGGCAACAGTGTGGCGATCAGAAGTAGGAGGGCCGGGGTGGGCATGTTGAGTAAGGATGAAGGGTGAAGGATGAAGGATGAATTGATGCATCCGTTTCATCCTTCATCCTTCACCCTTCATCCTTGTTCTCTCATTTCATTCGCTCGTTCCACATCGATCGTCGAAAAACTGTTGTAGAAGCTCAAAAAGATCGCCAACGCCACCGCAGCCTCGGCGGCGGCGAGGACGATGATGAATATCGCGAAGATCTGGCCCGTCAACAGTGGGTGGGCCGCGCTACCGGGGTGCTGGTAATAGTTGAACGCCACGAGGTTCACGTTCGCGGCATTCAGCACCAGCTCGACGCCCATCAGGATGCCGATGGCGTTGCGCTTCAACAGGATCGTCATCAGCCCGCAGACGAACAGGAACGCCGCGAGGACGAGAAAATGGGTCAGGCCGATGGTCACGGTAGGTCCCGCCGTCCTTTCGCAAGGTACGCAGCGCCGATCATGACCGAAAGCAGCAGCACGCTCGCGAGTTCAAACGGAACCAGGTAATCCCCCAGCAGCGCCTTGCCAAGTTCCGCGACGGCGTAGGGATGCTCGCCGGTCAGTGGTGCGGATTGTGGTGGATTCCGGCGCGTCCAGTGCAACAGCGCCGCCGTCAGTGAGACCATTAATACCACACCGATCGACACCGCGACGACCACTTCACTCTTGGATGGTTCAAATCGGCTCGTCGGTGATCGACTAGTCAGCATGACGCCGAAGATCATCAGGATGAGCGTTCCACCGGCGTAGACCACCAATTGCACCGCAGCGAGAAACTCGGCGTTCAGCAGGAAATACAACCCCGCGACGCCCACCAGTGAGAACATCAGCGCCACCGCCGTCCGCACGATGTTCCGAGACACAACGACGACGACCGCCGACCCCGCACACATCAGCGCCAGCGCATAAAACAGCACCGCAGTCGCGGTGGCGGTCTCGGAGATGGCCAGGGGAAGGTTCATGGCGATTAAGTGAGGATCGGCTCCGGATCCGTCAGGCGCTTCTTATGGCGTCGGGTGGGGTCCAGCGCGCGGGCGTGGAAGATCCAGAAGACGATCGTCCCGACGACCGCCCCACCAATATTGGCCAGGATCATCTGCGCGACGTACGCGCCCAAAGAGCCCTTGTCCGACCAGTCGCTCGGCAGGTACGGATTGTAATCGACCCACGGCACACCCGGCATCGGGGGGATCAGCAATTGCCACAACGCTGCCCCCAACAGCAGCACGCACCCGAGTGGCAGCAGCACCTTGATGCACGTGTACAGCACCTGGTCGATGCGCGGCCGGGGCAGCGTCCAGCGGACCCACATCTGCACGAAGATCACCAAAATGCACTTGATCGCAAAAATCCCCGCGCCGGCGATGTTCAACAGCATGAGCGGCCACGCGTTGGCAAACGTCGGGTCCGCCTGCCACACCGGTCGCCAGCGGGCATCCAGGAAACCAATGATGCCGAACGGGTCGTTCCATCCACCCAGGAACAGCCCCGCCTGTATCCCACCGATCACGAACATCGCGATGTACTCAGCGAAGTAGAAGAACGCGAACCGCATCCCCGAATATTCCGTGTGATAGCCCGCGACCAGCTCCGAATCGCTTTCGGGCAGGTCAAACGGCGCTCGTTTGTTGGAAGCGAGGGATGCAATGAAATACACGCCGAACGCCAGCATCGCAAAGGGGTTCTGAAAGATGAGCCACGTGTGGATGCCCCCCTGTTGCAGGTGGCCCAGTTCGACCATGTTCAGTGTGCCGGCCGCCATCACACCGACGATGATCGACAGGCCCAGGGGGATCTCATAGCTGACCATCTGGCACGCCTCGCGCATCGCGCCGTAGACGGACCACTTGTTGTTGCTCGACCACCCCGCGAGGATCACCCCGACCACTTCCAGTGACATCATCGCCAGAATCCAGAAGACCCCGGCGCTTAGCCGTGGTTCGAATACGAAGTCCGGCCCGAACGGTAGCGCGATGAAAACCGCAAACACCGGCGCGAACACCAGATACGGTGCCAGCTTGAAGAGCAGCTTGTCCGCACCCGCCGGCCGTAAGTCTTCCTTGGTGATGAGCTTAATGCCATCCGCCAGGCTCTGTAACAGCCCCATTGGCCCCACGCGATTCGGTCCCGGTCGGCTTTGGATGTGCCCGGCGACCTTCCGTTCCCACCAGATGCCGAGCATCGCGATCAGCAACGCCGTCGGCACGAAAACGCCGGCAGCGACCACGACCCCAAACAGGCTCCGCGCGACGAGGGAGTCCGGCAGATTCAAAAAGTCCAGCAGCGTCCGACCGATGAGCTGATCCGCAGTGGCGAGATGGGCGTGCGCAAGATACATCCGCCAGTCTGTCGACCTTCACCCGTAAAACGCTTCGGGAACGAGAATAACGAGGCCCCCAGTTAACCGATCGGTTGTAGTGGATTTCGAGGAGCGGTGTCAAGGAACTCCCCTCCGGCCGCTCTCTGATGTACCCATGGGAGAGGTCAGGGTGAGGGTGATTTCGAGTGACAAAAAGCTATCGGAGTTCGCTGGCGCCTTCGCGCATCTACCACCTCAGAAGCGCAAAGGCGCGAGCGATAATCCAGGACCACTCGCCACTCCAAATTTCCCTCACCCAGCCTCTCCGGAAATACCGGGAGAGGTGACGGAGCAATCACACCAAGTCTTCAACAGCCTCGGCGCACCGCACGTCCAGTTCCGTCACGCCGCCCGCGTCGTGGGTGCTGTATTTCACTTTAACCTTGTTGTAGCCGACCTCCATGTCCGGGTGATGGTCGGCGGCGTGAGCGATGAACGCGACGGCGTTCACGAACGCCATGGCCTCGTAATAGTCCTCGAACGCGTACGTCTTGCTGATCGCGTCACCGCTGGCCTGCCAACCGGCGAGATGGGTCAGTTCGTCCTTCAACTGCGCGGGGGAAAGTTTGTTCAAGCTGGCCATTGCGATGCTCCTGTTTAGAGCCGCCAGCGTAACCGAGCGCGGGCACGTTCGGTATTCGAATCGAAAGCAAATGCAGGCGATCACCGCAGAGGCGCAGAGGCAAGACGCGGAGAAACGCTGAGGTAAATCAATTCAAAGTTTAATTTCTCTGCGTCCCTATGCGTCTTCCTCAGCGCCTCTGCGGTGAGCCTTTTCGCATTCTGAGGTTATTCAGCCTTGCGCCGAATGCTGTTCATCTTCTCCATCCACCCTTCCTGAACGCCCGCGGCGTGTTCCTCGTCGATCATGCCGATCGCTCGGTGCGAGAGTTGCAGGAGACAGCCGCCCACGTTTTCCTTCACGCGCCATTGCACGTGCGACGCAACGGGGTAGGACATGAACATCGGGCCGGTGATCTCGAGCAGCTTCGGTGGTTTGATCACTTGCACGTGGCCCCAGAGGTGACCGGTGTTGTTGCCCGTGTCGCGGAACCAGCGACCACCGGGCCACTGTTCGAGTTTCAGCGGCATGGGCGTGTTGTTGTGGCCCATGAAGCTGACGGTGATTTCGTCGATCATCGCCGCGAAGACGGCCTCGACGGTAGCGGAGATCTGGATCTCCTTGACGATATTGAGCGTGCGGATCGTGTCCGGTTGAGAATCGACGGTCATCATAACTTCTCCTTTGCGGGTGTAACGGGTTGCTTGGTTTCCTTGGCAACCGCCGCCGAACGTTCGGCGCGGGCCTTGATGCGATCGAGTTGCGTCGTCCAGTGCTGTTCGAAGGTTTTAGCCCAGTCGTACACGGGTTTGATCCTCGCGGCGTTCAGCCGATACAACCGGCTTTGGCCGTCCTTGCGAACCTCGACGAGACCGACCGTCCGCAACACCCCGAGGTGCTTGGAGACGGTCGGTTGCGGCAGGCCGAGGTTCACGACGATCTCACCCACAGACCACTCGCGCCCGTTCGTCAACAGGTCGATGATCTGCCGCCGCTTGTCCTCGGCTACCGCGTTGAACACATCACTGGTCGTCGCTGCACGGGGCATACGCTTAATATATTCCCATAATAGAATATTTCAAGCAAAA
>JBBRHE010000184.1:0-7418 GCA_038223165.1 Tepidisphaerales bacterium
GCGAAACCCGACCGAGCGATTCCAACCGAATCCGTTCAACGAAAGACATCCGAAGTTCATCCATCCCGCCGGTTTAACACCGGCACAGGGGGTGACACTTCTACTTCGGCTATGGGGTGACAGTTCTACTCCGGTACAACAAGCGCGGATTCGATGGGTCGAACAAACGAGCGTGATACAGTAAACTGAGGGTCTCATGCCCAAAAAGTTGTACATGGAAACGTTCGGTTGCCAGATGAACGTGCTCGACAGCGAGCTCGTGCTTGGGCAACTGCGCGGGCAGGGGTACGTGTCGACCGAGGTCCGCGAGGACGCGGACGTCATCCTGTACAACACGTGCAGCGTGCGCGAGCACGCCGAGCAGAAGGTCTGGAGCCGGTTGGGTGAATTGAAGGAGCACAAGGCAAGTAAGCCGGACACCGTCATCGGCGTCATCGGGTGCATGGCTGAGCGAGATGGGATGCGGTTGTTCGACCGCTTCCCCCACGTCGATTTACTCTGTGGTCCGGGAGAGCTCGACAAGCTGGCGAATCTTGTCCACAACGCGGTCGTGACAAACGCTGCTAGTGATACAACCGCAACGCAACCGTTTGTCGTGCCGGCCGAGCGCCAGGTCGCGCTGATGGGCGCCAACGTCCGCCGCTCGTCGACTCTTGTCGCCGCCGAGGACAACCTGGAACTCCTCGATTTGTCGCGCAGCATTTCGTCGGAAGACGATGTGCGGCAGGCGTACGTTCGCATCACGCGCGGGTGTAATAAGTTTTGTACTTACTGCGTCGTGCCGTACACGCGCGGGCCGGAGGTGCATCGTCCGCCACAGAACATCATTGATGAAGTGAAACGGCTGGCGGATGTCGGCGTGCGCGAAGTGACGCTGCTCGGTCAAACTATCAATCACTACCATTTCAAGCATACGGACGGTCGCGAGACGACATTTGGCCAGTTGCTTTACCTGATCCACGAAGCCGTCCCGCACCTGCCTCGGTTACGTTTTGTGACGAGTTTCCCGCGCGATTTTACGGATGAAGCCTTGCAGGCGATGCGCGATTGCATCCGCATCTGCCGGTATCTGCATGTGCCGGCCCAACACGGAAGCAACCGTGTTTTGAAGCTGATGAATCGGGGCTATACCGTCGAATTGTACCGTGACTTTGTCGAGCGCGCTCGCGGGTACCTGCCAGACGTTTCTATCGTCAGCGACTTTATTGTCGGCTTCCCGACGGAGACAGACGACGAGTTCGCCCAGACGGTCGATCTGGTCCGCTGGGCGCGGTTCAAGAACAGTTTTATCTTCAAGTACAGCCCGCGCCCGGGCACGATCGCGATCGATCGCTTTGCCGACGATGTGCCGGAGGACGTGAAGCGTCGTCGAAACACTGAGTTGCTGGCTGTCCAGGGCGCTGTCGCAGCGGCCAACAACACTGATATGGTCGGCAAGACGATCCAGGTGCTCGTCGAAGGTGAAAGCAAACTCGTGAGCAAGCAAGCCGCCTACCCGCGCAGCAACGTCGAAGTGGGTTGGGTCAACAAGGCCCCGCGGGCGACACAGATGATTGGTCGAACGGGTGGGGATCAGATCGTCGTGTTCGACGGAGATCTATCGACCAAGGGGGAGTTGATGGATGTGGAGATCATCTCTGCAAAGAACATGACGTTGTTTGGAAACCGAGTTACAGCAGCCATGCCGGTCTAGTTCCGGCTACTCTCCCGGTACGCCGGGAGAGGTCAGGGTGAGGGTGATCGGTAGTACAGTCAGCCCTGTCTTTGCAACGATTGAATCACTCGCCACTCGAAATCACCCTCACCTAACCTCTCCCGGCGTACCGGGAGAGGGACCGGAAACTACACTTCCATGACTTCGGCGCGCTTCTTCTCGATCAGTTCTTCGACCTTCGTCTCGTACTGCTTGGTCAGTTCCTGAATCTGTTCTTTGGCCTTGGTCCCCTCATCCTCGGTCAGCACGCCACCTTTTTGCTCCGTGTCGGCGATCTTGTTGGCGTCTCGGCGGGCGTTGCGGATGGTGATCTTGGCGGTCTCGGCAAAGCCTTTGCATTGGCCGACCATCTGCTGGCGGCGCTCCTGGCTCATGGCGGGGAGCTTGAGACGAAGGGTTTTTCCATCGTTCTGCGTTGTAACGCCGAGCTTGCTCTCGTTGATTGCTTTTTCGATGAACTTGATGCTGCCCGGGTCGAACGGCTTAATCAGCAACTGAGTCGCCTCGGGTACGCTGATCGACGCCATCGCCCGCAGTTCGGTCGGTGTGCCGTAATACTCGGCCCGGATGTTCTCGACGAGCGCCGGTGTCGCCCGCCCAGTCCGAATCGCCCGCAGCTCGTGCTTCAGGTGCTCCAGACCCTTTTCCATACCTTCTTCAGCGTCCATGAGAATGTCGTCGACGGGCATAAGGGCTCCAAATCAGATCAGATCCGGTCAACCACGGAGGCACAGAAACACGGAGGCCATCTCGTGGATCGGCAATTGTAGCAAAGAATAGGGGTCAGACGCGAATGGATGCAACCCGGCAAGAGAAAACTGCACACCTATCTCAGCGATATCAATGCTGCGACGGTGCCGTTGTGTCTCCGGGACTCGAAGGTCGCTTCGCCTTACGTGGGTGTGATCTTCGTGCCGATGTTCTCACCGCGCAAAACGCGGGCGATGTTTCCAGGGGTCTTGAGGTTGAAGACGACAAGCGGGATCGACCGCTCCATCGCCAGTGTGATGGCGGTCAGGTCCATGACGCGCAGCTTGGCGTTCAGCACGTGCTCGTAGCTGATCTTGTTGAACAGCTTGGCTTCCTTGTGCTTCTTGGGGTCCATGTCGTAGATGCCGTCGACCTTGGTGGCCTTCAGCAGCACGTCAGCTCCAATTTCCGTCGCGCGCAGGGCGGCACAGGTGTCGGTCGTGAAGAACGGGTTGCCCGTGCCGGCAGCGAGGATGACGATACGACCCTTTTCCAAGTGGCGAATCGCACGCCGGCGGATGAAGGGCTCGGCGATGCTGTGCACACTGATCGCGCTCATCACACGGGCGGGTTGGCCGAACTTCTCGATTGTCTCCTGCAGCGCGACGGCGTTGAGGACCGTCGACAGCATGCCCATGTAGTCGGCCGTCGCACGGGGGATGTGACCATCCTCGGCGAACGTGGCGCCACGGATGAAGTTGCCACCACCGACCACGATCGCCAACTGCACCCCCATGCGGGCGACCTCGATGCACTGGTTGGCGATGTTCTCCAGTTCGGTCGCTTCGATGCCGAAGCCACCTTCCGGACAGAAACCTTCACCACTGATCTTCAACAACACGCGCTTGTAGGCCGCTGGGCTATCAGACATGGCGGCAAAGGTACGATGGCGCGTGGCACAGGTCAAAGCCGTTCCGGCACGGTTCGTTTGCGAATCACCCGCCGCACCGGCATGATCGGCAGGACGATCCGGCTTCTCTTCCTAAGCATGATGTTGCTTCTAGGCGTCGCGTGCTCTGCACGGGCGGCCGAAAACCTCGTGTTCAATGGCAACTTTGAATCGGGAGAAAATGTGCTACCGACTGTTGAGGGCAGATAATTGGAGTCCGCCATGAATATCGCCTATGCGATCGAGCCAGATCTGACCGAAGCGGAGATGATCGACGTGCTGCGCCGGTCCACCTTGGCCGAGCGGAGACCGGTTCGGGAGGTCGGCACGATCGACAAGATGCTTCGCAATGCGGACGTGATCGTGACCGCTCGCTACGACGGAAGGTTGATCGGCATCTCACGGGCGATCACCGACTTCGCGTTCTGCACCTACCTGTCAGACCTAGCGGTCGATGAGTCCTATCAAAGGCAAGGCATTGGCCGGGAATTGATCCAGCGGACGCACGTCGTGGCAGGGCTGAACACGACATTGATCCTGCTGGCGGCGCCGAAGGCGCAAGAGTATTACCCGCACATCGGAATGACCGCGCACGATTCGTGCTGGATCATTCCGCGAAGGGCCGTTTCATGAGCACCGTTTTGATCGGATATCGCGGCAGTGGGAAGACCTCGCTCGGTCGCAAACTGGCCGACCGGTTGTGGCAGACATTCGTCGACAGTGACGAGGAGATCATCAAGCGTGCCGGAAAAGCGATCCGCGAGATCTTTGAACAGGACGGTGAGCCGGCTTTTCGCGATCTGGAAACGACCGTCGTGAAGGAACTGACCGGTAGAGCCGATCACGTGATCGCGCTGGGTGGTGGGGCGGTGTTACGGCCTGAAAATCGCCAGGCGATCAAGGTGGGCGGACATTCGGTCATATATCTTCGTTGCGACGCCACCGAACTGCACAAACGCATCCAAACCGACACCGCGACCGCGGCGAACCGGCCGAGCTTGACCCACCTGGGGGGTGGATTGGCAGAGATCGAGAAACTTTTGGCCGACCGTGAGCCGATCTATCGTGAGACGATGACAGCGGAGCTGGACGTGACCCACCTGTCGGTCGACGAAGCGCTCGCACGCATTACGCGTATGATCTGACTTGAATCCAACCGATGCCTCACCTGATTTACATCCTCTTCCTCTTCGCCTTTGGCGCGTGCGTCGGTAGCTTTCTGAACGTCGTCGTCTGGCGCTTGCCGCGCATCGAGTACCTGCAAGGTGAAGGACTCTTCGCGAGCCTGATTAGGACGTTGAACGGCCTGTCGCACCCACCGTCGCACTGTCCCAAGTGCGGCAATCGGTTGAAATGGTACGACAACATGCCGGTCATTGGTTGGATCAAGCTCGGTGGGAAATGCCGGTTTTGCGCGCTACCGATCTCGCCGCGCTATCCGATCGTCGAGGCGGTGACGGGTGGGCTGTTCGTCCTGTACTACGTGCTGTTCTTCATTCTGCAGATCGGCCCTTGCCCACCGGTGTCGCCACAGGCGATGACGCAGGACGGGTTTGTCGTGACTGTGCCGGCGTTTCTGACGATCGTCGACGACTGGCCGATGTACGGCCTTTACATGTTCGCGGTTGCGTGCCTGCTGGCGGCGAGTTTGATCGACGCCGAGCGGTTTATTATTCCAATTGAAATTCCCTGGTTGATGGCGATCGTTGCCGTGGTCGTTCACGCGATCATCGACCGGCCGACCGTGCCGGGCGCGTTGAACCTGTCACCATGGCTATCGGCAGCCAGCGCCGGGGCGAGTGTCGGGCTCATCCTTTCCATCGCACTCTGGTTTCGGGGAATCTTGCCGACCAGTTTCCCGAACGGCGAGCCGATCCTCGAGGTCGACCGCCCTCAATACGAAAAAGAAGCCGCCGACGCGAAAGCCAAAGGTGATCCGGCGCCACCGTTGCCACCACCGTACACGAGTTGGCAGATCCGGGTCGAGATGGGCAAGGAAATGCTGTTCCTGACGCCACCGATGTTGCTCGCCGCGTTTTCAATGGCGCTGGCTTTAGGGCCAATGGCGGGGACGTGGACGCAATTGGCGGAGAATCACTGGTTAACCGGCCTGCTGGGCAGCCTATGGGGCGCGTGCATCGGCGCGTTCGTCGTCTGGTTCTTCCGCATCGCCGGCACGTTGTTCTTCGGTCGGGTGGCGATGGGATTGGGTGACGTCCACCTTATGTTTGGCGTGGGCGCGGTCGTCGGGGCGTTCGGGACGACGGTTGCGTTCTTCCTCGCGCCGTTCTTTGCCATCCTGCTCCACGTTTACCTTTGGCTGGTAAAGGGCAAGCGGGAACTACCGTACGGACCGTACCTTAGCCTCGCGACGGGGTTCGTTATGATCTTTTCCTGTCGGATAGCCGATTATTTATCGCCGGGTGGCGAAGGGCTGGTTATTGTGCTTCGTCAGATGTTTGCGGGTCCTGATCAGTAAACCGTTTCATGGGAACCACGATGGTGACTGTCTGGGAAAACATCAAGCTCTGGACGAAGCTGCTGCTGACGAGCGCGGTCCTTCTATACCTTTTGCTGTTCGTCTATAACAACAGTGGACAACCGGTGAAGTTCTGGTGGTGGTTTGAACGGACGCCCGAGACGTCGGTCTTCTTCCTGACTGCTGGCGCGTTCTTCGCTGGTGTGGTGATGACGATCCTCGTGCGCACCCTTTGGAAGACGTTGCGCCAGATTCGCCACATGCAGGATCGCTCGCGATCCGACCGGCTCGAGCGCGAGGTGGCCGACATGAAGTCCAAGGCCGCCCGTTTGCAAACCCGGCCGGAAGTCGATCCGACGAAAAGTCGGATCATCTGAGCATAGAATTGACCGTTTCTCCGGAGACTCGCCCATGACCGCTCGCAAACTATTGACCGTAATCACCCTTGGCGCCTCGACCATGGCCGTCGGTTGTGCCGACCAGGAAATGGCCGGTCTGCATAAACAGAACCGTGAATTGCAGGATCGCGTCAAGCAGTTGACCGACCAGAACGGCGACCTGAACGCACGCCTGGCAGCGGCGCCGGACCCGTCGCAGTTGTCGTCACTGCAAGGTGAGATCAGCAACCGTGACGCGAAGATCAAGGAACTTGAAGACCAACTTCGCAAGCCGACGCCCGGTGCGGGTGACCAGCCGGGCATCGAGGGCATCGAGACCAGCTACGACGCCGCCGCCGGTACGCTCACGGTCAACCTGCCCGGTGACGTGCTGTTCGCCAGTGGTCAGGACACCCTGAAAGATTCAGCCAAGGCCACGCTCGACAAGATCATCAGCGCGGTCAAGAGCGACTACGCCGGTAAGCGTATTCGCGTCGAGGGTCACTCGGACAACGACCCGATCGTGAAGACGAAGGACAAGTACATCGACAACCTCGACCTCTCGCTCAACCGCGCCGCCGCCGTCACGCGCTACTTGGAGTCCAAGGGCGTCACCCCCGCCCAGATCACTACCAGCGGTTTCGGTCCGGCCCGTCCGAAGGGCAACAAGGCCCAAAGCCGACGGGTGGAGATCGTGGTCGTCGTGAAGTAGATGGAAGATGTTAATTGTTAGTGGTTAGTTGTTAATTGGGAAATGCATTCGGCCAGCATTGGACTGCTAATGCACACCCGACCTAAACTTGCCCGTTCTTACCAATTAACAACTAACCACTAACAACTAACACTCCCCATGATCGCGATCGTCGACTATGACATGGCCAACCTGCGTTCGGTGCAAAAGGCGTTTGAGCACGTCGGGCACCCCGCGCAGATCATCAGCCGACCGGAACAGATCGACGCCGCCGACCGCATCGTCCTGCCGGGTGTAGGCGCGTTTGGTGATGCCGTTAAGACGCTTCGCGACCGTGAGCTCGCGCCGGCCGTGTTGCGGCATATCCAACGAGGGAAACCATTTCTGGGGATTTGTCTGGGTTTGCAGATGTTGTTCGACGTCGGCTACGAAGATGGCGAGCATCAGGGGCTAGGCGTGTTCGGTGGGTCGTGCGTGCGGTTTGACGTGGACCGGACTCAGGGGTTGAAGGTGCCGCA
>JBBRHE010000185.1:0-7352 GCA_038223165.1 Tepidisphaerales bacterium
CCTGACAGGGTGACATTTCTACTTCGGTCTTAAGGGTGACATTTCTATTCCTTGACAACAGTTCCACTCAACTTCCCCTTGCAGAAAATGCGTACCTCGCTATACTTTTCGATTCGCGCTAGCGCGGGTACAGGAAAGAGAGATATGGCCGTCAAGTTACGCTTAAAACGTCTGGGTCGCACGAATCACCCGTTTTATCGGTTGAACGCGATCAATTCGCAGACGCCCCGCGATGGGCGAGTGATCGAAGAGCTGGGGTTTTACGACCCGCTTAACAAGGATAAAGCCAAGCAGTTCGTCGCGAACATCGACCGCTGCAAGCACTGGCTGGGCGTCGGGGCGATCCCGAGTGAAACGGTGTCGTCGCTGCTCAAACGTGGTGGGCTAGAGCACAAGATGCTTCGGTTGCCCAAGCCGGGCAAGCCCAAACCGGCCCCGGTCGAGGCAGCCAAGGCGTAACGGAAGCATTAAAGGGTTCAGGGTTCAGGGCTTAGGACGAAGCAGTCCTGAGCACTGAGCCCTGAACCTTTGTATGCGCATCGACATTCTCACACTGTTCCCCGAGATGTTTGGCCCGTTCCTGGGCACGAGCATCCCCCGGCGGGCGGCGGACAAAGGGCTGGTGGACTACCACCTGACCAACATCCGCGACTTCGCGACCGACGCCCATAAGTCGGTTGACGACAAGCCCTTCGGTGGTGGGCCGGGAATGGTGATGATGCCAACCGTGCTGGTGGAAGCCACTCGGTCGGTCGAAAAACAGGATTCCCGATCGGCGACGCGAATCCTGCTATCGCCACAAGGTCGGGTGTTCGATCAGGACCTTGCCCGCGAGTTGGCCGGTAAAGACCGGTTGCTGATGATCGCGGGGCGGTATGAAGGGTTTGATGAGCGAATCATCGACACCCTTATGCCGATAGAGATCAGCATCGGCGATTACGTCCTGAGCGGCGGTGAGCTCGGGGTGATGGTGCTGATTGATGCGATCGTCCGGCTGTTGCCCGGGGCCCTCGGGGCCGAAGGTGGCGCCGACGACGAAAGCTTCGCCGACGGATTGCTGGAATTTCCACAGTACACCCGCCCACGGGAGTATGATGGGAAACCGGTTCCCGAGATCCTGCTCTCAGGTGACCATAAGGCGATTGCCAAGTGGCGTTTAGAGCAACGAAAGCTGCGGACCGCCCGGCGTCGTCCAGACCTCTGGAATGCATGGCAGGATCGGCAGTAAATTGTAGAATAGACGGTCCGTCGTCAGATGTCCGTGTTCAATCGCGGCAACCTGAGTCTTGATTGACGGACACCGGATGACTGACAAGGGACAAGAGTAACGAAAGGCCCTTTTGGTTTTTGACCCGCGATTTCTGATGAGTAGACGGTGTTGATGTAGTGGCACTGTCGTCCGATCGGAAACCTCGAATCAAAGCCCAAAACGATCGGAGTACATAGCCATGACCAACAAGATCCTCGAAGCCGTTGAAGCCGCCTACCTGAAAAAAGAGAACGTCCCCACGTTCAACATCGGCGACACCGTCGACGTCCACACGCGAATCATCGAAGGTGAAAAGGAACGCATCCAGATCTTCGCTGGCACCGTCATCATGCGGAAAGGCCGCGGGATCAACGAGACCTTCACGGTCCGCCGAATCGTGAACAACGAAGGCGTCGAGCGTATCTTCCCGGTTCACAGCCCGTTCATCAGCAAGCTGGTCGTCAAGCGTGGTGGCGAGAACCGTCGCGCCAAGCTGTACTACCTCCGCGACCGTGTCGGCAAGGCAGTCCGCCTTACCGAGAAGCGCGCGATCAAGAAAGAAGCCCCTGCGACCACCGAACCCAAGGGCGAACTGGTCGGCGCCGCGAGCTAGTCGCTTGTTGACCGTTCTTGCATCGAATCACCCGCGACGAAGTTGCCAGTGCAACTTCGTCGCGGCTTTCATTGGTGAACTGGATTCCTAACTAAATACGTACTCATTCGCCGACAAACTGTGGTTTCTGGAGTATAATGTTTCCGTGACGATCGGTAATCGTCATTCGTTCTTTGACAACTGAATAGGGAGGGGCATCGTCGCGGGGAAGCAGTGAGAACTCCTAGAACACGATCGCGACCCAGTTGGGCCAGCGCCCGGCCGTTGCAACTCCGGCGTCGCGTAGCCGATGACCGGCGGCTTGCGATCGCTTACAGCCCCGTCGGTCCTTCACCGGCGGGCTGCATCGCGAACTCGATCTTCACGCGGTTTACCTTCTGGGGTTCGGCGTCGAGGATCGTGTACTTCACGTTGTCGTTGTCGAACGTCGCGCCGACCTCGGGGATGCGGCCCATGGCGGTGGAGACAAACCCACCAAGCGTGTCGTAACCGGCATCGTCTGGCAGCGACGTGCCGACAACGCGATTGAGCTCATCGACGTAGACGCGCGCGTCGGCTTCCCAGGTCTGGTCGTCAATGCGTTTGATCATCGCCGGCTCGGCGGGCTCGTGTTCGTCACTGATGTCACCGACGAGTTCCTCGAGGATGTCCTCGATCGTCACGAGCCCTGCCGTCCCACCGTATTCGTCGAGTACGACGGCCAGGTGAACCTTCTGCAGGCGGAAGTCGTTCAGCAGGTCGCGAAGGGGCTTGGTTTCGGGGACGAAGAACGCGGGGCGCATGGCACCCTTGATGTCGAACTTATCAGCGGGGAGACCGAGATGTTTCAGCAAATCACGGGCGTAGAGGATGCCGACGATCTGGTCGAGCGAACCCTTGTAAACCGGCAGCCGGCTGTGGCCCGACTCTTCGAGCATCTGCTTGACCTGGTCGAGCGACGCGCCCAGTTCGATACCGACCATCTCCGGGCGAGCCGACATGATCTGACCAGCGGTTGTGTCGCGGAAGCTGATGACCGACTCGATCATCTCGCGTTCCTGGTCACCGACGATCCCTTCCTTCTGACCTTCTTCGACGGCCGACAGGATCTCCTGCTCGATCTGGTCCGGTTCGGCGTCGTCGTTGGCACCACTGATGCGCTTGACGATTCCATCAATCGCCTGGAGGACCGCGGTGACCGGTGCGAGGATGGCGCGAAGCAGGTGAAGCGCGCGAGCCGATTGCCCGACGATCGCCGGACCACTGTAGCGCGCCAGCGCGTTGGGCAGCGCGACCGAGCAGAGCAGCGTGATCGTGCCCGCGACGATGACCGCGGCGGCGTACTGGTGCCAGAGCTTCCAGCCGGTGTGGTTGAACGCCAGCAACACTGTCACCAGCAACAGTGTGTTGCAGAGCAATCGCCCGACCGCGGTGACAAGGATCAGATCGTCGCGCTTGTCGATCGTGGCGTCGAGCCAGTGGTCGTCGCCCACACGGTCGAAATACGCCGCCAACCGCCCGCGCGACAGTTCGCGCAGCGAGTACGTCAACGTCGTGAAGTAGAGCGTCCCCAGCGACGCCACGGCGGCTCCACCAATTTGCAGCAACAATGCCATTTAGCGTGCCCCCGTTTTGCCCGCGCGGGTGCGCTGAGGGGGTTTGGTTCTCAGGGGTCGGAACACGGGGCCAATGCCGATTTTCGTCAGAATGTCATCTTCCATACGGTGCATTTCGCGGAAGCACCGTTCGGTTCTATCGTCGAAGCCCGCAAGGTGCAACACCCCGTGCAGCGCGTAGAGCAATACCTCGGCGTCCACCGACCCCTTCCGTTCGGTCGCTTGCCGCTTGGCTTGGGGTACGCAGACAATCACCTCGCCGGCGACGCATCGGCCGGTCTTGGGGTCATGATCGAGTTCGTAAGTCAAGACGTCGGTTGGACCTGCGATGCCGAGGTCGCGCTCGTGCAGCATCGACATCGTCTTGTCGTTCACGAGCGCAATGGATACGTCGACCGGGTGATTTGGGATGAGTGGGATCGCTTTCTTCAATCTCGACCGCAATCGTGCGACGAGCGGGCGGCCGATCTGGGCGGTAAGGGTCAGCTCCATGAACCAACTGGGTTAAGCCATCCGCACGTTCGCCGCATTGGCATTGGATGCGTTCTGAATCTCGGCTGTGCTGGGGTAGGCGATACGGCCGTGGTAGATGCCCATCAGCGTCTTGACGAGCGCGCGTTCGATCAGGTCGAGGTCACGCATCGTCAGGTCACATTCGTCAAACTGACCGTCGAGCAGGCGTTTCATGGCAAGGTCGTGAACGAGCGATTCGATCCGGCCGGCGTTGGGTTCACCCATGGCACGCGTGGCGCTTTCAACGGCGTCGGCGATCATGACGATCGCGACTTCCTTGCTGCGCGGTTTCGGGCCCGGGTAGCGGTACTGCGTCTCACTGATAGCGGGCTGGTCGTCCTCGTTCTGCTTCATCGCACGATGGTAGAAATACTCGACCAGTGTGGTGCCGTGGTGCTGCTGGATGAACGGCATGACACTGGTCGGAAGGTTGTATTCCTTGGCCAGCTCGATCCCGTCCTTCACGTGACCGATGATGATGAGCAAACTGACCGACGGCGAGAGGTTGATATGGCGGTTCTCACCACCCGACTGGTTCTCGACGAAGTAGTCGGCTTTATTGATCTTGCCCGCATCGTGGTAGTACGCAGCGACACGGCAAAGCAGACTGTTGGCGCCGATCGCCTCGGCGGCGGCTTCGGAGAGGGTCGCGACGTTCAGGCTATGGCTGTAGGTGCCGGGGGCTTCCACTGCGAGTCGGCGCAACAGTGGATGGCTCGCGTCGGCCAGTTCCAACAGCGTCATGCTCGTTGTGATACGGAACGTGCGCTCGACGAACGGCAGGATGCCCAAGACAACAAACCCAACCGCCAGACCTGCAGCGCCCGTGTAGAGGCAGTTGTAGGCAATGAACCGAACCGGATCCATATTCACGGCGCCGGCGGCGGCGGTGGCGATCATCATCGCGATCGCGGTGGCGCCACCGACCTCGATCAGCTTCCCGCGGTTGCGCACGTCGGTCAGCAGAAGGCTCGCGGTGACGATGCCGGTCTCAAGGATCAGGAAAAACTCGACGCCCTGGTCGAGGCCGATCGTGGTCAGAATTCCGAGAATGGAGGTAACGCCGAGCGCGAAGCGCTGATCGTACGCGAGCGTGAGGATCATCGCCGCCAGGATCGCCGGCGCGACGGCGAAGAGGTAGAGCTGACCACTTCCGATGCCGGCGATTTGTGGCAACAGCAGCATCGACAGCAGCAGGCCCGCGACGCCGAGCGTGCGGGCGTAGTTGCGGATGATGCGCGGCTGGTAGAGCGCGACGTACGCACACAGGATCGTCGTCAGCAGCGCGACCATGCCTACCAGCCCGGCCTTTGCCAGCAGTTTCGTCCGGCGGTCGAGGCTCGCGATGTACCGCTCGTTCTCGGCACGCAGCAACTGCCAGTCCTTTTGCTCTATTACGCCCTTGTCACGCGCCACGAGCTTGTCGTTGGCGAAGTAACGCTTCTCACCGGCGGTGGCCGGTACCTCGCGTTCGGCGGCATTGCGGCGTTCGTTGGTCGCAGCCTCGTCGATCGAATGGGTCGGCTTCAGCAACGCGATCGTGATCGCGGGGATCTGCGATTCGAGATACTTGCGCGTAAAGAACTTGTTGGCTTTCTCGGCGGCAAGATTGCGAAACTCGGGGTCCTCGACTGTGTACGTCCACGAGGGCTCGATCAATCCCAGTTGCTCCAGCGACACCTTGCGCGACGCAGCGGCGTCCTGGTCGCGTGCCGACTTGTCGAGCAGGACCAAGTTCACTTCCTGGTCGAAGTGCTTGTCGCGGTGGTTCATCAGCGCGTTCGCGTAGTTCTCGACGGCCAACTCGAACTCGCGGCGGGCTTCCTTGGTCTTGATCGTGCGAAGCAGTGTGATGTCACCTTCACCCAGGATGTCTTTCAGCGCCACCGGCAACGCAGCGGCGCTGTCACCTTGCACGCGGTCGGGCAGGGACATCAAGGCTTCCTGCAGCGGTGTCCAGACATCGCCGTTGGATTTGTAGATACGTGGCGTGGTGTCGCGCGCCTCGCGACGCTTCTGGACGAGCACGTCCGGGTCGCTGAACGTGAAGTCCACACGACTCACGATGTCGTACGGCACCGCCTGACCAGGTCGCCAGCGAA
The DNA here is from genome assembly GCA_038223165.1 of Tepidisphaerales bacterium. GTDB lineage: Bacteria > Planctomycetota > Phycisphaerae > Tepidisphaerales > Tepidisphaeraceae > DASYHQ01. The sequence continues at coordinate 6,073 of JBBRHE010000185.1, forward strand.
CGACCTCGTCGCGCAACAGGATGATCGCCGACGTGCAGAGGAAGAACAGAATCGCGATCACGACCGCGGGCAGCGCGCCGCGTTCTTTCAGGAACGTGATGACCGTGCGATCCGCGTCCGGGCGATTCTTTCGAATCTCCGTGCGGCGGGCTCGCGATTTAGAGTTCCAGAACATTTTCCTACTTCGTTGCGAGGAGCCGTCAAAAACTCAGCCGGTCCAAAATTGATTCAGATCGATGCGTCGATCGCTTACCGACGCGGGTCGTCCTCGTCATACTCGTCCACGTCGGCGATCCGGTCGTACTCTTCGTACGCCAGGACGATATTCTGCACGAGCCGATGTCTTACGATGTCGGCTTTATCCAGTTGGACTCGAGCAATTCCTGGAACATCTCGAAGTTTTTCTAGCGCGTCGACCAGTCCGCTGCGAGTTCCGTTCGGTAAATCCAATTGTGTGGCGTCACCGACGACGATCATGCGGCTTTCGTAGCCCAGGCGAGTCAGGAACATCAGCATCTGGCTGACCGTCGTGTTCTGGGCTTCATCGAGGATGATGACCGCTTCGTTGAGGGTTCGGCCGCGCATGAAGGCAAGCGGGACCACCTCGATCACGTCGTTCATCATGAACCGCTTGACCTGCTCGACGTCCATCATGTCGTGAAGCGCGTCGAACAACGGTCGCAGGTAGGGGTTGACCTTGGCCTGCAAGTCGCCTGGCAGGAAACCCAGCTTTTCCCCCGCTTCGACGGCGGGGCGGACGAGGATGATCTTCTTGCACTTGCCCTGCTTGAGGAACGACGCCGCAACCGCGACCGCGAGGTACGTCTTGCCCGTGCCTGCCGGGCCGGTGCAGATCGTCAGGTCGTGGTTGAGAATGGCCTCGATGTACTTTGCCTGGCCGGGCGTCTTGGGCTTGACGGCGTGGCCCTTGGCGTAGACGTCGATCTCGTCGGCGGTCCGCTCGCGCTCGGCCTCGTTGGCTTTACTGATCGCGCCACCGACGTCTTCGGGCGTCAACCAGTCCTGTTTGCGCAACCGCCGCTGCATCTGGTCAAGCACAGAAGCGGCCTTGGAGACCTGGTGGGGCTCACCGGACAGCCGGATCTCATCGTTCCGGCTGACGACCTGCACGCCAAACGCATCGCGAATGAGGCGGAGGTACTTGTCAGCCGAGCCAAAGAGGGCCAGCTTCTTATCAGGTTGTTCGAGGGTAATGCTGAGGTTCACAGGTGTACGTCTAAAATCGTCTAAGGTCGCGTCCCGCTGGGCCGACCGATGCG